>JAEWMH010000067.1 GCA_023393235.1 Bacillota bacterium | reverse complement strand
GTGTCCGCCTTGCCGTTGCCGTCCGGGTCCTTTTCCTTAAAGGCCTTCAGTACATTGTAATAATCATCCAGAGTTTTGGGCTCTTGAAGCTGGAGCTTCTCCATCCAGTCCTGGCGGACCACCGGCATGGTGCCTCCCTGGAATTTGGTGAAGATGCCGTAGATCTTGCCGTCCTTCAGGCGAACCTGATCCCACTCCTTGGCGGGAAACACAGCCGTGTCGGAGATGACGGAGGAGGCTTTGATTTTGTCGTCCAGGGGCATTAGCACCCCTTGGTCATAAAGAATCTCCATCAGAGGCTTGTCCACCTGGATCAAATCGTATTTTTCCCCTGCGGAAATAGCAGGCAGCAGCTTATCGTTCATGTTGCCGCTGGGTTTCTCCATGGTCACCTTGATGCCGGTCAGCCGCTCCACCTCTTTTTCGAACAGGGCATGCTCCTCCGGGGTTTTCCCGCCGATAACACCCACCATCATGCGCAGATGCTTCTGGCCTTGCGGACTTCCGCCTGGTGCTGCAGAGGCAGCAGCAGAAGAGCTTACCGACGGATCGGGAGAGGCCCCGCTGTTCTGTTCCGTCTGACTGCCGCAGGCGGCAGTGGCCAACAGTGTAGCGGCCATAACCGCGGTTAAACCCAGCTTTGTTTTGTTGTTTCCCATAACTTCCACTCCTTTAAGGTTGTATTGGTTGATGCGGCTGGCCGCATCCATCCGTTTCGGTTGTTTTCGGGGGAACGCAGGATTCCCGGATCAAGAGCTCACAGGAAATGATGGACCGCCGGACCGCCGGAGAGGGCTGCTCGCAGCTCTCCAGCAGAAGCCTTGCGCCTTCGGTGCCCAGGCCCTCCGCATCCAGCCGGACACAGCTTAATGCAGGAGCGAATTCCGCTCCATACCCCGGCTCCACGCTGAAGGAAAAGACGGACAGCTGCTCCGGCACGGACAGCCCCAGCTCCTCCGCAGCCTGGTAGACCCCCCGGGCCACCTTGTCGGTATCCGTGATGACAGCGGTAATCCCGGGTGAACGTGTCAAGCACGACAAGGTGGCCCGGTAGCCGAACTCCACGGAGCTTCCGGCTCCTGCGGGACGGTACTCCACCTGCTCCCCGCCATGGGGAAGGCCGCTTGCCCGGAAGGCTTCCCGGTAGCCGGCCTCTCTGTCTTGGGCCACGGTTCTGTCGGCAGGCGCGTTCAGGAACAGAATCCGGCGGTGGCCCAGGCCAAGCAGGTATTCGGTGACCCGGAAGGCGGCCCCCACATTGTCATTGTCCACGTAGGAGACCCGGGTTTCGTAAGCGGCCGGAGGGCGGCCTATAACCACAACCGGCAATTGCTCCTGCAGGCGCTCCCGGAGGCGGGCGTCATGGACGGTGGGGTCCAGCACAATTTCTCCGTCTACCGGATTGGAGGCCCAATTTTCCGTCTGGCTGGCGAAGGCCTTGGGGAGGGTATTGACCAACAGCCGGTACCCCCGGCTGTAGCATTCCTTCAACACTCCATTGAGCAGTGCCATATGAAAGGCGCCGAACTGGATTTGCTCCCCCTCCATGCTGATCCCGATAATCCTTGTTTTGCCGCCGGCCAGGCTTTTGGCCCAATAATTGGGCTTGTAGGAAAGCTCCTGCGCCGCCTGCAGCACCCGCTCGGCCACATCCTTGCTGATGGGGCGTTTTTTGGAAAACACGTTGGAAACCGTGCTTTTTGATACACCTGCAATTTTTGCAACGTCGTCAATGGTCGCCAAATCCCGTATAACCTCCTGTATGTCTCTTCCAAGGAAAATGGTAAACCGGTTTTATGCGGGGAACGTTAACGGGGTCTAAATAAATTGTAAAGACGGCCATCATAAGGCTGTATTCCCGTCGAACCGGTTCGATGGAAAAAGGAGGTCGGCAACGTTTATCCGCCGGTCAATATGCGGGAAGGAAATGATCATCAAAAACGTCGAGCCCCGGAAGGCTTCTCCATGCTACACTAAAGCCAATTCATGAAGAATTTGGATGAAAAGGGTGGGCTGCCTTGGATTACAGTCTGATGATCAGTTCGGTCATTGTTTTTGTGGAAAACAGGCTGGAGCAACGGTTGGACTACCGGGAGCTGGAGGCGGAAATCGGTTTTTCCGCCGTCCACATCCGGCAGGTGTTTGCCCGCCATACCGGTATGCCTCTGGCCCGTTATTTGCGCTGCCGGCAGATTGCCCATGCTGCCTTCGATTTGATTCACACCAAAGAAAAGGCGCTGGATATAGGGGCTAAATACGGCTTCCCCAACCCGGACAGCTTCACCCGAGCCTTCCGGCGGGTCACCGGTTTGGCTCCGCAGGAATTCCGCAACCGGCGCTGTGCCGTTGGACGGATCAAGCTTTGCGCTGGCGTTTACGGCGTCGGCATTATCGAGAAACGGGAGAGTGACATGTGTGAGTCAACAGCAAATCATTGAACAGGGCGGTACCATTCTGTACGGCGTGCCCAAGGTGGAGTACGGGTCTTACCGGGGGTGTACGCCGTTTCCCATCTGCCTGAAGGCCTGCGCCAATTATCTGGGGCAGCCGGTAGAGTACGATGCGGTGATGGCCGGAAGCGGGGCGGCCTTCCGGCTGACCTGGGACACAACCTCGTGGAACGGCGGCAATGTGGACGTACTGTTTACGTATGACGATCCGATGAAGGTATACCGCACAGGGGCTGCATTTCTGGGAAGGAGTCTGACTCTCCTGGAGCGTTCCGGGGAAACCGCCAAGGCGGACTTCTCCGGGTTCATCCGCGAGGAGATTGATAAAGGCAGCCCTTGTATTGCCCTGGGGATTATCGGCCCCCCTGAGGCCTGTGTTGTCACCGGGTACAGGGAGCATGGAGAAGTCCTGCTGGGATGGAATGTGTTCCAGGACAACCCCGAATTCAGGGGAAGCGTAAGCTTCGACCCTTGCGGTTATTACATTACAAGCGAATGGTGGGAAAATCCGGATACCCTTGCGGTGATGGCGCTTGGTCAACCAGAAGGCGGAGGGTTTGGGCTCAGGGAAGTGGCTGCCCATGCGGTGGAGGTTCTCACCGGCAGAACACACGGGAATTATGCCAAGGGGATTCATACCTATGATCACTGGAAAAAAACGGTGGCCGATGACAGCCAGTTTCCGGCTAACGCGGTGCTGCCTATCCTGGTGGAGCGGCTGATGTGCCAGGGAGATGCCATGGATACGCTGGCAGACGGGCGGGCCCGTGCGGGAAGCTATCTGCGGAAGCAGGCGGAGCTCCATCCGGAGCACGGCAGCCTGCTGAAGGAAGCCGCCGGGCATTTTGAAGCGGTTGCCGCAGGCTCCTGCCAAATGGCAGAGCTTCTGGGCGGCTGGGGCCGTGGAGAGAAGCAGCTGCGCAATCTGGCCCGGCGGGATATCCGGGAGGGGATCTGCAGCCTCATCGACACATGCAAGGAGGCGGATCAGCGGGGATTGGAAAAGCTGGTGCAGCTGGCCGCTGCTTTGGAATAGCGGGCAAAAGGCTGTCACGAATGGGGTGCCGCTTTTTCCGGCATAATTCGTGAGAAATCCTATGAAAAAAGCTCCGGTTGACGGAGCTTTTTGGCGTGGAATGACATTTTTTGCAGGCTCTGCAACAAAAACCTCCTCTTCCTGCGTCTGAAAGGATAAGCGCGGGTATCCGATACATACACTATAAAATGGCGTGTCCCATCGTTTGACGAGAGGGCCTGCCGGAACAAACGCGCTGCCCACCGCAGCGCAGGAAAGGAGCGGTGCCTTATGGGCCGTAAAACCGCTATTATTGCAGGAATGGTTATTCTCTTGGTATGCGGAGCCTGCGGAGATGCCGGGGGAAGCCGTAAGGAGAATGCGGGGAAGGGAGGAGAGACGGTAACGCCTTCACCGGGCGCATCTGGGCCTGTGGCTTACGGCGGCGAAAGCTCCGGTTTGCCGCCGGCATCGTCTGTACCGCTGCCCACGCCCTCCCCTACACCGCCATCGCCGGTGACGCAGAAAGTGTCATTGGCTGCGATCGGAGATGTATTGATTCATAACAGCGTCTACAATGATGCCCGCACCAAGGACGGCGGATTTGATTTTAAACCCATGCTGGAGGCGGTGAAGGGACTGTTGGTTCAACCGGATCTGCTGGTGGCCAACCAGGAGAGCATTACCGGCGGGGAGGAGCTGGGGTTGTCCTCCTATCCCCAATTCAACAGTCCGTTTCAAATTGGGGATGCTCTGCAGGATGCCGGAGTGGATATGGTCACCATGGCCAATAACCATACCTTGGATAAACGAGAAAAAGGGGTGCTGTCCGCCACTGCCTACTGGGACAAAATCGGCATGCCCTATACCGGCGCATTCCGGAGCCCCGAGGATCAAGCGAAGCTCCGTTTATTGGAGCGCAACGGGATCTGCTTCGCGTTTTTGGCCTATACCTACGGCACCAACGGCATACCGGTTCCGGAGGGTAAGCCGTATCTGGTGAACTTGCTTGACCCGGGTCTGATGGAGAAGGAAATCCGGGACAGCAAATCCCGGGCTGATTTCACGGTGGTTTCCGTTCATTGGGGCACAGAGTACCAGGAAGAGGCCAACAACACACAGCGGGAGCTGGCGCAAAAAATGGCGGATTGGGGAGCGGATGTCATCATCGGGACCCATCCCCATGTGCTGCAGACCATCGAATGGGTAACCGCCGCCGACGGGTGAAGGACACTGGTTATGTTTTCCCTGGGAAATTTCCTGTCAGCCCAGGAGAAAACCATCCAGCTTGTAGGCGGCATCGGCCAGGTGGAGGCAGTAAAAACCGTTACAGGGGACCGGGTGGAGCTGCGGCTGGAGAAACCGGCGTTTACTCCCGTGTACACCCGTTATGTTAATTGGCGGAATTACCGGGTCATTCCGATGGGCGACCTGGACGGGGCGGCTTACAGCCAGCCCAAGGCTGTGTGGAGCAAGATTAAGACCCGGATGCTCCAGGCTATGCCTGAGCTGGAGGTGCGTGACGGCGCGGGAGGTACGGCCTCCTGACAGACGAAGGAACCCCCGCCCCGGCAGCTGGGCGGGGGTTCTTTTGGCACGTGAGCATGCTAACGAATATCAGCGGCGTTATTATGCCAATGTGGCGCCTCTTCCCGTTTTAACGAATCTGAGGACGCTTATTTCTCCTCAACAGGCTCAATTCAGCCCCGTGAGCAGGAAATAAGGCGGCTCAGATTCGTTACATTTTCACACACGCAGATATTGCGGAAATAAGCCTTCTGACATTCGTTAGAGTTTGGCAAGTAAAGACCGCACCGCAGTCTTTTTATCCCCGAATTGATTCTCCGGAAGGTACTCAAGCCTCTTATAATCTGCTATAATGTCAAAGAAGGAATACATATGTTCGCCTGCAACCGGCGGATTTGACAGGAGGACTCTCGTGCGGATTCTGGGAATCGATCCGGGTATCGCCATTGCGGGCTTCGGGTTCATCGACAAAGAAGGAAGCAAAATAACACCCGTTCAGTTCGGCTCCATCCAGACGGAGGCGGGGACTGACCCGGGGCTGCGACTTAAGCAGGTATACGAGGCTGCGGTGCAGCTTATCGATACATACAAGCCGGAAGCGATGGCGGTAGAAAAACTGTTTTTTAACCGCAACGTGACGACGGCATTTACCGTTGGGCAGGCCAGAGGGGTGATCATCCTGGCTGGCGTCCAGGCAGGGATTCCAGTGGCTGAATATACGCCGCTTCAGGTGAAGCAGGCGGTGGTGGGCTACGGCAATGCTGAAAAGAAGCAGGTGCAGGAGATGGTGCGGATTTTCCTGAAGCTCCAGGCTGCACCCAAACCTGACGATGTGGCGGACGCGCTGGCCGTTGCCATTTGCCATGCCCATTCCTGCACCTTAACTCAAAAATTGAACGGAGCATACAAATGATTGACTTTTTGCGGGGTACACTTGCGTTTACGGATACGGATTTTGTGGTGCTGGATGTGCAGGGGGTGGGATACCGGGTGTTCTGCGCCAATCCCTACGCCGTCGCCGCCCAGGAGAACCAGACGGTCATGATGTATATCCACTATCACGTCCGGGAGGATGCGGTCCAGCTCTACGGCTTCACCTCACGGGAGGAGCAGTCCTTATTCCGGCGTCTCTTGGAGGTATCCGGCATCGGCCCGAGGGTGGCCTTGGGCATTCTGTCGGCAGGGCGCCCCGATGAAGTGGTGGGTGCCATCTACCAGGAGAATCTGAGCTTCCTCATGAAGCTCCCCGGCATCGGCAAAAAAACAGCCCAACGGATCATTCTGGACCTGAAGGATAAGCTTGCCGATCTGCCTATGGCTGTATCCGCTGCCGCGCTGGCAGGCGGAGCATTGTCGGCGAAACCCGGCAAACCCGCCGGTGCCGGACATGGCTCCCGGGAGTGGCTGGAGGCCAAGGAAGCGCTTCTGTCCCTTGGTTATACGGAGCCGGAGGCGGACCGGGTGTGGCCGCAGGTGCTGGAGAAGGCGGGAGAAGCCGCTTCGGCGGAAACCATGGTGAAGCTGGCGCTCCAGGCCCTGTTCCGGGGATAAAAACCATCCCCAATTTCACATTAGAAACAACAACAGCATCGCTCTGGGATGTGTTTGCTAACACGCCTACAACGGTTTGAGGTTTGGGAGGGGAAAGCATGGAGGACCGGATCATCTCCGCCAATTTTATGATGGAAGACCAGGTGATGGAGCTAAGCCTCCGTCCCCGTTATCTGGCGGAGTATATCGGCCAGGCTCAGGTTAAGGAAAATTTGAAGATATATATCGAAGCGGCCAAACAACGCAAGGAGTCCCTGGACCATGTGCTTCTCTACGGTCCGCCGGGACTGGGCAAAACCACCCTGTCGACCATTATCGCCAATGAATTGGGCGTCAACATCCGGACCACCTCCGGTCCGGCTATAGAACGGCCGGGAGACCTGGCCGCCATTCTCACCAATCTCCAGGAGGGCGACGTGCTCTTCGTGGATGAGATCCACCGGCTCCACCGGACAGTGGAGGAGGTGCTGTATCCGGCCATGGAGGACTTTGCCCTGGATATTATTATCGGCAAAGGCCCCAGCGCCCGTTCCGTACGGCTGGACCTGCCGAAGTTCACCCTCATCGGCGCCACCACCCGCGCCGGGCTGTTGTCCGCACCCCTGCGGGACCGCTTCGGAGTGGTCAGCCGCCTGGAATATTATACCGAGGATGAGCTGACCTTCATTGTGTCCCGGACGGCGGACATTCTGGGAGCGCAGATCATCGGTGAAGCGGCCCGGGAGGTAGGCAAACGCTCCCGCGGCACCCCGCGGATTGCCAACCGGCTCTTAAAGCGGGTGCGGGATTACGCCCAGGTGAAGGGCGACGGGGTCATTACCCTGGAGCTGGCCCGGATGGCCCTGAAACAAATCCAGGTGGATGACCGGGGTTTGGATCATATCGACTACAAAATGCTGGAAGCCATTATCCGTATGTTTAACGGCGGTCCTGTAGGCCTGGATACCATCGCCGCCACCATCGGCGAGGAAAGCCAGACTATCGAGGACGTCTATGAGCCGTATTTGCTCCAGTTGGGATTTATCCAGCGGACGCCCCGGGGAAGAACGGCCACTCGCCTGGCCTATGCCCATCTGGGCATCACTCCCCCGGAGGATAAGCTGTGAAAGGAGAATCAGCATCATGATGAAGCCTGTCATCGGCATTGCCACCGCCGCCTTACTGGCCTTCAGCGCCACGCTGCCCGCACTTCTGGCTCCCGCTGCTCCGGCTAACGCTGCTGCAGGCACCGTTGCCGGCGAGAATATCCGGGTGGCGCTTATGCTGGAGTCCGGCAAGCTTAAATCCACGGCTGCCTCCGTAACCGTATCCTCCCCGGGGGGAGTAGCCGCAGCCTTCCGTTCGGCTGCAGGCGCCGTGCCGTTTCCGGCCGATGCGCTTACTGGGAATACCGTTCGTGCCTCCGGCGACCAATTCCGGCTGAAGCTTCTGGAGACTGCCGATTTTGCCCAGGCCAAAACCTTGAAGGACCAGTTGGCCGCTTCCATACAACCTGTTTTCCTATTGGCGGAAACCCGCAACGGGAAGCCTGCCTACCAGGTAGTGGCCGGGGATTACGCCACCAAGGCAGCAGCGTCTAGCGCACTGGCAACCTTGAAGCTTCAGCCTGCATTGGCCTTGCTCTCCTCCTCTCCGCAGGTACAGGGGCCCTTCCGGCTAAGTGCGGGCAGCTACGGCAGCCAGGCGGAAGCGGATAAGGCCCGAGCGGTTTTTGCCAATCAGGGTTTTGAAACAGCAGTGGTGCTGACCAATAAAACCGGTGCTGCCGTCTCGTACGAGGTATGGCTCGGCACCGAGACAGACAATGAGGCCCTGAATGCATTGAAACTGGCCGTGCTGAAATCTCAGCCCACCCTCCAGTTGGCTGCGGCGGATACGTCCAAGCCTTATGCGGTGAAGCGGCAGGATGCCACCTCCTCGGAGAACGGAGCGGCCAATGCCGCCCTGCTGCTGTTCCCGCTACAAAATGCCAAGCTGGAAGTGGCGCCGATAAAAGGCGAATTTGCCGTAGCGGAGAAAGCCAACCGCACCTACCGGGGCAAAGCCGAAATCTCTTACCACAATAACAAGCTGGCTGTGATCAATGAGCTGCCGTTTGAGGAATATCTGTATTCCGTGGTCAGCGGGGAAATGGGCAAGGGCTGGCCTGCCGAAGCTCTGAAGGCCCAGGCGGTGGCGGCCCGCAGCTACGCCAAGGCCTCCGGCATCAAATACGAGATTGCCCATGTGTCGGACACTACCTTGGACCAGGTATACGACGGCAATGAGGATGCCGATTCCATCGCCGCTGTGAACGCTACCGCGGGAGAAGTGCTGAAGGACAAAAACGGACCAATTCTGGCACTGTTTTCAGCCAATGCCGGAGGAATGACCAGCGACGGCTCTGATGTATGGGGCAACACAGTGTCCTATTTATCCGTTGGCCCAAGCCCCGACGATGGGGCGGAGAAGTCCAAGGCGCTGTGGCACCGTGGTGTGCTGCCCGACGGGCAGGTGGCGTATATCCATTCGGATTATCTGGAGGACACGGGGGCGCGGAATGCGGCGGGTTTGCCTGTCTACCAAATTACCGAAAATGCAGTGAACGCCCGGAAAGAGCCCTACGTGGATAACACCAAAAACCCCGCAGTAGCCAAGCTGAACATCGGGGACAAGGTGACTGTGTTTGACGAATCGCGGGAATCCAATTCCTATTCCTGGTTCCGCGGCCCTTATGACAGCGGCGAGCTGTTGGCCTTGATGAACAAAACCCTGAGTCAGCCCATCGCCGGCTCTCTTACCAGCCTGGAGATTACCAAACGGGGCCCTTCCGGCCGGGTAACGGAGCTCACCGCCAACGGCAAGCCGGTGGCCGTATCCTCCCCCGATGCCTATCGTTCCGTATTGGGGGGGCTGCCCAGCACCCGGTTTGAAATTGAACGCAGCGGAGGGTATACTATACAAGGAGCGGCAGGAGCATCCTCCTCCGCAGCCAATGGAATGCCTCTGTACGCCTTGACCGCAAGCGGACAAGCCCAGCCTGTCAATGCCTCCTCCTATTTTGTACTGAGCGAGGAAGGCAAGGTCAGCTATTCGGGCGGAGCGGCGGCCATGTATACCATTAAGGGTACAGGCAACGGCCACGGCCTGGGTTTATCCCAATGGGGCGCAAGGGGTTGGGCCGAAAAGGGCTACAACTATAAGCAAATTCTCGCCAATTATTACGATGGCGTAACCCTGACGAAGGAATGAACGGAATGGATGTCAATTTGTTTGATTTTGATTTGCCGGAAGAGCTGATTGCCCAGACTCCCCTTTTGGAGAGGACGGGCTCCCGCCTTCTGGCGTTGAATAAACGGACCGGGGAAATCGGCCATTGCCGCTTTGAGGACATGGCTGATTTTTTGCGCCCGGGGGATCTTCTGGTGCTGAACGACACCAAGGTCATTCCCGCCCGGCTGTACGGCCATAAAGCGGACACCGGGGCGAAGGCGGAGCTGCTGCTTTTGAAATCCCTGGGTGAGGACCGTTGGGAGACGTTAGCCAAACCCGGCAAACGGCTGAAAAAGGGTGCAGTCCTTCATTTTGGCCAGGAGGAAAACGGGGAGCCGCCGCTTACGGCGGTGATTGAGGATGAAGGCGAGATGGGGGCCAGAACCGTCCGGTTTCATTATAAGGGAATCTTCAATGAAATTCTGGACCGGCTGGGCGAAATGCCCCTCCCTCCTTATATCAAGGAGCAGCTGGAGGACCGGGACCGCTACCAGACGGTGTATGCCCGTCACGAAGGTTCGGCGGCTGCGCCGACGGCCGGGCTTCATTTTACTAGGGAATTCCTGGACCGCCTGCAGCAGCAGGGTGTCCGCATTGCCACTGTCACTCTGCATGTAGGTTTAGGCACTTTCCGCCCGGTATCCGTCGATACGGTGGAGGGCCATGCCATGCATGCCGAATATTATGAGCTGCCGGAGGAAACCGCCGCAGCCATCAATGCTGCCAAAGCGGCAGGCGGCCGGGTGGTAGCGGTAGGCACCACGTCTGCCCGGACCCTGGAAACGGCGGCCAGACGCTTCCGGAAGGAAGGGCAAGACAGCATCCGTTTTGAGGCCTGCTCCGGATGGACGGATATTTTTATCTATCCCGGCATCCCGGTGCTGGCGGTGGATGCTCTTCTGACTAACTTCCATTTGCCCAAGTCCACCCTGGTGATGCTGGTCAGCGCCATTGCCGGGCGGGAGTATGTTATGGAGGCGTACCGCCAGGCGGTAGAGGAACGCTACCGGTTTTTCAGCTTCGGCGACGCCATGTTTATTTATTAGGCGGAATCAAGTTATTCCGACATGAAAGGAAGAGGCTATTGGCTGTCAGATACGAACATATCAAAACCTGCAAACAATCCGGCGCCCGTTTGGGCCGGGTGCACACGCCCCACGGGGTAATTGAAACACCGGCCTTTATGCCGGTTGGCACCTTGGCTACTGTTAAGACCATGAGCCCCGAGGAATTGAAGGCTATGGATGCCCATATTATCCTGAGCAATACGTATCATCTGTTCCTGCGTCCCGGCCATGAAATCATCCGCAAGGCAGGCGGTCTGCACAAGTTCATGAACTGGGACCGGCCGATTCTCACGGACAGCGGCGGTTTTCAGGTGTTCAGCTTAAGCGACATGCGCAAAATTACCGAGGAGGGTGTGGCCTTCCGCTCCCACTTGAACGGGGACAAGCTGTTCCTGTCTCCGGAGAAGGCGGTAGAGATCCAGAACGCCTTGGGGTCCGACATCATGATGGCCTTCGACGAATGCCCGCCGTTCCCCGCTACCCACGAATATGCCAAACAATCCCTGGAACGGACCACCCGTTGGGCGGAGCGCTGCCTGAAGGCGCACGAAAATACCCAAAACCAAGCCCTGTTCGGCATTGTTCAGGGAGGCATGTACGAGGACCTGCGGAAGCAGAGCGCTGCCGATTTGACTTCACTGGATTTCCCGGGGTATGCTATTGGAGGACTCAGTGTTGGCGAACCGAAGGAAATGATGTATGAGGTGCTGGAGTACACCACACCCGTTCTGCCGGCCAACAAACCGCGTTATTTGATGGGCGTCGGCTCACCCGATGCGCTGATCGAAGGGTCCATCCGGGGGGTGGACATGTTCGACTGTGTACTGCCCACCCGCATTGCCCGCAACGGCACCTGCATGACAAGCGAAGGCAGACTGGTCGTCCGCAACGCCCGGTTCGCGGAGGACTTCGGCCCTCTCGACCCCAAATGCAGCTGTTACACCTGCACCCACTATTCCCGCGCCTATATCCGCCACCTGATCAAGGCGGACGAAACCTTCGGCTTGCGGTTAACCACCTACCATAACCTTCATTTCCTGCTGGAATTGATGCACAATGTCCGCCAGGCTATCCAAGACGACAGACTGCTGGATTTCCGGGACGAGTTTTTTGAGATGTACGGGATGAACGAGAACGGCCGGGGCTTCTGAGCTTTGTCTCCGCCGCACATTGATAACGGCCTGCCCCAGGTAAGAGGAGGACAGGCCGCAGGGCATCGGGTTTAATGGAAGCACATACATAAACCGCAATATCACTAATGTTAATGGGAGGAATCCGCGTGTTTAACCTTGCAGCAGAACCTGCAGCAGGAGGGGCCGGACTTTTGGTCACCTTCGTACCGTTCATCGCAATCTTTGCGATCATGTACTTCCTGATGATCCGTCCGCAGCAAAAGCGCCAGAAGGCCCGCAACCTGCTGTTGGCCAATCTCAAAAAGGGTGACAAAGTCACCACCATCGGCGGACTGCACGGCACCATCCTGGAGATGACTGACGATATCATCGTGCTGCGTGTCAATGATGTCACCAAGATGACCTTTGACCGTTCGGCCATCAACAATGTGGTGCAAGCCGCACCTTCCACCCTGGAGAAGAGGGAAGAGAAGAAAGAAAAGGCTGACGGAGAGATTAAAGACTAATTACCCAAGAAGGAGCCGGAAGGCTCCTTTTTTGCTTCCTGTGAAAAAAGCGTGATTCCTGTCGCAGCCCTGGCGGTTCCATGGTAGAATCGGGAGAGAAGGGAAGGATTGGAATGATACGGGCCTTGCTTGCCGATGATGAACAACTGGCGCTTTTTCAAATGGAACATATGCTGGCCGCTTATCCCGACATCAAAGTGGCCGGAACCGCCATGGACCCTGCCATGATCCTGGAGCTGGCCTCGTCCATCCAGCCGGATGTGGTTTTTTTGGATATTCATATGCCGGATATGAACGGGCTGCGGACGGCTGAGCTGATCCAGCAGGCAAGCCCGGGAACGGATATTGTTTTCGTTACGGCTCACGGGGATTATGCGCTGGAGGCTTTTGATATTAACGCACTGGATTATCTCCTGAAGCCTATCTCCAAGGATAGACTGGCCAAAACCGTCCACCGTCTGGAGGAACGGTTCAGCCGGGACAAGCCGGATGAATCGGCCGCGGATCACATATGCCTTCATATAATGGGGCCGGTGGCTTATTCCAGCGACAGTTCGGCGCCTCAGCTCTTGAAGTGGAGAACCTCCAAGGCGCAGGAGCTGTTTTTGTATTTGCTCCACCACCGGAACCGGTTTGTAACCAAGGACGAGATCCTGCAGCTTTTGTGGCCTGATTTTGATTTCAAAAAAAGCTCTACCCATTTGTATACCACCATCTATCAGATCAAGCAGTGCTTAAAGCAGGCCTCCCTGGAAATCCGCATTCTGAATGCAAGCGGGGGCGAGGGTTATACGCTGGACCTGGGGAGAGTAAAGCTGGATGCGGTGGAATGGGAAGAAGGCATCCGCAGCGTGAAAGAGTTTCATGCAGTCAACCGGCCCTTCCACCAAAGGCTATTCGATATGTACCGGGGAGAATATCTTGGTCCTACGGACTACCTGTGGGCGGAGGGCGAACGGGAACGGCTGCGGGTCATCCGGCTCCACCAGGCCTCACAGCTTGCGGATTCCTACCGGAAGGACGGGCTTTTGCTGGAAGCCGTTACCTTATTGAAGCGTACGCTGGAGCTGCACCCTTATTATGAAGAGGGGTATCTGTCGCTGATGAAGCTGTACGATGAAATCGGGGACCGTGCGGCAACGGAAGCCTGCTTTGCGGAATTGAAGCGCAATGTGGAGGACGATCTGGGTGTGAAGCTGTCCTTGAAGGTGCTCCAGTGGTATGTAAGCCGTACCAGGGAAAGTGCCAGCCGATGATTCCATACCGGAAAATGGTGCTGCCTGCCCTGCTGTTTATCCTGGCGTTAACCTGTGTTAGGCTGGTCTGGCTTGTGGCCCGCACGGAGCCTCATGATCCCACCGCCGTCAAAGGAATTCTGGATCTGCGCCCATACGGTCTGCCGGCCACCCGGACAATGAACCTTGACGGGGAGTGGGAATTTTATCCGTCCCGGCTTTTGGAGCATGTGGAGCCGGATGCCCAGCCAACTCCGTCTCCCGCCTATCTCAAGGTTCCCGGCTTATGGAAAAGCGGAACCGCCGGCCTTTCAAACGAAGCCTTTCAATACGGCACCTATCGTCTCCGAATTCTTTTGCCTGAGGGGGACCTTGGTGTTCTTGGCCTTTCCCTGAAGGATATTAAACAAGGCTCCGCTCTATTCGTGGATGGCCGTCCCATGGGCGGCTCGGGTGTGCTTGCGGAGGATGCTGAATCCTTCGTCTCCGGCGTGATGACCCACCAGGCATTTTTTGAACCGCGGGGCACAGAACTGGAAATCATGATCCAGGTAGCGGTGGATACCAGCTACATGTACAAGGGGGGGATTGCCAAGTCCCTCAGCTTCGGCGTCTCCACTGCCCTCCAGCGGGAGAAGGCGATCAGCCTGATGCTGCAGGGAGCAGTGATTTTGCTGCTTCTGCTGTTCATGCTGATTGTGCTGCTGACCTACCTGTTAGGAAGCAGGTCCCGGATGCTTTTGAGCCTGTTCTGTGGGCTTGGCTTTGGGGTAGCGACCCTGCTTATCTCCGAGGACCGCTTGGGAATGGGCATGATTTCCCTTTCTTATGGCGCTTTAATTAAGGTGATTTGGTTGGTGCTGCCGGCCATGTCGGCGGCATGCTTTGACTTTATTGTCAGGCTACTGATGCCCGAACGGATTAACCGTACCTACAGGCTGGCAGCTGGCGCCTTTGCGGTGTGGATGCTGGTGGTGGCGTTTCTGCCCGCCCGGATGGTCGCTTTGCTGGACCCGGTGAACCGCATTCTCTACATGGGCTTCCTGTTGGCGATTATCGCCGTCCTGATGCTGGCTGTGCGCAGAGGCAAGCAGGATACCATCTATTTGCTGCTGGCTGGCTCAAGTCTGGTCTCGAATTTGATCTGGAGCACCTTCAAAACCCACAGCACCTTGAATATGGGCTTTTATCCCGTGGATCTGGTGGTGCTTTGCCTCAGCCTTGCAGCTTATGCCCTGAAGCAGTATTTCCGGAAGGTGGAGCAGGCCAAGGAGCTGGCGGTGCGGCTCCAGCAGGAGGACCGGCGCAAGGATGAGTTTTTGGCCAATACGTCCCATGAGCTGCGCAATCCCCTGCACGGGATGATGAATATTGCCCAGAACGTGCTGGAGACAGAGCGGAAAACCATCGGCGCGGAAAGTGCGCGGAGCTTAGAACTGCTTCTGGCCATCGGCGGCAGGATGACGCTGATGCTGAACGATCTGCTGGAGCAGGCCCGGCTGCGGAATAAAGGGGTAAGCCTGCAGCTGGCACCGGTTTCCCTGCAGACGGTAACTGCCGGAGTCACCGATATGCTTGTTTATCTCACGGAGAATAAACCGGTGCAGCTTACGGCATCCATTCCACCGGACTTCCCTCCGGTGCTGGCTGATGAAATACGGCTGATTCAGATCCTCGTGAACTTGATTCATAATGCGCTGAAGTCCACTGAAGCTGGCTCGGTGACGGTTACGGCACGGCTTGCAGGCAAGGAGGCGGAGCTGGCAGTCCGGGACACGGGCGTCGGCATGGACGAAGCCACTGCCAGAAGAGTGTTCGACGCCTATGAGCAGGGAGAGTCCGGCCGGGGCTCCGCAGAGGGCGGCTTCGGACTGGGCCTGTCCATCAGCAAGAAGCTGGTGGAATTGCACGGCGGCGAGCTGGCTCTGGAAACCGCGCCGGGAAAGGGGACGGTTTTTTCCTTCCGCTTACCGTTCGCGCGCCCTGTGGGCGGTGTTACGGAGCTCGGTGCTTTTCCTCCGGAAGAGGAGGCTCCTTCCACCGCAACCGGCTCCAGCGAAGCGGCAAGAGCGGGGTCGCCAATGCCAACTGATCTGGCTGACAGCCCCCGGATATTGATGGTAGACGATGATCCTGTGAACCTGAAGGTGCTGACCACTGTACTGGCGCTTGACCATTACCGGATTGTAACAGCCGCAGGGGGCCGGGAGGCACTGGAGAAACTTGGTGAGGGCTCTTGGGATCTGTTGATTACCGATGTGATGATGCCGGGTATGTCGGGCTATGAGCTGGCCTCCGTTGTGCGTAACCGGTATTCCATGCTGGAGCTTCCCATTCTCCTGCTGACAGCCAGAAGCATGCCCGAGGATATACAAGCGGGTTTCCACGCCGGAGCCAATGATTATGTGGCCAAACCGGTTAATCCGCTGGAGCTCCGCAGCCGTGTGCTGGCCCTGACCCGGTTGAAGCAGACCATGGATGAGCTGCTCAGGCTGGAAGGGGCCTACCTCCAGGCCCAAATTGAGCCGCATTTTTTGTTCAATGCCATGAACTCCATATCCGCCTTGGGCCAAATCGATGTGGAGCGGATGCGGATGATGATCGACGCCTTCAGCTCCTATTTGCGGATCAGCTTTAATTTTCTCAATTCACGGGATGCCGTACCCCTTCATGTCGAGCTGGAGCTGGTCAAGGCCTACCTTTATATCGAACGGGAGCGCTTCGGGGACCGGCTTTCGGTGGAGTGGGAGCTGGAGGAGCGGGAGGATCTGATGGGGACTCTGCTGCCTCCGTTCACCATTCAGCCTTTGGTCGAGAATGCGGTGAAGCATGGAATTTTGTCCCGCTCCAAAGGAGGCAGGTTGACCATCCGCATCCGCAGCAGCGGAGAAGACGTGGAGGTGGCGGTGGAGGATAACGGTGTGGGGATGGATGCGGACCAATGCGCGGCGCTTTTCCAGCCCTCCTCCACGAAGGAACGCAAGGGAGTAGGGCTGGTGAATACGGACCGGAGGCTGCGCAAACGGTACGGCACCGGTTTATCCGTAACCAGTGTTCCAGAGCGGGGAACCACCGTTTCCTTCACAATCCGAACGGTGAATATGCGGAATGATCCGTAAACGAAAAAAGGGATGGCGGACCGGACAGTCCGACATCCCTCTTTTGTACTGCCGATGCTACTTTTTGGTGTTAACTCCGAAAATTCCGCCTACAGCACCCACCATAAAAGCCGCTGCCGCAAACAGGGCCACACTCCAGTCCAGCCCCTTGTCGAAGCTCAAAAATCCGATTATCAGCACAATGATGCTGTACAAAAGACCCAACAGCCCTCCATGATACCAGCCCTTAACCCCGGAGCGGCGCCCGCTGGCAAAGCTGCCGGCCAATACGGATAAGCCGTGGATGACCCACGCATAAACCGGCAGAACCTCCTCACCCTGATCACCGGTCGTCACCGCCACGGACGCGGCCAAAGCGCCCAGGGCCATCACGGCAAATGCAAATAACAATCCCCGCAGCATAGGTGAACCGGACCCCACTTGTCCTACTTGCTTAAAATTCATATTCCATTCCTCCTTATCGTAAGCATCAGCATGTGAACTCTCTTTGTTTCATTCTATTGAACAAGCCGGCCAAATAGTACAAGGCTGCCTGCCGGTTGCTCTTGCCGTTGGGAATAATTGAGGGCACCGGCACGTGTATGAGCCATTTTGGGATGCGCCAAACTACCAGGTGACACGAACCTTGGCAGGAGGGGCAGACCATGGAGATATTGCCGCTTGTTTTACGGACGGTGCTTGTTTATTTTGTGGTTTTTCTCACCATGCGTTTGATGGGGAAGCGGGAAATCGGCAAATTGTCCGTGTTTGACCTGGTTATTTTCATCATCATCGCGGAAATCGCAGTTTTTGGCATTGATGATTTGCGCAAGCCTATCCTTCATGGCCTGGTTCCTATTGC
>JAEWMH010000031.1 GCA_023393235.1 Bacillota bacterium | reverse complement strand
ACCGTGGCCGTCAGCGTGAAGCTCTGGCCCTCCTGCTGCAGCAGATTGCTTTTGTTCAGCACAACTCCGGTAACCGCAACAGGTGTGGGCGTTGGGGTGGCGGTTGGTGTTGCAGTCGGTGTAGCTGTTGGCGTTGCAGTCGGCGTAGGTGTGGGCGTTGCAGTCGGGGTTGGTGTGGGTGTTGCAGTCGGTGTAGCTGTTGGCGTTGGAGTAGGTGTTACACTTGGAGTAGGAGTCGGTGTTGGAGTTGCGGTCGGTGTAGCTGTTGGTGTCGGCGTTGGCGTTGGGCTGGAGGGAGGTGTCAGGCCGTCCGTCACAATCCGGAAATAATCGAAGTCTGCCGTCAAACCTGTTCCGGCACATACAATCAGGCCGATTTTGAGATTGGACAGATCTGCCGTTTGGGTAGTCCACACTTGGGTGTAGGTCACGCCATCCGGCGAATAATAGCCGCTGTACGTATTGCCGTATTTCAAAATCCGCATATAGGAAACCGCCGCTTGGATGGTATCGGCTACCTCCACATGCTCCCGTACAGCATTGATCTGTTTGGTGAACTGGAACTGGTTGCCGCTGCCGTAAAGCCGGGTCATGCGGAAATAGGTGTTATCGTCCACATAGGCGATCAAACCGCCCTGGGCCCAGCGGGCAGAGGGTTTGCCGCTCATCTTCGTTTCGATCATCCAATTGCCCTCCGGCGCCCCGGTCAGGAGAATATTCTTAGCCGTGGCCCCCCCGTCCACAATGTCCCCCGCTTCACTGACGATACGCAGGCTGCCCGGATTGGCGGACAGGGACCAGTTGGCGCTGTTTTCCCTAACCCAGCGCCACTGGCTGTTCAACGCCGCCGCATTAAATTCGTCGCTGGTCCCCACCGTATAAACCGGCCCCGACGGCCCGCCGGGAGCGGCGCTGAATTGAATCAGCTCCAGTGCGTCAAACCAGACCTCTCCGCCGCCTCCGGCCTTGTACAGATAGATCGTGGCGCTGTTAGAATCGCTGCCTGTTGTGAAGGTCAGCTCCTTTTTGGTATAGGCGGCGGTGGACACATGGACGTCCTTGGCGGTGCCGCCGTAGTTTTTCACACCGATCACCGCATCGCCGCCGCCTGTGCTTTTTCCGTAAGCATACAGCTTATAAATGGTGTTGGGGAACAGCCCGCTGACCGTTTGCTCCGCTCCGGCATAAGAGCCGGTAAGCTTGGCGGCATAGGCTCCCTCATAAGCATTGGACGCTTCGACCGTTGCCCCGTTATAATGGGTCGGCCAATTGGTGAAGTCTCCGGCTTCGAAGCCCGCATTCTTCAGCAGATTCTCCTCTTGGGGAGGCTGGGGAAGAGGCGGCAGATTGTTGGGATCAAGCCCCGGTCCCTGATAAGCGCCGATATTGGGGGCAGTTCCGGCGGCAACCGGGTTGCCGAAGAAATCCCTGCCTCCGTTGTTTGCGATGATCTTCCCGGCGCCAATGGCAGGTGAGGTATTCAACAGCTGATACCCGGCCAGCGTATGCTTGCCGATGCCTCCCGAACCCGGAGAAGCCAGCTGCGGCTCCGCGGTTTGCTTATGGGCGTCTGCCGGTTCGCCAGCCGGGTGGTTGCCATAGAACAGATTATAGTCAAACACATTATTGGTGCTGCCTGCGAAATTATAACCTCCCGAGCCCAGGTTATAGATCAGGTTATTGTAATAGTACGTATTCTTGGCATAACCTCCCCAATTCAGCACATCCACTACCTTGGCGGTAGAGGATCTGGGCAGATATACCGTGTTGTTATAAATGGCGGTGGTATCCGGTGTGCCGCTGAAATTAAACACGGCGCCTCCGTCGTTCTGGCTGATATTATACCGGATAATGGTGTTCGTGTTGGAGTTGGTGGCCACCGTGCCGTCATTCACTACCAGGAAGGCGCCGCCCGCATTGTTGTGGCTGTAATTGTACTGGATGATGGTGCCGTCACTTCTATAATCCGCATCATACGCCATGGCATCCCCGCCCGGGGCGGTATTGTAGACCTCATTGAACTGGATCACGGAATTTTTGTTGGAAAAAACCCATACCGGCACATGATATCCGCTGGCCCGAAGATGGGTATCGTACACCACATTGTTCTCTATCACCCCGCCGGTGGTATCCAGAATAAACGCGCCGTCGGCGCCAATATCGTAGATGACATTGTCTGCTACCCGGAAGCCGGAGGAATACGCCTTCTGGGCGCCGTAGATGTAGATGCCTACACTGTCTACGGTGTAGATTTTGCTGTTCTTCACCACAACGTCGGCCACATGGTAGTCCCAGGCGGTGCCCCAGACAATAATGCCCCCGTTATGGGCGTAATCCGTGGACACATCCCCTTTAACATGGTGAATGTCCAGATTCTCGAATACAAAATGACGGTACACCTTGGGATTGCTCCAGGTGCCGCTGCTGCCGTCCACATGGATGCCCCTGCGGACTCCCTTGGTTGCGGCATCGTTGGTAATTTCCAGATTCCGGACCTCCCACTGCTCCTGGTTGTAGAAGTAGACCGCAGCGGCTGCACCCGCTCCGGCAATCAGCGGCTTGCGGCCGGAGCTGTACATGTCGATGGTGATGGGCTGGCCTTGCACCCCTGAGCCCTGGGGCGACAGTGTGCCTGTCCATACCCCGTCCGCCTTGAACAAAATGGCGTCACCCGGCTGAAACACAGTAGCATTCACCTTCGCCAGCGTTTTCCACGCCGCTCCTGCCGACGTTCCCGCATTGTTGTCATTGCCCCCAACAGCATCCACATAATAAACCGCCCCTGCCGCTTGCACCTCCGGAGCTGCCGCCCACGGACTTATCCCTGCCACAACCAGCGACAACACCAGCATCAGCCGCAACCATCCAACCCGCATCAGCTTCATTTCATCAATTCCCTCCCCAACTTAGGATATATATCAAGAACGCGGGACTGCCGTTATCCAAATCGCCAGTAACCGCTTTCAAGATCCCGTTCGCAATGCCTTCTACCTCCCGCTTATTTCATCCGAATGCGATCATAGCTCTGGCTCAGAATCCCCTCGGCCTCCGCCGCAAGCTGCCCGATATATTCCCGATAGAGACTGTCAAAGGAAACTGCCGCTTCCGGCACTTTCCCGCTACTCCCCCCGCCGGAATCTCCTTTTTCCCGCTCCAGCACCTTCACCAGCACCAACTGGCCCTGCAGCCCTTCGTCGAAGACGGGACTTGCTTGTCCCTTCTGAAGTCCCCCGGTCAGGAGTGCATACAGCACAGGCTGGGATTTGAAATAAATGCCCGCCGTTTCCCCGTTCAGCTCCTCCTCAGTCACCCGGATATCCGCCCCTCCCCGGGAGAGGGCCGTTTCCCCGGCTGCCTGCTCAAGCTGCTGCTTCAGTCGGACTAACGTCTCTTGTTGATTTGCCAGCGCCCCGTCTCCCATAAGCTCTGCACTCCGGTAGGATACAGCCAGCTTCTGGAACCGGACCCTCTCCGCTTCAGGCGGCGCGGGATTTTTCTCCAGCGCCTTCAGCCGCAGCAGCTCCTCCTCCGAAACGCCCAAATCAGCAGCTGCAACCTTTTCCTTCAGCTCATTGCGCAGCTTGCTCATATAATAGGGAATGAATACCGTCTCTTCCAAACGGACAGGCCCATATACCGGCTGGCGGGCCTTCACCGCTTCCGCCCTGCGTTTGTTCTCCCGGTCCATCTGCTCCAGCAGATCCTCATATGCCATCCCGGAAAGCAGCCCGTAGCGGTTTCCCAGTTCCAGCTCCACCTTGCGCTTGACCAGCTCCTCCATGGCTCTGGCCTTCGCCAGCTTCCTCGGGTTTTCTCCACCATAGCTGGTGTCCCAGAAGGCCTCCGTCACATTCGCCTGATAGGTCCGGTGGAAATAATCAATAACCGGAGCACGCTGGTTGTCCAGCTCCCTCCTAAATTCCACAGCGGTGATGCCCACACCGTTTACCTTGGCCACAACCGAGGAAGCTTCGCTCGTTCCGCCATGGGCATAAAACACACCCACCCCCGTAACCACTGCAAGAACTGCCGCCGTCAATACCGCCGCCCGTTTCCCAGTTCTCATGGCACCACCTCCATTTCCATCTTATTACAGCGCTTTCATTCGGGTAAGTGATAATCTTTTAAGATTCGCTGGCAAAATATTAAGATTGGCCCAAATCAAAGCAAAAAACCGCATGCGCGGTTTCGCAGATGCGGTCTAACGGAACGGAGAAGCGCTTAACAAGCCAAAATGATCCGGTTGAAGCTCTAACGGAACGGAGAAGCGCTTAACGGGTAAAATAGGCCCGAATCAACCTGTAACGGAACTCAAAAGCGCTTAGGTGGGGAAAACGGGCTCTTCAGAGTAAAATCAGGCCTGTAAGGGTCTCTGAGTTCCGTTAAAATGCTAAGTTACTCCAAAATCCCCTGTAAGAGCCGCTGATTTCCGTTAGGCCGTCATCAAGCTCCAAGTTGGCGGCAGCCGCCTTTCCTCCTCCATTTATTTCTTCATCTTCTGGTACCACTCGTTGGCTTCCTTGGTGATGTCATCCCCGCCCAGGCTCTTCCATTCCTTGACGAAGTTGTCGAACTCCTCGATGGGCTTTTTGCCGTAGATCATGCCGATGAAGGTGTCCCCCTCCAGCTTGGCGAGAATGCCGCCCTTCGCCTGCATGGCCGGGGTGTTGGCTCCGGTGAAGGCCTGTGGCACAAAAATCCCCGCTTTCCAGCCGTCGTCCACGATTTCCGAGGCTTTGATCACATCCTTGTTGCTGGTGGCCGCCCGCTTCTCCGAAGGAGTGACAGGCGCCTCACCCCGGCTCAGCCGGGCGTTGGTCTTCAGCCCTACAAAAGGATCCTTGGGCTCGATGAGCAGATACTTGGCCGGGCCCACCTTGCCGCCGGGAATATCCTTATCCTCTACGGACCGGGTACCGTCGGCTTTGAGGGTGTAATCGTAATCCTTATACCAGCCGTTGACGAACTCACTGCCTTCCTTGGCATTGACAGCTTCGAAGATCCGGTTCAGATACAGGAACAGAGCATCCGCGTGCTTAAAATCCTTTTTGACCAGCATGCCCCCACGGAGATAGGTGGTGTCCCGGGCCGCCACCTTGCCGTTCTGAGTGGGCAGCGGATACGGCTTCATCGTCGCACCGGCCACGTTCTTCTGCAGATCAGGTACAGGCCAGGTGCCCATCCAGTACGGAGCGGCTACAATGCCGACCCGGCCCTGGGCGATCAGCTCCGCCAACTTGTTCTCGTCATGCAAGCCTGCTTCCTTGGAGATGAACCCCTTGTTGTACCATTCCTTCAGCTTGGTTAGACCACCCTTCATCTCGGGGACCGTGGAGCCGTGGACCAGCTTGTCGTTCTGCACATTCCATTGGTACGGAACAGTACCGAAGGCACCGAATACCCAGGAGCTTTCCCCCAGCCAGCTGGTGAAGGGATTGGGGTAGGAGCCGCCGGAGCCGAAGCTGACCCCCAGGGGAATCACATTGTCATTGCCGCCAGGCTTTTTGTCCAGGATGGTCTGCATCAGGGTTTCCAGCTCCGCAAAGGTTTTGGGAGCGCTCATCCCCAGCTTATCCAGCCAATCCTGGCGGATCCACAGCACGGAGTTGTCGTTGCCCGCATTGGCGAAATTGGGCAGGGCCATCTTCTTGTTGCCATAAGTCACCTGGCTCCAGTTCAGGGGGTTGGAATTGTATATTTCCTTCACCTTTGGAGAGGCATACGCTTCAAAATCGGCGGTGATATCCCGGTATTTGCCTGATTGAATCAGCTCATCCAGCAGGGTCATATCCTGGGTGGTAATCACATCCGGCAGGGATTCGTTGGCGGTAAGCATCAGCCGCAGCTTGGTATTGAACTGGTCACCCGGCACCTGCCACAGGTGCTTGATGTCAATGCCCAACTGGTCATGCGCCCATTTGGTATGGACGTTGTTCTCCATGGTCTCCCCGTTTTTGAACTTGATGGTGGAGTCCGTGGCTTTCACCGTGGTGATGGTCACCGGCGGGTCAAACTTGTACGTGCCGTTCCGGATGGCCTCGGCTGTTTCATTCTTGGCTGCGGCAGTGGCTGCAGGTGAGCCTGCCAGCTCTGCTGTGCCGCTGCCGTTATCCTTGCTGTCCGCACATCCCGCTGCCGTGGAGAGGGCGATTGCCGCAGCAAGCGCCATACATGCGAATTTTTTGTTCATCTGTTTTCGAACCTCCCTTTCGGACTGTAATCCGTTTGCAATTCTTATCTTATTACAGCGCTTACAACCCGGTAAGAGAGAAAGTTTTAAGATTGCCTGTCAATTTGTTAAGGTCCCCACAGTCAGCTACAGGCCCAGCCGGTCCCGGAATTCCTGGGGCGTTACTCCATAATGCTGCTTGAACAGCTTGCTGAAATAAGGGGGATTCTGAAAGCCGAGGCGGCTGGCCAGCTCATAAATTTTGATGTCGGTGGTGCGCAGAAGCATCCCTGCCTTCTCCATCCGGTAGCGGATGATAAAGTCGCTGATATTCTCCTTCATTTCCTGCTTGTAAAGGGTGGACAAATAAACAGGGTGCAGCCCCACATGGTCGGCAATGGTCTGCAGGGAAACGTCCCCGGAAATTTGGGCTTCGATAAACCGGTGGATCCGGGCGATCAGTTGGCCCTTGTTGTCCTTGAGATCCCGGAGGCTGGCGGCCTCCATGTTCCGCAGGGCATCCAACGCCCATTCCCGCACCCGCCCGGGATGCCGCAACAGCCCGGGGTCCGCCGTCAGCCCCGCCTCCCAGCCGGACATCTCCAGCAGCGTCTTCCCCTGAAGATGGGCCAAATACAGGAAAGCATTGGCCAGCGTATATACAATCTCCATCAGATGCTCCTCCGAGTCCAGCATCCGCTCCTCCATCTCGGCAAACACCTGCTCCAGCTTGTGCCGGGCATCGTCATACCTCCCCGCCTCCAGAAGCTGCTGGAAGCCCGGCGGGCTGTGCAGGGTTTGCAGGGATTTGGACTGGCTGCGCTGCTCCCCGCTCCGCAGGAGACGGCCCTCCCCGCTGCGGGGCACCTTGCGGAACTCATTCAAGCCAACCCGGTAGGAATCCGCCAGCTCCTCCGGCAGCCGGAAGCTGCCGCTGACCCATACCGAAACCTGGCCCTTCAGGAAATCTGACACCTTCTCCTGAAGCTCCAGTGCAGCGCTTTCGGCCATGGATGCAGCTCCGACCGCCTTTTCCGCTCCATCCTTGGGCTGCAGCACAAAAACCAAATAATCGTTAGCGTCCTTGCAGGACCATACCCGGCAGCAGGCCTCCAGCAGCTCCCCGGCAATATTCTGGACCGCATACTCATACAGGGCCAGATCCCGGTCCCCGGATTGCCGGAACACTCCCTCCAGCCGGGCCAGCACCATGAAGCAGGTCACCTCCGGCCGGAAGAACAGGCCGTATTCTTCCATCCGTGCAGCCCGTTCCCGGGCAGGCAGTGCCGGACCGGCCAGCAGCTCCTTCAACAGTCCTGCGCGCAGAATGGGCAGATGGGTGCGCAAGGTCCGCCTGGTTTTCTCCAGGGAGCCCTTCTCCTCTTCCTCATGACGGATGGCCTCCGCCAGCTCCCCTACCTGGGCCAGCAGATCCTCATCCCTGACAGGCTTCAGCAAGTAGCTGGAAATCCCGTATTGGATGGCCTGCCGGGCATATTCGAATTCCCCGTAGCCGGAGAGCAGGATGCACTTGATCAAGGGGTACTGCTCCCGGATGCAGCGGCACAGCTCCAGCCCGTCCATACCCGGCATCCGGATATCCGTCACAACGATGTCCACCTCTGTCCTTTGCAGCACCTCCAAGGCGGCAAGCCCGTTTTCCGCCTGATGCACACTACCGATGCCCACCCCCGCCCAGTCATTGTTTACCAGACTCTTGAGAATCACCGGCTCGTCATCCACCAGCAGCAAATGTATCATCATGACCCTCCTCCTCTTGTTTCCAACGCAGGATAACACGCATACCGCCCAGTTCCTCTGACTTGTCCAAGGTAATGCCTGCACCCGCGCCAAACCGCGAGCGCAGCCGCTGATGCACATTCCACAGGCCGCAGCCCGTTTCCGCATCCATAGGCCGCTCCAGGCTTTGCACCAGCTCCTCCAGCGCCTGCTCCTCCAGGCCCATCCCGCTGTCCTCTACAACCAGCAGGCTCCAGCCCTCTTTCCGGAAGCCGGCAATCCGGACGTTTCCCCGGCCTGGTTTGGGCTCGATTCCATGTTCGATGGCATTCTCCACTACCGGCTGGAGGATCAGCCTCATGATCGGCTCCGCCAGCATATCCGGAGGAACCTCAATACGGTAATCCAGCCGCTCCAGCCGCAGCGCATAGATATTCAGGTAATGCCCCACCAGCTCCAGCTCCTCCCGGAGAGGGGGCAGCTGATTCTCCACACGGGTGGTGTAGCGGTAATAATCCGCCAGATGGTAGGCCATCCGCTTGATGGTATCCGTTTCCCCCGCTTTGGCGCAGGCGGCGATAAAGGACAGGCTGTTATACAGGAAATGGGGATTAATTTGGGATTGCAGCTGCTTCAGCGTTGCCAGCCGGGACCGGTTCTGCTCCTCGTACACGTGATGGATCAGATGCTGGATCTGGGTGCCCAGATCGTTAAACCGCAGCATCATGTAATCGAATTCGTTGTGGAATTTCTTGCGGATGCGGAAGGAATAATTGCCCCCTTCATACTGCTTCAGCCCCTTCACAATGGCGGATATGGGCTTTTGCACATGCAGATACAAGAGGTAGGCTACGGCGAAGGCGAGGAGAATCAGCACAGCCAGGCTGAGATAAAACAGATTCCGGGCCTGGATAATCGGGGCATGAATCACATTCAGGGGCACGTAGTGGAACAAATAAGCATCCAGGGAGGTCAGCTGCACATAGCTCAGATAAGCCTTCCGGTTGTCCTCCTCCATATTCCGGTGGCCGCTCTCCCCCAGCTGCTCCTGCATCAGGTGTTTCCCCATCTCGCCGAACCTGGCGTCTCCGGCAGCTGTTCCGGCAATAGCCGATCCTCCTTTGGTCAGCAAAAAGGACTGTCCTGCCGCCTCCGACTGATATTGCTGCAGCATCCTGCGGATATTGTCCATCCCGAACCGGACCTCGTACACGGCGTTTGCCGTTTGAGGGTTGCTCTTGGAGAAATAAGGGTCCCAGATAAACAGCTGGTAATAGGGCTCCTCCAGGGGGCTGTTTTGGCGAAAAGCCCACTTGCCGTTTTCGGAGCGGTCCAACAGCGCCTGATCGTAGCTGTCCCCCGGGTTAGTGGACACCCGGTGCCCGACTGCGGGCCAATAAATGGACAGATGATTGGACCAGCTGCTGGAAAAGCTCTGCATGTACAGCTTCTCCTTCACCTGGCGTTCTGTATTGATCATGGCATAATAATCACCCCGAAGCATGCTGGTCTGCAGCTCCAGCACCGACGAATCCCGGATCAGGACACTGGAGGAGAGAGACAGCCGCTCCGCATTGGCTTCAATCTGCTGCTTCAGAAATTGGAGCTGCCCGGTATTCTGCGCCGTAATCTGGTCGTCGATCACCTTCAGACTGGTCCTGTTAAAATAGGCGAACAGAATCACCACAGGCACCAGCAGCATCAGCATCACCACATTCATTTTGACAAATATGGGCCGGTTTCTCCGCATCCCGCTTCCCTCCCGCATCACGTTTGGCTATGTCATCCGCGTCTTAAGATAGTGACACCGATCTTAAAACCTTGTTCTATACACCGTTTCCCGCCCCGCCTTACAATGGGAACTACAGAGGAATCCACAAGGAGGAGCCGGAATGAGGAAAACCGATACTGCACCATTATACGGGTTTGGAAACGTTTTAAAAAGGAAAATTATTGCGCGTCGTTATAAAAATTGGAGATTGCACCTGATGCTGCTCCCCGCTGTTCTGACAGCGCTGATCTTCAGCTATGCGCCCATGCCCGGCATTGTAATGGCCTTCCAGAACTTCAAACCCTGGCTGGGCATCCAGGGCTCGGAATGGGTGGGTTTGGACAATTTTAAGCTGATCTTCACCATGAAGGATTCCGTTCAGGTCATCTGGAACACCCTGTCCATCTCCGTGCTCAAAATCTTCTTCGGCCTGACGGTCCCGGTCACCTTCGCCCTGCTCTTGAACGAGGTCCGGGCTATGAAGCTGAAGCGCTCCATCCAAACCATGGTATATCTGCCCCACTTTATGTCCTGGGTCATTCTGGGCGGCATTCTCCTGGATCTGCTCTCCCTGGACGGGCTGGTTAACCGGGCGCTGATCTTTTTCCGCCTGGACCCCATCCTGTTTCTGGGAGACGGCTTCTGGTTCCGGGTAACGGTGATTGTCAGCGACCAGTGGAAGGAGTTCGGCTTCTCGGCCATCGTTTTCCTGGCAGCCTTGGCGGGAATTAATCCCGACCTGTACGAAGCCTCGGAAATCGACGGCGCCGGGCGCTGGAAGCAAACCCTCCACATTACCCTGCCGTCCCTGCTGCCTATTATGAGAGTGGTGTTCACCTTATCCCTGGGCAACATCCTCAATGCCAACTTCGACCAGATTTACAACCTGATCAATCCGCTGGTGCTCCAGCAGGGGGATATCATCGATACCTATGTTTTCCGCAACTTCCAGGGCGGCCAGTACAGTCTGGCGGCGGCGGTGGGCCTGTTTAAATCCGTTGTGGGCTTCATCCTCATCAGCGGCGGCTATTACTGCGCCTACAAGTGGACGGATTACCGGGTATTCTGACGGGACGACAAAACAAGGAGGCAGGCAACCATGTACCACAAAAATTCAACCTATAAGATTTTTTACGGCTTCACTATTTTTCTCCTGCTGCTGGTATCGGTGCTGTGTGTCCTGCCGATTCTGCATATCTTCGCCGTTTCCCTCAGCGGTAAATCCGCTGCCGAGGGCAATCTGGTTACCTTTTTCCCCATCGATTTCAATCTGGACAGCTATACTGAAACCCTGAAGAACGGAAACTTTATCAGCGCTATCCGCATTTCCGTTCTCCGCGCCCTGATCGGCACAGGGATGGCCATGATGGTCACCATCCTGACGGCCTTCCCCCTGTCCCGCAACAGCAGGGAGTTCGCTCCCCGCAACCGTTATGTCTGGTTTTTCTTGATCATCATGATCTTCCATGCCGGCTTGATTCCCAGCTACCTCCTGATCCAGAAAATCCATCTCATCGGCTCCTTCTGGGTTTACATTTTGCCCCATCTGCTGAGTGTCTGGAATGTGATTCTCATGATGAATTTCTTTCGGACCATCCCGAAGGAGCTGGATGAAGCGGCCATTGTGGACGGGGCTTCCTCCTTCCGGATATTGGGCTCCGTGTACCTGCCCATCTCCATGCCGGCCATCGCCACCATCTCGCTGTTTTCCATGGTGGGCCACTGGAACAACTGGTTCGACGGCATGCTGTACATGCGCTCGCCGGAGCAATGGCCGTTGGCCACCCTCCTGCAGACCATTGTTGTGGCGCTGGACCTGAGCAAAGCGGGCATCAACTACGAGGACCTGCAGCAGCTCTCCAACCGGAGCCTAAAGGCCGCCCAAATCTTCATCGCCATGCTGCCCATCTTGGCCGTGTACCCGTTCCTGCAGCGTTACTTCGTCAAAGGGATGGTACTGGGGGCCGTTAAGGAATAGCTTTGATGAAATAGCAGATCATACTCTCCGAAAATTTCAAAAGAAGCCCAAAGGCAGGAACGATGACGGTTCCGGCGCTTTGGGCTTTCATTTTTTTCACCATTAATATCTTCAAAATTGAACCCTATTGTCATTTTCCCGGTTCCGTTAAACTGACTGAAATTAAACTCCATATCGGATTCTGCCGCTTTTTGGGAGTACAGGGTGATCCTTAATGATCCGATTTCAAATTGAGTATGTATTTTATTGTTTTCGATAGAAATGCCGAATAGTTGTTCATAAAAATGAACGAGCTTTACTACATCCTCTGTGATTAAAGTTATGTCGGTAAAAACCATGTATGGAGTCCCCCTTTTTTCAAGTCTTCATACTTAAGTTTAATCTCGCAGTCCAGTGAAACAATTCGAAAGTGTGGATAAAAACCGAACTTTGCAGCATCCGCTTGAAAAGGCTTACTTGAACGCTTGACATTCCCCAAAAACGGACCCTACAATGAGACTGATTTTCACTGAAATGGCAGCCTATGGAGACCTTCACTATGGGTAGCCATATGTAGTAACCATCGACTTTTGGGGGGAACAACATGAACCGAATTTGCAAAGAGGCATTATCCGCCTTATTAGGCGCGGTCCTGATTTTGAATCTGGCCGGATGCGGCGGCGGGAACGACGGCTCCGCTTCATCCTCACCTTCGGCAGCACCAGCGGCCGTATCCGCAGCAGCTTCTCCAACAGCGGCGTCATCGGCAAAACCAACCACCACACCTGCCGCAAAGGCCAAGCTGAAGGTCGGTGCCCTGAAGGGGCCAACAGGTATGGGCATGGCCCAGCTGATGGAGCAGGATGCGCTGGGCGCAGCAACGGCAGACTACGAGTTTACGCTGCTGGACAGCCCGGATGATATGACCGCCAAGATCATTAACGGTGAGCTGGATGCCGCCGCGATTCCCACCAATCTGGCCCTGACCCTCTACAACAAAACAGGAGGCGCCATTCAGTTGGCCGCCGTTAATACGTTAGGGGTCCTGTATGTGCTGGAAAAAGGGAACACCATCGCCTCCATTTCTGATTTGAAGGGTAAAACCGTCTACACCAGCGGCAAAGGGGCTACTCCGGATTTTGCATTCCGCTACATTTTGAAGCAGAACGGGCTTGATCCCGAGAAGGATGTGACACTGGATTACAAGCTCCAGCAGACCGAGCTGGCGGCAGCTGCCGCTTCCGGGGACGCTCCCATCGCCCTGCTTCCCCAGCCGCATGTGACCACCGCCATGCTGAAGAACCCGGAGCTGCGAATCGCTCTGGACGTGACCAAGGAATGGGCAAAAGCCTCCGGTGCCGGCAGCCAGTTGGCCATGGGCAGCTTGGTGGTGCAGAAAAAAACCGTTGCCGCCCAGCCGGATGTGGTGAAGGCTTTTCTGGCCGAGTACAAAACCTCTGCCGAATTCGTCAACAAGGACAGCGCCAAAGCCTCCGAGCTGATTGCCAAATATGCCATTTTGCCCAGTGCGGCTGTAGCGTTGAAGGCTATTCCCTTCTCCAACATCACCTATATGGAGGCTCAGGAGGCCAAACCGATGCTGAATCAGTTCTACAAGGTGCTGTTTGACTTTGAGCCCAAGTCCGTAGGAGGCAAGCTGGCGGATGAAGGCTTCTATTACTCCAAGTAAAGCACCGGCTGACGGGAGACGCGATGCAGGCTTACTCTGGCGGAGGCTTCTAAAAAAGGCCGCCGTGCCGGTTTTTTGGCTGCTGGTCTGGCAGGTGGCCTATCTGGCGGTGGACCGGGAGCTGTACCTGCCTGCACCTCTTACTGTTCTGCATCGGTTAGCGGGGCTGATCCGGCTGAAGACCTTCTGGGTGGATACACTGTGGTCCGTGCTGCGTGTAGCGGAGGGGTTTATCCTGGCTATGGCCCTGGCTGTCCTTCTGGCTGTGGCATCGGGACTCAGCCGCCTGGTGCATGCACTCATCAGTCCGGTGGTTACGGCAATAAAAGCGACTCCGGTGATGTCCTTTATTATGATCGCTCTGTTCTGGTTTTCCTCCGGCCAGGTTCCGGTGTTCATCTGCTTTCTGATGTGCTTTCCCATTGTCTGGACCCCCATGGTGGAGGGTATCCGCAATGTGGACGTGCAGCTGCTGGAGATGTCCCGGGTTTTCCGCGTCCGGCTTTGGGTGCGCATCCGGCGGCTGTATATTCCGTCTCTACTGCCTTACTTTACGCCTGCCTGTCTCAATGCCCTGGGGTACGGCTGGAAGGTTGGTGTCGCTGCGGAGGTGTTGAGCCATCCGGCCAGATCCATTGGCAGCCACTTATATGAAGCAAAAGCCTATTTGGATTCAGCGGAGCTGTTTGCGTGGACAGTGGTGGTGATTGCGCTCAGCATTGGGTTTGAACGGCTGTTCACCCTGCTGATCCGCCGTCTGCCCGCCGGTAATAGGGAGGTGGCAAGACCGGATGCTTAGTGTCGATCGCATTGCAAAAGCGTACGCCGGTTTCCAGGTACTGGAGGACTTCTCCCTGGAGCTGGAGGAAGGGCGGGTTCATTGTTTATTCGGCCCCTCCGGCTGCGGAAAAACCACCCTCCTGCGGATACTGGCCGGGCTGGTTTCACCCGATACGGGCTGCGTCCGGATGCCGCAGGATGAGCTTGGCTTCGCCGTGGTGTTCCAGGAGGACCGGCTGCTGCCGTGGCTTACGGTCCGGGATAATATCGCGTATGCGGTAGAGAGCCGGCTGGGACGGACTGCCGCCCTGGCAGAGGCGGAACGCTGCGGGCAACGGGTGGGATTGAATGATTTTCTTGGGGCATTGCCGAGCCAATTGAGCGGAGGCATGCAGCGGCGGGTAGCCATTGCGCGGGCACTGGTCTGTCAGGCGGGGCTTTATTTCCTGGACGAACCCTTCAAGGGACTGGACTATGCGCTGAAGCAGGAGCTGATGGCATTGGTGCGGGAGGAATGCCGCCGTAAGGGGCAGACGGTTCTGCTGGTCACTCATGACCCAGAAGAGGCCTATTGTCTAGCGGACCGGGTATATAAAGTGGAGGGCCCGCCGCTATCGGTGGCCCTGGAGCTGGATGTGGGTACTTTCCGCCGGGAGATTGAAGGGGAAGATGAAGGCGCAGCCCTTCAGCGCTTCCGGGCTTTGCTGACGCAATCTGGTCGCATGGGTACTAATTAGAGCTTTGCCGCTGCACCTAGGCGCTCCCCTAACAAACTGATGCAGAGCGGCTCTTTTCCTGATGCAGTACGGCGCTTTCCCAGCTAATTGATACAGAGCGGCGCTTTCCCAGCTAATTGATGCAGGGCGGCTCGTTTCTTCCCCTTCAGTCACGGCCTTTTAGAGTCCACACCTCGGTTTATTGAGCCTGTTGGGCTGTAAACCCAGGCTTTGCCGGCAGCACCCTCCCCGCTAACGGACCGACGTTCCGCTATTTAGCTAAAAAGACCGATTTGGCGCCACTAAGGGACACAGAAGCCGCTATGTGGCGCCAAACCGCCTGTTTCACCAGTATGGGAGCAAAATAACGAACTCACGGTCCGCGAAATCCCCAAAAGTTTGTTTTTCAGCAGAATAACGGATCCTCAGTCCGTTTCACCACCATTACTGACTGGCCGCCTCATCCAAATCTCAGACAGCCCAAAAACCCGCAGAGGCCATAACGGCCCGCGGGTTTTTGGCGCGCCATCCGCCTCCATACGGAATATGGTTGGGCAGAAACCGGGCATAAAAAAAGAGCGCCACATGGGCGCTCTCCCTTGCTTATATAGACCCGGTGGGGGTCGAACCCACAACCTACCGATTAAGAGTCGGTTGCTCTGCCATTGAGCTACGGATCTGCAACGTTTGTAATAATATCACGGCTTGTACCGAAATGCAACCCCCTTTTTCATGATCCCGGGGGCCACGATCGCGCATAACGGAAGCCAGCTTCCGCTATTTTCCGGGAAAGGAAAAATCCCGCTGGGATAACGGAAGAGGTTTTCCGTAATTCCAGTATTTCTTGACCCCGCAAGGAATAAAGCCGGCGGATAACGGAAAGAGACTTCCGCTATTGCGTCAGCAGAAGTCTCTTCTAACCAATAGCGGAAAAGCCCTTCCGCTAAACCTCCTGAGCGGCCAAAAGGTCATCTCACCCTAACAATGGTTTAACGGCCGCCTCCAGCCAACGTCACCCGCTCCCTACCGCAGGCCGAACGGTTCAACGGGCCTCAATTCCACCCTAACAGCCTCTGCTCTACCGGGCCAGCAGCTTCAGGACCAGCGCCTCCAGCCCCTCCGCGTCATCCTTGTCCAAAACCGGCACACCCGATCCGGCAGCATCATACACCGTCTCCACCGGCAGCCAACTGGCAACTCCCAGAAGAGACTCCAGCCTGCCCAGCAGCTCCAGCTGCTCCTCCTGGCGGATCATCGCCAGCTTGGGGAACCCTTCCGTTTTAAAACCCTCTACCAGCACCACATCCATGTCCCGCATCCGCTCCAGCATCTCCGCCAGCGGCGTGTACCGCTCCTCCAGATAGCAAGTACGGCCCATGGCCTCCGAGGAGATGGCTACCACCCGTGCGCCGGCCTCCCGGTGGCGCCAGGTGTCCTTACCCTCCACGTCCATTTCGAACCGGTGGGCGTCATGCTTGATCGTCCCGACTATAATTCCCCTGGCGGTCAACCGCTCCACAAGCCGGCAAACGAGAGTGGTTTTGCCCGAATTTTTGTAGCCGACCACCTGCACCACAAGGGGCTGCTGCTTCATCATAAGCGGCTTCCTCCGAGAGGAATCACACGGACCAGCGCCCCTTGCACCAACGGCACCTCTCCCGGCGGGACCACGATCAGACAGTCGGCATCCCGCAGGGATACCGTAATGCTGGACGCATCCACGCCCACAGGAGCAGCCCAGAGCTGCCCTTCCGCCCCTACGGTGCGGACCCCGCGGACAAACCGGGTAAACTTGGCGTCGGTTTTTAGGCTGTCCGCCTTTAGCAGAGCGGGGAAGGATCGCAAACCTGCATCCCCTCCCCCCATTAGCTTCCGGACCGCCGGCCGGACCAGCAGCTCAAAACCTACAAAGCACGCTGCCGGATTGCCGGATAGGGCAAACAGCAGCTTGCCGCGCCGGATACTGGCAGTGGTCGGGCTTCCCGGACGCATCGCCAGCTTATTAAATAGAAGCTCTCCGTCCCAGCCCGTCGTCAGATCATACAGGATATCGTAATCCCCCACCGAAACACCCCCGGTGGTAATCACCATATCAAACTCATCCATAGCAGCCGTGATCGCCTGACGGGCCGGCTCCAGCTCATCGGGGATCGCCCCGGCCAGAACAGGCTCACAGCCGGCTTCCCGCAGCTGCGCCAGCAGCATATAGCTGTTGCTGTTGCGGATTTTGCCCGGTGCGAGCGGTTCCTCAACGGCCAGCAGCTCCGAGCCAGTGGCAAACACTGCAACCCGGGGCCGTGCATACACCTTGACCCGGGCCGCCCCGAACATGGCCAATAAAGCCGCTTCGCCGGGGCCGATCCGTCTGCCTGGCTCCAGTAGCTTTTCCCCTTGGACAATCTCCAGCCCGATCTCGGAAATATTGGCGCCCGCTTTCGCACTCCGCAGAATGGTAACCGTCCCGCCTGCCCCTTCCTCCTCCGGCAGTGTGTCCTCCAGCCTGACCACTGCATCCGCACCGTCGGGCACAGCAGCCCCGGTCATAATCCGTACTGCCTGGCCGGGCTCAAGCCGCCTGCCGTAGACGCTGCCACATGGAATCACTCCCGTTACTGCCAGACGGACGGGGGAATCCTCCGACGCTCCCGCCGTTTCCTCCGCCCGGAGAGCGTAACCGTCCATGCCCGAACGCCGGAAATGAGGCACCGGCTGATCTGCAGCCAAGGATTCCGCCAGATAACGGTCCCACGCTTCTGCCAAGGGAACGGTTTCCGTCCGTCCCGGCTGTACCCGTTCCACTACCCGTGCCGCGGCTTCCTCAACCTGTAAAGCTGTCCGCTGGAATTTCATGCAGCTTCCCCCTTGCCTCTGGCTTCATATAAAGTGCTATTTTCCCTCCGGATTCTGGCCGGCATTAGGCACCCGCTCCGGAGCGGGTTTTGTTTTCCCTCCGGCAGCCAGCTGGTACCAGGTTGCTCCACCGTCGGACGTCAGATACAAATCATGTTCATAGGTGCTGATTACCCGTTCCTCGGGCTTCACAGGGTTATGCGCGGAAAACGCCACCGCATCCCCCTTCAGCTCAGGCAGAGAAATCTCTGCTATTTGCTTGCCGGTGGCATCCAGCTGCAAGAGAGCCGGCTTATCCTTGAAGGTGCCTGCCGTGATCATACCGTCCCTATCAAAGGAGAGGGAGGATATCCCCAGACCAGGCAGCACCTTCTCAAAGGTATTCCCCCTATCCTGGGACAAAAACAACCCGTCTCTTGCACCCATAGCCACCAGTTCCGGCCGCTCCGGATGCACCGCCAATCCGGTGGGTTCACCCTCAAATCCCTTCATGGTTGACTTGATCCAGCTGCCGCCCTCATCCGCCGTATGATACAGGCCGGGCTGACGCAGCGGCTGAACCCCGTAGGTTTCGTGATAGCCGTAGATAATGGCGGGAGAACGCACTGTCGAGGCCAAAAAGTGGAATTCCACCTTCCCCTCCAGCGCCAGCAGCTCTACGCTTTTCCCCGCATCCGTGCTTTTGGTTAAACCCAACGGGTTAGGCAGCTTGGAGCCCGGCCCGGGCTTCCCGCTGGCATAAAATCCCCCCTCAAACGGGGCAAAGGCCACAAAATCATGACGGTCTCCCTCTTCCGACTGCCACCGGTTATCCCGCCACCATTTGATGCCCTCATGGGTGGCAACCATAATCCCGCTGCCGGAACGGTCATATGTCATGCCATAAATCTGGATCAGATTCATGGATTCCTTCTTATCCCGGCTCTCCCACATACCGGAGGAATTAAACGCTCCCATCAATACCGCCAGGGAACCGGCAAGCAACGCGGCCGTCTTCAACCCCCGTGCCTCCTTGCGGTTGGGCAAAGACCAGTATTTGGCTGTCAAACCGGCACAAATAAGACAAAACAATAGCAAAACCCAGGTAGACCAATGTAAATTTCCGATGTTTTCCACCGCCTTATGTAAGCTCTACGTGACATTATAGCATGTGTTTCCAGCTTTGCATAAGGTGTAGTAACGAAAGACTCACAAGGGGGAGCCTGAATGAAAGAACACAGCCAGCTGCTGCGGATGGCCAGTTTTATTGCACAAGCCATAAGATTTTACCGGACCGGACTCCCCCCCGAGCCTCCCCGAGGCTTCCGGTTTCTTGCCGCGCTGGAGGCGCCTGGGTTTCCCCGGATGGGATATATCGCACAATCCCGCACGCAGCTCATTATCGTCTTCCGCGGCACCAAGGATGCGGAGGACTTGAAGAAGGACCTGCTGGTCACTCAAACTGCCTATCCTTATCTGGCGGGAAAGGGCTGGAGAACCCATGCCGGGTTCACCGAGCTTTATGGACTGCTCCGCCCCGGCTTGCTCAAGGCGCTTGCCCAGGTGAGATCCCGCAAACAGCTGTACGTCACCGGCTACAGCCTGGGAGGAGCTTTGGCCTGCCTGTGTGCTATGGACCCGGCGGTAAGAAAATACGCCTCCTCCGTCAGGCTGTATACCTTTGGCGCTCCCCGGGTTGGCAACCCTCCCTTTGCCGAGGCTCTGTCCCAACGCACCGCCTCTTGCATACGGGTGGTGAATGAAGGGGACTGGGTGACGACCATGCCTCCCGAAAGCTTCCTGGGGGTTCAATACCGCCACGGTGGCCGTAGCCATCTTCTTCACAACCGGAAGATAAATCCCTTCAGCAGCCACAGCTTCAAAGCCTACCAGGAAGCGCTGGAGAAACCGGCAGCCCAGCGCAGCCAACCCCAACCGAAGCAATTCCCTTCCCCGCGGCCAAGGCGGACAGCTTCCTCCTAGGGCGTATTTTATGAAGCAGGGCCTGGCTTCCCATCACTCCACCCGATGCTTCCCATCGCAACTCTTCATCCCAAACCGTCACCTCCTTTGGTACAATATTCATTAAACCAAACCGAGCACAAAGGAGCCGAGCCGTATGAGCGAACAAAACAGCAATACTTTGGAGGAGCTGCGTTTCCCGCTGGGTCCATTTTCATGGAACGGGGAATGGAATGAAGAGCTGAGGTCCGCTTGGATCAAGGGCATCCGGGAGCTGCCGGCCAACCTGAAGGAAGCCGTGAACGGCCTAACAGATGAGCAATTGGATACTCCTTACCGCCCGGAGGGCTGGACGGTACGCCAGGTTGTCCACCATGTTGCGGATTCCCATATGAATTCCTACATCCGGTTTAAACTGGCCCTGACCGAGGAGGGGCCGGTGATCAAGCCTTACCGGGAGGATCTGTGGGCAGAGCTTCCCGATTCAACCGCTTCTGTAGACGTTTCCCTGAAGCTGCTGGAGGCTCTTCACCAAAGATGGTGCCGGCTTCTGGAAGGATTGGACGAGAAGGAGCTCAGCCGTGCTTTTTTCCATCCGGAGAGCCAGCATTTGGTGCCCCTCCGCAGAGCGTTAGGCTTTTATGACTGGCACAGCCGGCACCATACCGCCCACATCACCTCCCTGCGCCAAAGGATGAACTGGTAAACCATGCATCTTTTGTCCATAAACGTTCATAATTCGTTCAAGAGAAAACTGCATAATGGAGAAAAAAAGCCGTTTCCCATAGAATAGGCCCATGGTATAATACGTTCAGTGTGGCTTTACACAACGTTTACATTGGGAGAAATGCTATGAAGAAGTGGCTGATTTCTACGGGACGTTATTTGCGCAGCAGATACGTCCTTTTTTTACTGGGGGCATGGCTGGTCTTTTTAATGGAGTTTTTGAGCCGTTCATCCGCCAAGGATGCGGTTCAGTGGACGTATCATCACATTCCCGCATTTCTTGCCAATATGGTGCTGCTGACCGGTTTGCTTCTGCTGTTCACGGCTATTTTCGGCCGGACCAGATGGGCGTACTGGACGGTTTTTGCAATCGCTTTTTTACTATCCCTGATCAGCGGTATTAAAATGAAGATCCTGGGTGTTCCTTTGCTTCCCACCGATTTCGTGCTTACCAGCGAAACGGAGGATATGACCCAGTATCTGCAGAATATCTTGAAACCGAAAACGCTCATCGGCATCGCCGTATATGTGGCTTCCAGCTTCGGTTTGTTGTATTTCATTCCCGAGATGGTCCGCAAGATCCGCGGCAAGGAAAGAATCGCGTTTGTGGCGGCTGCCGCCATCTTCATCGCCTTTGTTTATTACCAGCCCAAAGCCATGATGCAAGGGGTTTTCGGCATTGAAGAGAAACCTTGGAACCAAAAGGATAATATCCTGTCCAACGGCCTTATGCTGTCCACACTCCTGAACCTGAATCATATGAATGTCAGCAAGGTGGCCGGTTATGACGAAAATGCCATCACCGCCATCGTCAGCCGCGCAAGCGATCCTGTTCAGGCAGGACAGACTGACGTGAAGCCGAATATCATCGTGGTATTGAGTGAAGCCTTCTGGGATCCGACAATTATTCCCAATCTGACCTTCAGCAAGGATCCGATTCCCGGCTTCCACCAGCTGTCCGAGAAGTTCTCCAGCGGTTGGCTGCTCTCCCCCCAATACGGCGGAGGCACCGCCAATGTGGAATATGAGGTGCTTACCGGCAACAGCATGCGCTTTATGCCGCCGGGCTCCACACCGTATAACCAGTATATGACCCGCCAGGTGGATTCGCTGGCCTCTATTGCATCCCGCCAGGGGTACAATACGGTGTCCATCAACCCGTTCCACAACTGGTTTTTTAACAGCAAGACGGTTTACAAGAATATGGGCTTCTCCAAGTTTATCAGCCAGGAATTCTTCGACCAGAAGTTTGAAGGGCCGTATCTGGCTGACGACGAAGCCGCCAATCTGATCATCAAGGAAAGCAAGGCCAGCGCCGGCCCTGACATGATCTTCACCAATACCATGGAGAACCACTTCCACTTCTGGCCCGGCAAGTTCAAGGAAAACACCTTCAAAATCAGCGGTGTTGACGGACAGGCCAAGGGTTTCCTGGAGACGCTCTCCCAGGGCATCAACGGTGCGGACCGGATGCTTTTGAAGCTGGTGGATCATTTCAGCCAAACCAACGAACCGACCATTCTGGTATTCTTCGGAGACCATCTGCCCTCCTTGGGCGATGATTACAAGGGCTTTATCGATGCCAAGTACATCAGCGGAACCGACGATCCGGATTTTCTCACCAAAATGTACCGCACTCCGCTCCTGATCTGGAACAATTATCTTCCCGAAGGGCGCGAGGATCTCTATATGAGCCCCTCCTTCCTGGGCCCGTACATTCTGGAGAAGGCACAGTTGAAGGGCACTTATTATACCGATTATCTGAAGGAGCTCTATAAGAAAATCCCTGTAATTCCGCCCCAGGATTATTACACGAAGATGAATATCAAGGCAGAGGATTTGAAGGATTACGAGAAGCTGCAGTATGATATCATGTTCGGGGAACAGCATGGTTATGCCGAAATCAAGGACAAAATCCTGGCGCCCAACTTTATACTGGGACTGGGGACTATGGACATCACCTCCGTAACCCCTGCGGATCCCGCGGCTGCCCCGGGACATGACATGAAGGTGGAAATTGCGGGGCATAACTTCCCCGAGCTCTCCACTGTTGTAGTCAATGGCAAAACGGTCAAAAGCACGTATGATTGCCATGAGAAGCTTCTGGCTACAATCCCTGCTGAGCTGAACAAAGCCGGCACTCCTCTGGAGATCAAGATCCACGTGATCGACAGCAAGGATACCGTTATTGCCGAAACTCCCGCCTTCAAGCTGGAGCGCTAAAACAAACAAAGCCCCCGGACTTCCATCAGGAAGCAAGGGGGCTTTATTTTGTGGGGCATGGTTCTTTCAGCAGAAGCCGGGAGGCTCCGTATCCAACTCTCCGCTTTCTTCACGCTGCCGGATTTTTGCGATTTTGCGGGCGGATTGGCCGCCCTGGAATTCCGAAGCCAGCCACAGGTCCACAACCTCCTTGGCCTTCTCGAAATCGATGATTAACGCCCCCATGCAGAGAATCTGGGCGTCGTTGCTTTTGCCCGCCCGTTCTGCAGATACGGGATCATGGCAAAGCGCCGCCCGGATGCCCTTCACCTTGTTGGCGGCGATGGTCATGCCGTTACCGGTGCCGCATACCAGCACGGCTCTCGGGTGGCTCCCGGTCAGTATCTGGCCCGCCACCTGGAACGCAATATCGGGATAATCCACATGCTCCGTGCTGGGGCAGCCGTAGTCCGTAACCTCGTAGCCGCGGCCTGCCAGGTAATCCTTCAGCTTTTCCTTTAATTCAAAACCAAGATGGTCACTGCCTATTCCGATTCTCATCCGCTTCTACCTCTGTGCTCTGACCGTGGACACCCGGATTCCCGATTCCTCCAATTGCCGGATCATCTCCGGCGGTGTTCCGGTATCTGTGATGACGTCATGGATTTTGCCGGACTGGGCGTAGCTAGCGATGGAGCCCACATTGAATTTGGTGCTGTCGATCAGAGCGACAACCCGGTCCGCAGACTCCACCATCCTCCGCTTCAGTTCCACCTCATAGACGTTAAAATCCATCAATCCGCTGTCCGGTTTGAAGCCTGCGGGGGAGGTAAAGAGCAGATCGGCGCGGACCTCGCCTAATATACCTGCACCCAAGGTGCCTTCGATTGCGCCCGAGCCCATACGGAGCACACCTCCGATGAGAATCACGTGAAGATACGGGTTATCCTTCAGCTCCAACGCCGTATAAATGCCGCTGGTGATTACCGTCAGCTTGATTTGGGTCCGCTTCAGGCTTTTGGCCAGCTCCAGGGCGGTGGTGCTGGCATCAATCATAATGCACTGCCCCTCCTGGAGAAAATCCATGGCCTTTTGGCCGATGGCCGCTTTTTCATCGGTGTTCTTCTTTTCCCGCGCAGAAAAGCTGAAGGACGAGCCCGCAGGCACCGCCTGCTGCTGGGCCACCAGTACAGCTCCACCGTGGATCCGGCGCAGAATGCCTTCCTCCTCCAGCAGATTCAAATCCGTCCGCAGCGTAGCTTCGGAAACCTGCAGCTCCAGGGAAAGCTCCTTTACCGTCGCCCGCTGGTGTTTGGTCAAATATTCAATCAGGAGCGATCTGCGCTCGTCTGCCATTAAATTTTTGGACAACAGAAATCACCTGCAACATTCATAGGATAAACCCACCTTACCACCTTTTGCCGGAGGTTTCAAACACATAATGCCGGCTCGGGCTGGACCGGTGAGCTGTTCTCCTCCGCAGGCTGGGCGCGGAGATTCTTCAGAAAATACATCTGCCGCTTGCGGCCCAAAGCCAGCATGGAATGGGTCAGCCACTGGTCCTGCTGCCGCTTCACCCCTTGAAGCATCGGGCTTTCGGTGATGCCCGTCGCCGCAAACAGGCAATCGTCGGAGCGGACCATATCCTCCAGACGAAGAATAACCCGGCAGTCCTTGATGCCCATCCGGCGGCAGCGGTCCGCCTCCACCCGGTCCTGGGGCAGCAGCCTGCCCTGCATATCCCCTCCCAGGCAACGCAGCGCCACCGCGGATACAACACCCTCGGGCGCACCTCCGATGCCGTAGAACATATCCACTTCCGAGCCGGAAACCGCCGTCGCCACCGCCGCGGATACATCCCCCTCCTGGAAGGTCATCACCTTGAAGCCCGCCTCGCGCAAGGCGGAGATAGCTTCCTCATGCCGCTCCCGCTTCTGTATGGCGATGGTGACCTCCGAGGCGGGCTTCCGCAAAGCCTCCGCCACCGCTACGGCATTCTCCACCACACTGCGGTCCAAATCCACACAGCCTTTGGCCTCCGGCCCTACGGCGATTTTCTCCATATACATATCGGGTGCGTGAAGCAGGCCTCCCCGGGGCGCCAAGGCAATAACCGAAATGGCATTTTCCCGGCCGTCCGCTACCAGACTGGTTCCTTCCAGAGGGTCTACGGCAATATCCACGGCAGGTCCGCTGCCGGTGCCCAGCTCTTCGCCGATGTAGAGCATAGGAGCCTCGTCCAGCTCCCCTTCGCCGATCACCACGGTTCCCCGCATAGGCAGCCGGATTAGCAAAAGACGCATGGCGGTGGTAGCCGCATCGTCCGCTTCGTTCTTCTTGCCCCGGCCGATCCAATGGGCGGACGCCACCGCCGCAGCTTCACATACCTCTACTAGCTCTAGGCCCAGAAGCTTCATGGGATCATAACAATTGGGAAGGGCTGACCAGTCTTTCATTTTCGTTCACTCCCGTTTATCATCGTTTTCAATAAACTCATTATCTATTATTTTCATTTTATTATCAATATGTTTTCGTTTGTTTTCGAATTGTTTTGTTTTTGGTCAAACTTTCTTGTTCTCTCGGGTATTCCACCCCGATAGCATACATTTTATGTATCCTATCTGCCCAGATACTAGCCGGTTTGCGGAATAAGATACATTTGATGTTCGTTATCTTTTTTACGCTTATGCCAGCAGCCTGCCCGTTTACAAACCTGCCGCAGTTTGTTATGATCCTAGATAAACCAAAACGTGATGACGAGAAGAGTAGGGCAAACACGCTTGTACAGAGAGCTCCGGCAGCTGCGAAGGAGTCTGGCGCTTTGACCCGAACCAAGACTCTGAACAGCAGTCCGGAACCCGCAGGGGGATGGCTGACGGGCGCTCCCGTTACAGAGCTGGAGTATCGCAGAGCCTGTGGGCTTTGCCGTACTTGAAATGAGGACGGGTATGGCGACATGCCCGTTGAACTGGGGTGGCACCGCGAAACTTCGTCCCCAAGACAATCTTTGTCTTGGAGGTCGGAGTTTTTTTGCGTTCAATTTATCACTTTAGGAGGGGTTAACATGAGTCACGAAAAGAATCAAGAAGAGGAACATTTCCTGCTGCGGCAAATTGCGGAGGAGCTGGAGTCGGACCCTTTCTCCAGAGGGATGTGCACCCGGTTCCCGCCGGAGCCCAACGGTTATCTGCATATCGGCAGCGTCTATGCCATCCATACTAATTATATGGCGGCCCAGCGTTACGGCGGCGATTTCCACCTGCGGATGGACGATACCAATCCGTTGAAGGAGGATGCCGCTTATGTCCAGGCGATTATCGAGGACATCCGGTGGCTGGGCTACGACCCGGGCAGGCATATTTATTACGGCTCGGATTATTCCGACGAGGTTTATGCCGCTGCCGTGAAGCTGGTCCGGGCAGGCAAGGCCTATGTCTGCGACCTGACCCCCGAGGAAATGACCGTTTACAGGGGAACCTTGACAGAGCCGGGCCGGAACAGTCCGTGGCGGGAGCGCTCACCCGAAGAAAATCTGAACTTGTTGGAGGAAATGAAACGGGGTGAACATCCTGCCTTCTCCAAGGTGCTCCGGGCCAAAATCGATATGGCCTCCCCCAACATCAATCTCCGGGACCCGGTTCTCTACCGGATCATCCATGCGGAGCATTACCGTACCGGACGCAGCTGGTGCATGTATCCAACCTATGATTTTGCCCATCCCATCCAAGATGCCATCGAAGGAATCACCTATTCCCTCTGCTCCAATGAGTTCAGGGACCACCGTCCTTTATATGATTGGGTGCTGAAGGAGCTTGACATCCACGAGCCTCCCCGCCAACGGGAATTCGGGCGGCTGAATATAACAGGAGTTGTCACCAGCAAACGCTATTTGCGCCAATTGGTTCAAGGGGGTTATCTGGACGGCTGGGATGACCCGCGGCTGCCTACTATCCGCGGCCTCCGGCGGAGGGGCTTTACCCCCGCAAGCATCCGCCGTTTTATTGAAGAAACCGGCAATATCCGGGCACAGACAACGGTTGATATCACATTGCTGGAGCATTGTGCCAGACAGGAGCTGAAGCACAACACCGTCACCCTTATGGCGGTTCTCCATCCGTTGAAGGTGACCATCACCAATTATCCCGGAGCCGGGACGGAGCTTCTGGAAATCGAAAACAACAGCGAAAATGAAGAATTGGGTAAACGTGTGGTGCCTTTCTCAGGGACACTGTTTATCGAGCGGGAGGATTTTATTGAGGAGCCGCCCAAGGGTTTCCACCGGTTGTTCCCGGGCGGTGAGGTACGGCTGAAGGGGGCTTATTTCATCCGGTGCCAGGAGGTGGTCAAGGACCCCCATACTGGAGAAATCACCGAGTTATTGTGCACATATGACCCCCGCACCAAAAGCGGCAGCGGGTTTACGGAGCGGAAGGTGAAGGGGACGATTCACTGGGTTTCCGCTTCCCATGCGGTAGAGTCGGAGGTACATTTGTTCGACAGGCTGCTGATTCATGATGAGCTGCCCAAGGAGGAGGAGCCGGATTGGAGCTTACGGATCAATCCCGCCTCCCGGACGGTGCTAAGACATGTGAAGATTGAACCGGCTATCCGCGATGCTTTCCCTGAGGAGCATTTCCAGTTTATCCGCCACGGTTATTTTTGCGCGGACAAGGAGCTGCATACACAAGGCCGCCCGGTATTCAACCGGATTGTAGCGCTGAAGGACAGCTGGAAAAAGCCTGAGGGGAGATAACCCCTCAGGCCGCCTACCCTGAAATAACATGGTCCGAGCCGCAGGCTGGATGTGTTATGGAAGCCTCGAAGCAGGCTTTGCCGGTTTGAGGGCCTTCACTGGCCTTTCATCGGTCTTCATGGGTGGCCTATTCCTTGTCGTAATTTTCGTCACCCACCTGAATGCTGCCGTCCTCATGCTCGAAGAACAAGGAGCTGGCAATCTTGCCGTTTTGGAAGGCGAATACGATGGTATTGCCGCTGATCCGGTAAGAGCCGCTGTCGGAGCTGCCGGCCGCTCCAGTTGTCGGTGCACTCCCCTGCACGTTGCCGATCATCATGTTGTCTGTTTTGAAGGTTCCGTCGGCATTCAGCGTGAGCGTATGCGTCCAGGAGGTTGATCCGGCAGATATGCCGATCAGACCCTGGAAGCCGCTGTGGACATAAGTTCCGTTAAGCGTCAGCCCGGGTTGGACTGTCCTGACACGGTCCAGCTCTACCTCGTCGATATACAGCTTGCCGGATTGAACCGCAATTTCATAGGTATCTCCGTTATCCAGCACCAATGAGCCGTTTTGGATGGTATAGCTCCGGCAGCCGTCCCGGGAGCAGTCGATGGTTTCCGGGCCGCCTTGTGGCGGAGCCTCAACAAGAACCTTGTTCTCAGGCAGGAAGGTTATGATATTCCAGCACATGCCGCCGCACTCATAACCGTCATAGTCGGGGCTAAAGCCGTAATACATGCCCCGCAGCTGATTCAGATTTACCTGATCGGAAGCGGCAGGCTGGTAAGAGCCGTCCCCGGCGGGCGCGTCCGGCACAGCTACCGGCGTTTGCGGCTGTTGCGGGTGATTGGCGGTCAGCTCGTCATCTATCTTTTTGAATTCGGAAATTTGCTTGTTGATCTCCGCTTCGGCAGTGGCCTTCGTCAGGCCGTTGGCAGCCAGGTACGATTCCGTGTAAACGAGAATTTGCGGTTTATACGGATTCCATGCCACAAGCGCTTGAGTCGTCTCCCCTACAAAACGGAGGGGCACCATCGTGTATCCGTCGATGATCTTGGGAGCCTGCAGCATTTGAACACCGGTCCCGTTGACAGCTGCCGCTTGGCTGCCAATGGTCATGACGATAGTCAAGCCTTCCTTTTGCCCGTTAACCGTCTGCTGCTCTGGATTCCATCCCACCTCAAGGCCCATTGCCTCAAACAGAGGACGGAAAGGAACGAGGGTAGTGCCATTTTCCAACAGGGGAGCGATGGGGAAGGACAAGGTTTTGTCGTCCAGATTAACCTCAATGGTTTTGTCAGTTGCAGGTGATGCCTGCACCTTGCCCTCAGACAGGCTAAACACCATTGCCAGACTCAGCAAAAATAAAGCAATCATCATTCGCCGAATGGCAGCCGGGGCCATTTCCGCCTTTTTCATTACATGCATCATCCTTTCGGCCATCTTTGATTTTCAAAAACGGTTATACGGACGGACTTTTAGTCTTTTACCCGGATTGGGCAACGGCTCAAACATGCCAAGCTGATACCATCAGGAGAGCATGATTATATATGCGTCATTGATCAAAAAAAACACCATTTGACCCTACATGACAGGGCAAACGGTGTTTGTGCAAACAAAGCTGTGCTAAGAGGCTCAAGCTTACTTGGCTGCTTCCGGTCCCGGATGCTCCGCCGCGTAAGCGACAGCTTTATCCAGCATGGCTGCTGCTTCTTCCTGGGTGATTTTCACCTTCGGGTGGAATTTACCGTCCGCATCCAAGGAGGTGATGCCGAACTTCAGGGAACGCTGCACGGCCCCTTGATATCCTGGGGTTAGCTCCGCCTCATCGCTGATAACGGCAGGTACAAGGTTAATCAGCGGGTACTGCTTGGATTTCTCCAGAGCCTGCTGCAGATAGAAGGTATACTCCTCCTTGGTCAGGGTTTGGGAGGGATCCACTTCCTCGCCAAGCTCGATACCGGCATCATGGGCTGCTACGAAGGCGGAGGCATACCAGGCATCATCCTCGACCTTGCCGAACAGGCTGCTGGCTTTTACCGCATCATCCTTGGCCTTCAACTGCAGACCTGCGGCAATCCTTGATACAGCTTCCGCTGCTGTCAGCTCCTGATCGGCGATGTACACATCCTGGCCATGCTCAGACAAGGGAGGTATCGGCTTCACCGACTCCACAAAGCGGACCGCATTAAATATATAACCGGCTGCTTCCGCACGTGTTACCGGAGCTTGGGGATGGAACAGGCCATCCGTATCTAACGCGCTGATTTTGGTGATCAGGGAACGTTGAATCGCACCTTGATAGGCGGTGGTGATGGAGGCTTCATCGGCGATATGAATAAAAATTTTGATCATCGCATAATCGCCGGTGGCCTCAATCCCCTGCTGCAGGTAATAGATAAACTGCTCCTTGGTCAACGGCTGCGTGGGATCCACGTTTTGAGGAAGACCAAGCTCCTTATACCGGGCCACAGAAAAGGCATAAGAATACCATTCCCCATCGGCCACATTCGGGAAATAAGCATGGGGGCCTGCCAGCTTGACCGTCTCCAGCCCGAATTTATTTTGTAAGGCGTTAACAATCAATGCGATCCCTTCGGCGGTTGTCAGCTGGGATTGGGGCGCATAGATCCCTTCGCTTACCCCATCCACAATCCCCTTTTGCTGGAGCACCAGAATCTGCTCCTTCTCCTTCACTCCCGCAAGGTCGGTAAATTCCGCCTGGGCGAAGGCCTGGCCGGCCAAGGAGCCTGTCAGGAGAACCGTCAAGGCGACTGTCATAGTTTTTAAGGTTTTCTTCATAAGTTTGCCTCCTATTCGGATTATGGTTGCCACACGCCCTAGACGCAGGTCAATTCCAAATTGTTGCAGCAGTCCGCCATGAAAAAAACGCCTCCGGCATATACCGGAGACGCTTCACTATTATGCCAGCCTGCTGACCACGCTGCGTGCAATCCATATCCCGGCCGCACCGGCCTGGGCGAGACCGCGGGTAATCCCGGCGCCGTCCCCGCCGCAATAGAGGCCGGCAATCTCCGTCTCCAGCTCCTCCGTCAGCTTGGGGCGGGCGGAGTAGAACTTGGCCTCCACGCCGTAGAAGAGGGTGTGCTCGGAGGCAATACCGGGAGTTACCTTCTCCAGGGCCTCCACCATCTCGATTAAACTCTTCATGGTGTTATAAGGCAGCACCAGCCCCAGATCACCGGGGACGGCTTCCTTCAGCGTAGGCTCCAGGAAACCTTCCTTGATCCGCTCCACCGTGGAACGTCTGCCCCGTTTAATGTCACCATACTTCTGGACGATAACGCCCCCGTTGGATAAATCATTGGCCCGCTTGCAGATTTCACGGGCGTATTCATTGGGTTTGTCGAAGGGTTCGGTAAATTTATGGGAAACCAGCAGCGCAAAATTCGTATTGGCCGATCCCAGCGCCGGGTCCTGGTAGGAATGTCCGTTGGCCGCCATAATGCCGCTATGGTTCTCTACTACCACATGTCCGCTGGGATTGCTGCAGAAGGTGCGGACCTGCGTGCCCACAGAGGTGTTGAAGATGAATTTGCCTTCATACAAATGTTCGTTAATTTCAGCCATCACTACATCGGAGGTTTCCACACGGACTCCGACGTCTACCTGGTTATTGTACATTTTCAGGCGGCGGTTTTTGAGTATTGTAGTCAGCCATGCCGAGCCGTCGCGGCCCGGCGCGATCATCACATAATCCGAATGATGCGCGGTTCCGTCCTTCAGCTCCACACCCTTCACTACATAACCGGTTCCGGTTTTTTCGGTGATAATGTCCAGCACTTCCGTCTTAAACAGCATTTCCACACGGGTGCGGAGAAATTCAAAGATAGACGCGAGAATTTTGAGATTTTGCTCGGTCCCCAGATGGCGTACCTGCGCACGGAGAAGCTTCAGTCCCGCGGCATACCCCCGCTGCTCAATCTTGCGGATCGCATCGGTAGTGGGATCGGTAATATGGTCCGTCGCCCCATGCTTCAGGTTGATCTCATCCACATAACGGATCAATTCCAGCACGCGGGACGGGTTCAGATAATCCGTCAGCCAGCCGCCGAACTCCGTCGTAATATTAAACTTGCCGTCGCTGTAAGCTCCCGCTCCGCCGAACCCGCTGGTAATGGAGCAGGCAGGCAAACAACCGGCAAAATCCTTTTTGCCGGCGGCCGGTGGGCAAAGCTTGATTTTTTCCTCCAGAATCGGGCAAGTGCGTTTGTAGATATCATGTCCCTTATCAATGAGAAGCACCTTGGCTTCCGGCTTTTTGAGTACCATTTCGTAACATGCAAAAATGCCCGCCGGCCCTGCGCCGACGACAATCAGATCGTATTGAGCCATGATGCAGTCCTCCCAGGTGGTTAAAGTCTCATTCGTAGACGGAAATTTACGGTTTCCGGTAGAGACCCCCGACCATATTAAGGGGTTATACGAACATCCTCATTGATATTACACAATGTTATAGGGGTATGTCAATGGAAATGTTCGTGTTTTTCTGCACCAACCTGCTTTTTATTCCGTAATCCTGCAGCAATGTTCGGATTTCGACAAAGATTCCCTGTTCTGACGCCCAAAACGCAGCAAAACCCACCGGCAGCTCCCCCGTCTGTTTTTAGGCACAGTCCGGGAGGTTTCCGATGGGCAATTATTCATGTATTAGCTATGCTCTTACTTGATGGCGCCACGGTCAGAGTCGCGGTTCCGGCCTCTCAAACCGGCCAGACCCAACAGACCCAGGAGACCCAGCCAGCCCCAGTCCATGTTATCATCATCCGTTGCCAAAGCGTTGTAGCTGTTTGTGCCATAAGTACCGGTGCCTGTTGTACCATAGCCGTGGCCATAACCGGTATAGCTGCCGTCAGCGCCTGCGCCGCCGAATATACCGCCAGTCCCGCTGGTGCCTGTCATGTCATTGGTACCATTGGTGCCGTAATTGTTCACACCTGTGGTGCCGGAATAGGTGTTGGGGGATGCAGTTGCTCCCCAGTTCATCATGCCGGTTCCCGGCGTGCTGGTGGCTGCAGGAGAGGTTCCCCCAGTTGCTGTGCCTGTGCCCATGCCGGTGCTTGTCCCGTACATGCTGCTGTCCTCAGCAAATACCGGTGCCGCGACAACGGCAGACAACGTTAATGCCGCTGCAAAAGCTGCTACTTTTTTGTTCATGACGGTTCTCCCTTCTGTCTTTTCATCGATGTAGGAGATAAAACACGGCCTTGTCATTTTTCCGCCTGCTTCATCCTGCCCCTCTTTTGTTTTTCCTTGTTCCCGTTCCCTTATCCCTAGAAAAAGTCGGGGGAAGATGCGGCTATAACAAAAAAAGCCCTCCGCGCTTAGGCGGAGAGCCATTTCTAAGGGTATCATCAAAATTAAACCACGTTTATGCCTGTAATTGGCGGTTGTTGGCAACCTTCCGGCTGCGCATGGAAAACAGCTGTTTGCCGAAGGCCGGGTGGTACACAAGCAGGATCATGGCTTCTCCCAGCACAATTCCGCCGGCAACGTCGATGACTACATGCTGCTTCACAAATACGGTGGACAGAATAATGGAAAGACCGATAAACTGCGGAATCCACGCCACCTTCTTGGACAGCTTCTCCCAATGGTAAGCACGCATCATCATATAGGTGGTCAGGACGTGAATACTGGGAAAGCAATTCACCGGCTGGTCATTGGAATATATATAGTGGACAAGCTTCAGGAAAATCGTATCATCGGTTATAAAGGGCCGCGGCACATAGGTCTGGTAGGTCATATAGAAGGCATAACACACGATATGGCCGATAACGGAGCAGATTATCATTCTGTAGTAGGCATCCCGGTTCTTGAAGAAGAAGAATGCGAAGGACAAGAAGATACAAGGACCCCAAATAATATATGGGATAATAAAATATTCATTAAACGGGATAACCCGGTCCAGCCAAATCTCCATGGTATGCAGCGGACGTGCGATCCCGTTGGTCAACCCATAGACATAGCTGCATGCCATAACAGTTAATAGCCAGCCAAGGGGCAAAAGCTGTTTTACTGTGGACATGATTTTCTGTTTCACGCGGCATTTCTCCTTCTCTTCAAACTGACTCATCACACTATAACAGAACTATACGCCTTTTGCTACGGTCAAAATAATGGGTTTTGGAAAAATTAAGAATTGTTTAAGATATGACATGCCATGATAGCAGTGAACGCCAACGTTAAAGAAAAAGCCGCAAAAATATGATACAATTACCAGCGAGACTTTCGTAAAAGGAGAAGAAGATCCGATGACTCAGGATGTCACCCGCTATTTGGAAGAGCATCACGAACGGCATGTGGAGGAATTGAAGGATTTTATCCGGATTCCCAGCGTCAGCGCCAGTTCTGCGCATAAAGAAGACATGCGGAAGGCCGCCCGCTGGCTGGCGGACCGGTTGGAAGAGGCCGGTCTTGAGCATGTACAGGTATTGGAAACCGAGGGCCACCCGGTGGTATACGGTGATTGGCTCCACAATCCCGGCCAGCCGACGGCACTGGTCTACGGCCATTACGACGTTCAGCCTGCCGACCCGGTAGACCAATGGGAAACCGATCCCTTCGAGCCGGTTCTAAAGGATGGACGGCTGTACGGGAGAGGCGCAACCGACGATAAGGCACAGCTGTATACCCAGGTGAAAACTGTGGAGGCCTTCTTGAAAACCAAAGGCACCCTGCCGGTAAACGTAAAATTCTGCATCGAGGGTGAGGAGGAGATTGCCAGCCCTCATTTGGCGCCTTTTCTGGAGGCCCATGCCGAGCTGCTACAAGCAAACCTGATCGCCATCTCGGACGGCCCCATGATCAGTGCCGAAACCCCCTCCATCTGCTACGGACTGCGGGGCATCTGCGGCTTGGAGCTGGAGGTGCAGGGACCCAAGTCTGACCTGCATTCCGGACTTTTCGGTGGCGGTGTGGCCAATCCGGCGACAGCGCTGATTAAGCTTCTGGCTTCCATGAAGGATGAGCAGGACCGGATACTGATCGAAGGCTTCTATGAAGGAGTAATTCCCATGGATGAGGCTGCCCATCAGGCCTTCCGGGAAATCCCCTTCGATGAGGAGAAAACCCGTGTGGAGCTGAATGTGCAGGAGCTGGCCGGAGAAACCGGCTATTCCTTCCTGGAACGGACCAGCGCCCGCCCCACCTTGGAAATCAACGGACTCTACGGCGGCTACCAGGGTGAAGGCCTGAAGCCCATTGTCCCCTCCGGTGCCGGAGCCAAAATCTCCTGCCGGCTGGTGGACAACCAGGACCCGGACGATATTTACCGGAAGATCGAGCGGCATGTGAAGGCCCATACGCCAGCCGGTGTGACCGTAACCATGAAGCAGACCCACCGCGGCAAACCCTTCTACATCCCTGTTCATCACCCGTACATACAGGCTGCCTCTGTCTCCTATGAGGAGGGCTTCGGGAAAAAACCGGTTTATATCCGCAGCGGCGGCTCCATCCCGATTATTGAGGTGTTTTCCAGAGTGCTGGGTGCACCGGTGGTCATGCTGGACTTCGGATTGCCGGAGGAAGGAATGCACGCCCCCAATGAATACTTCCAACTGGAAAATTTCAGCAAGGGCACGTCAACCCTGTGCCGCTTCTGGAACGAAGTCGGGCAGCTGGGCAAACAATAATACGCAACGCAAAAAACCGTCAAGCGCGATGCTTGGCGGTTTTGTTGTAGAGAGGAAGAACCATGATTACCGGCGGGGCAACCCTTGATCCCCGTAATAACGTTCGTCCAGTACCCGCAGATGGTGTGCGGCATGCCCCACCAGTACGCAGCCCCAGGACAGGGCGGTTCCTTCATAGCCGTTCACGATGCCTTTGTTGTTCCATTCCTCTTCCTTCAGGCTTTCCATCAGCAGAATGCCGGTGCGCCGGGTTGCCTCAAACCGGGCCAGAAGAGCGGACAGCGGCTGCTCATCGAAGAAGGCGGCATCCACAAATTCATTCTCATCAAAACCGGGAAGCGGTGTACGGTCATTACGGGCCGCCCGCAGAAGCCGGTAAGCGAAAACCTGCTCCGTATCGGCAATATGCCCCACAAGCTGCCTGATGCTCCACTTGCCCGGTGCGTAGCGGTACAGGCTCTCTTCCTCAGTCAAAGGAGAAAGCAGGGCAAGAACCTCCTCTGTCTGCTTCTTCAGAATAGCGAGTAAATCTCCCTCCGGAACCTGCCGCAGGTAGTGGACAATATGATCCGGATAATCCTTCAGCTCTGGCCTTCTTTGCACAGCCTTCACGCTCCGTTCGCAAGAATGTTTTGCTATATGGTAGCACGCTCTGCCCCATCTGTAAAACGCTGCCGCTCGGCGGGAACCGGATTTGTCCAGAAGGGTTTGTCACAAAGCACCACCGTACCGGCCAAAAGCAGAGCCGAAATAAGGGACAGCAGGCTTGAAGCCGTTCCCGCTCCTGCGAGATAAGGAGCCGCCAAATTGTATGTCGCGGTAAAAGCGCCATGGAGCAGCACTGGCATCCAAATGCTGCGGCCGGTGCGTTCAAAAACCCATGTAAGTAAGATCGACCATAACACAAGTGTAGGAGCATAACACGCCAGAAAAATGGCGAATTGCTGCGGGGTCTCGTAGGATGTCAGATACAAAATAGGCAGATGCCAAACAAACCAGACCATGCCGATCATTACACTGGAGACCAATCTGTTTCGATAGCCTAAAAGCCGGGGCAGAAGAAAGCCTCTCCACCCCGTCTCCTCTCCAAAGGCAAACAACGTAGCTGACAGGAGAGCCGGGAGAGCAGATGCCATGTTAGGCGCTTCTCCCGCTCCTTTAGCAGTCAGGCTCAAAGAAGCATAGAACCATGCCGGGCAAATCCACAATACCGGGAGGAGCAGAGTCAAATACCATGCCGGGAACCGGATGGTCGGCCTCCATCGGCATAAAAGCAGCCGGTTCTTGACTCCGCCTGTCCGCAAACCGGCAGCCGCAAGTGCCAGTACAGCTATGGTCGGACCGAATTGGCCCAACGGCCACAACAGCATGGCCGGATGCCGGCTGGATGCGGGATCGGCAGGATCCAGACCGCTTGTCAGGAGACCCAACCAGCACAGCCACGTAAACGAGAAGGTGATCGACAGAAACAAAAAACACTGTTTATTTGTTGCCGTTTTATCCATTTATTTGCCTCCCTGCTTAATATGGCATCAGCATAACAAGCAGGGAGTTTGATTTACTTACCATTTCTTGCTCTTTTCTTCCGTCAGGCGAAAATGACCGGGAGGCTGCACTCCATTACAACCTCCAGCTTCCCCGGTTCCGTATAAAACAGATGCAGTCCCGGCCGGTTATCCAGCATGTACCCATTTTCCGGAATCCAGTGGTCATACATGAATTCTGATGCCCAGGTCGCCTCCCGGATCGCTTCCGCAAAAACAAGAGGAACTTCCCCTTTCTTTTCTATCCGGCAGACTGCGAATAGTCCGCCCTCAAGCTCCTTCACCGGATATTCAACTGGGCCTGTAAAGTTGAAAGGCGGGATTACCACGCAAACATCATAAGTCCGATCCGGCTGCGGCAAGCTCCAATTCTCCTCTACGGAAGCGAGAATATACGGGCCGCAGGGTTTTCCGCGGGAAAGATTGGTCCACCATGCGGATACATCAGCAAACGCTTCGGCAACCTTGGCGTCCGGCGTGCCTCCACGGACTCCCTTCACCCGTTTGTACGCCACATGGAACCGGGGCAGATTGTGCAGGGTTATGCGGAAGGAATTTTCTTCTGTGCGGCAAGCAGCATCATACTGCCCTTTCCCGGAAGTCTGATATCCCGCTTTTCTTCTATATTCGGAAGGTGGCATGCCATATTGTGCGCGGAATGCCCTGGAAAAAGCGGGAGGCCCGGAAAAGCCGGTCCTTGCCGCAATCTCCATGGCCGTTGCATCACGGTATTCGATAAGCTGCCGGGCTGCCTCTTCCAGACGCACCCTCTTGACGTACGCGTGCAGGCTCTCCCCTGTGTGCCGGATAAAAAGCCGATGGAAATAGTACGGGGAAAAGGATACCGCCTCCGCCACCTCCTGAAGCGACAGCTTCCGTTCCAGGTGGGCAGTAATGTACTTCATGGCTTGTCTGATGGTTTCCGAATGCCGCTGGTTCATGGCGTCACTCCCTTTTTCAATGAAGTAGTCCGGAAACCCAACCGATCCAATACGCAGCAGGCAGGAACAGCAGCTGGGCCAGCAGGGTGCCTGCCAACCGGGAGAGCATAAACGCCCCCAGCACCTGCCCTAAACCGGCCTGCGCCTTCGGGTCCCGCTGGGCCTTGTCCGTCAGCATGGCCAGGTGGGGGTCAATAAATACCGTAAGCAGGATCGTAGCAACACCGTTGATTAAACCGGAGGACTGGGAGGTGAACGCCGCCATATCAGGAAACAAAAAGGACGCATACAAAGCAGCCAGCACCCCGACGGTATAAATTCCGGTCACACATGCATTCATTATGAACAGGGAATACGGCACCCCGTGATAACGCAGGCTGCGGAGCATGCTCCACCGGGGACGGCGCAGATGGTACCTGACATTGCGGAGCTGCTCCACCGTGACGCTGGTTACCATCCGGGGCAAGGAGCCGGCCGTCTCCAGATGGTTGATCATCCGGGAGAACAGCAGAACGAAGGAAGGAAACAGGATGATGGCCAAGGCGGTTCCCACACTGGAAGCCATGATGATCCAATGGTAACCCTCCTTCAAGGGAATACCGGGCTTCGCCCTCGCCAAATCGATCAAACCGCCGGCCAGCGGAGACTGCACCATATTAGCCGTACGGGAAACCAGCAGCAGAATACCGGTCAAGGAGAGGGATACCGCCAGCTTGCCCGTCCGCACTCCCGCCAAACGCAGGGAATAAGACAGGGTTTCCGCACAATGGATCAGTCCCGTCAATACACAAACTATCGCAATAATCGCCGTCATACAAAAAACCCTCATTTTACCATTTTGGTTAATGGTAACATGAAGGCACTGCACTGTAAATCGCCACTTTCAGCGGAACATATTCCACAGCCTCAAAAGATGCAGCATGTTGTTTGGGTCGATCTGCTGCTCCAATACAAAACGGACCATCTGCTGCCTTTGGCGATCCGGTGCTTTTTCATTCAATATCTTCAAGCTCCTGTCCACCAGAAAAACCACCGTCTCCGGGTTAGCCAGGTCCTCCCGGGTCAGCCCGTCGGCCAGCTCCTTCAGCCGTTCCTTCCTAAGCGGGTCCTTGGCCTTCTTCTTGAGCTTTTCCACCCATTCCCTGTCGATTCCATATTCGCTGTAGCTCTGATAGCCCATATACTGCCCCACCTTTCTGCTGCCGCCTGGAGACGGGCCTAACCCAGAATATGGGCAGCCCCCTGCCCCCCGTGTGCAGGGTTTTGGTACAGTATATGGGCATACGCACAGGAGTGATACCTGGAATTCACCTTACTCCACGTTCACGGCTCATTTTCCAACAATTCGATGGCTTCCCCCTGCTCCTGTTTCATTCTGACATGGTCTCTACCCCAATTACACATCACATCGATGATCTGATTGGCGGTTCTGCCATACTCCGTGATGTAATACTCCACCTTGGGCGGCATTTCATCATATACACGCCGTCCCACTATACCG
>JAEWMH010000012.1 GCA_023393235.1 Bacillota bacterium | reverse complement strand
GTCCAATGCCAGATGATCCGCCAAGCCGTACAGTTTTTCAATCACCGTGGGGAAAGACGGCTCCTTGGCCAGCCAGGTATCCTCCCATTCCCGGTTCCAATCTTCGATTAAATAAAGAAACAGACCTTCCTTGCTTTTAAAATGATAATAAATATTGCCGGCGCTGCAAGAGGTAGCCTTCACAATATCTTCAATAGAAGTGGCTTTATAGCCCTTCTGAATAAACAAGGCCCTGGACGCATCGGCGATTTTCTTTTTTGTCTGCTCGGTTTGCAGCTTCTTTTTATTCACGTAAGGCCTCACCTCGGTTGCGGAATAATCCTGAACGTTTTTTCAGTATTATATCGAAGACATTGGACTCATGCAAGCATCAGAAAAGAAAACACCCCTTCGGGGTGTTTAATTAGCCGGTTCGATGGTGAGCTCTACATTGGTTTGGTTGGTAGGCTCCATTTGCTCCAGGTCCACCCAGAACACAGCACGTTCCTTATCTTCATGTTCTTTAGCCAACCGGGCCGTCTCCATTTTCAAACCGCTGTCGTGGAGCTCCTCCGGAGCGATGGCATCCTTCCCGTCAACAAAACCGGAGTACCGGTGCGGCTCAATATGGACCTTGATTTTGTCCCAGCCTTTGGCTCGGGCATATTCAATTGGGTTCATAAGTGATCACACTCCTTACCCTTCTATACTCGCAAAGTCGGGGTTTGAAACATTCGCTCATCAGAAAAAGGGAGAACGGGACTCCACCCAGCGGATTCCCGTTCTCCCTTTCTTTACTACTTTCCCCATCAATAATGCGTCACGTACTGATCCCGTTCCCATTGGTGGATCTGGGTGCGGTACATGTCCCATTCGATTTCCTTCAGCTCATAGAAGTATGCGGTGGCATGTTCGCCCAGTGCGTTAACAATGATATCGTTGCGGATCATCTCGCTGAGGGCTTCCTTGAGATCCATCGGCAGGCTGGGAATGCCCTGCTCCTCCCGCTCTTCGTCGGTCATGACGTAGATGTTCCGGTCCACAGGAGCCGGCAGGGAGGTCTTGTGGCGGATGCCGTCCAGACCGGCAGCCAGCATAACGGCCAGGGCCAGGTACGGATTGGCGGCGGGGTCCGGATTGCGGACCTCAACACGGGTGCTCAGGCCGCGGGATGCCGGGATACGGATCATCGGGCTGCGGTTGCTGGCGGACCAAGCAACATAACAAGGCGCTTCATAACCGGGCACCAGGCGCTTGTACGAGTTTACAATCGGATTGGTGATAGCGGCCATTCCCTTGGCATGCTTCAGGATGCCGGCCATATAATAGCGGGCGTCGATGCTCAGGCCCAGCTTGTCCTTTTCATCATAGAAGGCATTCTCGGAGCCCTTAAACAGGGATTGATGGCAGTGCATACCGGACCCGTTCACCCCAAAGAGAGGTTTGGGCATAAAGGTGGCATGCAGGCCGTGCTGACGGGCTACCGTTTTCACCACCAGCTTGAAGGTTTGAATCTGGTCAGCCGCCTTCAAGGCATCGGCATATTTGAAGTCGATCTCATGCTGGCCGGGAGCCACCTCATGGTGGGATGCTTCGATTTCGAAGCCCATTTCCTCCAGAGTCAGTACGATCTCGCGACGGCAGTTTTCACCCAGATCCATCGGTGCCAGATCGAAATAACCGCCCTGGTCGTTCAGCTCTGTAGTGGGATTGCCCTTCTCGTCGGTTTTGAACAGGAAGAATTCCGGCTCAGGACCCACATTCATGGCGGTATATCCCATCTCCTCCGCTTCCTTCAGCATACGCTTAAGGATCCCGCGGGGGTCACCGGGGAACGGACGGCCGTCCGGCAGATAGATGTCGCAGATCAGCCGTGCGATCCGGTCCTCGGCCACCCAAGGGAAAACCACCCAGGTGCTCAGATCCGGGTACAGGTACATGTCGGACTCTTCAATCCGCACGTAGCCTTCAATGGAGGAGCCGTCGAACATCATCTTGTTGTCAAGCGCTTTCTCAAGCTGGCTTAACGGAATTTCTACGTTCTTGATGACGCCCAGAAGATCGGTAAACTGCAGCCGGATAAACCGGACATTCTGTTCCTTGGCAATACGAAGAATGTCTTCTTTCGTGTAATTGGAATACACTCGAGTTCTCCTCCCTTATGTACAATATGGCTGAATCAATGAAAGAAGCGGGACAGCTCGCCCTGAATCATGGATACCTGGCCGGGACGTTTGCCGCCGGTCATCAGCTGCTGCTTGAGCATCTTGTGAAGCTGGGAATCTGTGAGCTCCTTGCGCTTCACTTCCGTTTGCTCGTTTAATACGGTGGCTTCCTCGGAGGTTTGGTCCACAGGCAGAAGCACCTGCTTGATCCCCGCGATGTTAACACCCTTCTCAATCAAATCCTTAATCTGCAGTAGACGCTCCACATCATTAAAAGAATACAACCGCTGGTTGCCGCCTGTACGGGCCGGCATAACCAGTTCGTGCTGCTCGTAATAACGGATTTGGCGAGCGGTTAAATCCGTCAGTTTCATCACGATACCAATGGGGAAAAGCGCCATATTCCTGCGGATGTCATCACTCATACCTTATCACCCCTGTGACACTTTATGTTATGATCGTATCACTATAACAAGAACTTGTCAAGTTGTGTTAGGTTTAATTACAATGGTTAATCCAGCTGAAGCAAGCCCTTTTCCACCATATTCTGCAGAGCGCACAGCACTCCCAGCTTGGCGTGGGAATAGGTAAGTCCCCCCTGCATATAGGCGATATAAGGCTCGCGGATCGGCGCATCCGCCGACAGCTCCAGGCTGCCCCCTTGGATGAAGGTTCCTGCAGCCATAATCACGGGATGCTCATAGCCGGGCATGTCCCATGGCTCCGGCACTACATGGGCGTCGACGGCAGAGGCCTTTTGAATCCCCTGTACAAAAGCAATCAAATGCTCGGCGCCCGTAAACCGGATGGCTTGAATGAGGTCTGTCCGGGTATCCTGCCAGCGGGGATGAGTATCAAAGCCCAGGTCTTCAAAAACTGCCGAGGCAAACACGCTGCCCTTGATGGCTTGTCCCGTGGTGTGAGGCGCCAGAAACAACCCCTGATACATGCCGCGCAATGTTCCCAGAGTAGCGCCTACCTCACCGCCGATCCCCGGCGCCGTTAAACGGAAGGCCGCTTTCTCTACCAAATCAGCCCGTCCTACAATATATCCCCCGCCGGATGCCACACCACCGCCGGGGTTTTTGATTAAGGAGCCGGCCATCAAATCCACACCTGCTTGGGTAGGCTCCAGGAGCTCCGTAAATTCGCCGTAGCAATTGTCCACGAACACAATCATTCCGGGATACAGGTTTTTTACAAAACGCACCATTTTCCCGATTTCCTCCACAGTGAAGGCAGGCCGCCAGTCATAACCGCGGGAGCGTTGGATGCCCACCATGGTGGTCCGTGAGGTCAGCCGTTCCTTGATGGCCTCCCAGTCGGGTTTCCCTGCAGCCGTCAGAGCCACCTCGCCATAATGGATGCCGTAATCCTGCAGGGAGCCTGTCCCATCCGCTGGTTTGCCGATTACTTTATGGAGGGTGTCATAAGGGCGTCCTGTAATATAAACCAGCTCATCCCCGGGACGCAGGCACCCGAACAGCGCCGTAGAGATGGTATGGGTACCGGACACAAAATGGGGCCGGACCAATCCGGCCTCCGCCCCGAAAATATCCGCATACACCAGATCCAGTACCTCCCGGCCGCGGTCATTGTACCCGTAGCCGGTGGAGCCTGCAAAGTGGAAATCACTGACCTGATGCTTCTGGAAAGCTTCGATCACCTTCCACTGGTTTTCGTCAATCAGCCTGTCGATTTCCTTCAGCTTTGCTTCCGCCTTGATTTCTGCCTGTTGTGCAGCTTTGGTGATCGTCTCTGTGAAATTCATCCTTCAATTTGCTCTCCCTTATCTATATCCCCTGTATTTACTTCGCATCCGGCCAGCAAATAGCCGAATTTCTCATAATCCTGCGCATTCACATCCACGGAAATGACCATGTCCTCTCCGTCCACTTCCGTCTCCACTACCGTTCCCAGACGGTAAGCCAGAGAAATCTTGTCCCCTTGAACCGCGGGAATCCGGAAGGAATGGAGGCCTCCTGCCATTTTATCCTGAATCAACAGCTTAAGCCGCTCCAAGTCAGCCGGATTGTAAGCGGAAAGACGAATGAAATCTCCCTCTCCCGGAGTCAAAAGCTCCACCTGTCCCGGCGGGCACAGATCGATTTTGTTGAAGACCGTAATCATTTCCTTGCCACGGGCGCCAAGTTCCTCCAGAACCTCCAGCACCACCTTCATCTGTTCCTCACGCATATCGATGGCACTGTCCACCACATGTAGGATCAGATCGGCCTCGTTGGCCTCCTCCAGCGTAGCGCGGAAAGCAGCCACCAGATCATGGGGCAGATTCTGAATGAAGCCAACGGTGTCGGTAATCACCACTTCTTTGCCGTTAGGCAGCTCCAGCGTGCGGGAGGTGGGGTCCAGTGTGGCGAACAGCTGATTCTCTACCAGAACATCGGCAGCGGTCAGCTGGCGCAGCAGAGTGGATTTGCCCGCATTGGTGTAGCCCACCAGCGCTACCTGGTACACGCCGGACTTGCGTCTGCGCTCCCGGTGCAGCTTGCGGTGTTTAGTGACCTCCTCCAGCTGGCGCTTCAGCTCCCCGATCCGGTTGCGGATATGGCGCCGGTCGGTTTCCAGCTTAGTTTCACCGGGACCTCTGGTACCGATACCGCCGCCCAGACGGGAGAGGTTCTTGCCATGTCCCACCAGCCGCGGCAGCAGATAACTGTGCTGAGCCAGCTCCACCTGGAGAATGCCCTCCCGGGTTTTCGCCCGTCCGGCGAAAATATCCAGAATCAGCTGGGTCCGGTCAATAATTTTTACATCCAGGGCCTCCTCCAGATTCCGTACTTGAATGCCGGAGAGCTCCTGGTCGAAAATCGCCGTTTGCGCATCCAGCTCACGAAGCCTCTCCTTCAACTCCTCCACCTTGCCCTTGCCGATCAGCCATTTGGAATCAGCCTGATCCCGGCTTTGCTTCATGGTTTCCATGACTGTCACTCCAGCCGTCTCGGCCAGGCGGACCAATTCCTGCAGCGAATACTCCGCCAGCTCGGCGTTGGCTCCCCGCTCCTTTAGCACCAGGCTGACCAGAACAGCCCGCTCTTGAGCCTGCTGTGTATTATCCTGCGATGTCGGTTTCATCTATTGCATCGACTCCTTTTGTCGTGTCCATTTTACACATTCTTTTTATCCCACTTCAAGTCCTCTGGGCGGATGGTCATCAGCTCCGACCGGGAGGGCGCTCCCTGGTTCTGCTGCAGAATTCGCACCGCCTGGTAGCGCATAGCTTTTTCGATGGTATTGCGGACGTACCGGGCATTGCTGAACCCGTCCTCCTGCCGCAGCTTCTCGGTGACCAGATGCTGGCGCAGCTTCATTTCCGTCTGGGGCAAAAGCGCATATTGGCGCTCCTTCACCATCAGCTCGGCAATCTGCATCAGCTGGTCCACGGAATAATCGGCGAAATCCACCTGGATGGGAAAACGCGACGGCAAACCCGGATTCGTCTTCAGGAAAAATTCCATCTCCTCCTGATAGCCTGCCAGAATCAGTACAAACTGATTCTTATAATCCTCCATGGCCTTCACCAGCGTGTCGATGGCTTCCTTGCCGAAGTCCTTCTCCCCGCCTCTGGCCAGACTGTACGCCTCATCGATAAACAGAATCCCGCCCAAGGCCTTTTTAATCAGCTCCCGGGTTTTTAACGCGGTATGCCCGATATATTCGCCCACCAAGTCTGCCCGTTCTACCTCGATAAGATGTCCCTTGGACAGAATACCCATCTCCTGAAACAGCTTGGCAATCAGCCGGGCCACGGTGGTTTTGCCGGTTCCCGGATTCCCCTTAAACACCATATGGTACACATGGGTATTGGCAACAAGCCCCGCCTCCGCCCGGTATTGGCTGACCTGCAGCATGGCGTACACCTCGTACACCAGCTCCTTCACATTGTCCAAGCCGATCATCTGGTTCAGCTCCCGGAACACATTGGCATATGGTGTGCCGGGCTCCAGGAATTTATTGCCGAAGGGGATGCCGCTTCCGTTCTCCACAGGCTGGGCAGCCGGTTCATCCTTTCGGAATACCACACTGATCTGGCGGGAAGCCCGGACGCTTTCCAACGAATCTCCCGGAATACTGCGAACGCTCATGTCCACTCCCCCAATTTGCCGACGTCCTTAGAGACCATTATATTCGCCGGGCGGATTGTCCAATGCCGTCTGCGGAGGACAAGATTGGAAGGTTGAACCATGAAGTGCGTCCGCCTTTATTGTACACAATTCTCCGCTTAAAAAGAAACGGAAAGAATCGCAGAAAAAAAACACGCCGCAAGCCGGGTCAAGCCCAAGCTTTAGGCGTGTTTGTTTTTTGAGGTCATGCGCCGTTACAGCCGAAGACCTGCCTTACAACTTGCTGACATTCTCGGCTTGCGGACCGCGGTTGCCTTGCACCACTGTGAAGCTGACCTTCTGGCCTTCGTCCAGAGATTTGAAGCCTTCACCGGTGATGGCGCTGTAGTGGACGAAAACATCGCCGCCTTCGTCGGAAGTAATAAATCCGTAGCCTTTTTCCGCGTTAAACCACTTTACTGTTCCTGTTTGCATCCTGGTAACAAACCTCCATAGTTTCAATCCACGGCCATCTAGGACCGTGTTGAAGAAAAATAGCTTGCGTTGTTTAGTATAGTCGAAAGAAAGGAGAAATATTCTTGCTCCATCCCTAAAATCATTCGGAGCGCCACGCAGCTTTCAGGGGGTGCGTGTTTAGGCTTTTTGACTGAAGGGTAAAACCATTGTGCCCCGCAACAGGTTTCATAAACCTTGTTTCCTTTAGGCAAACTGAAGTTGGAGCATGTATCCTGGCAACGATTTGAAAGGAGAATGAAAACCATGTCAACCAATACTCAGGAAACCCAAAAGAAAACGTTCCCGCCCCAGCACCAGGACAAACAGCCGGGTGTAGAAGCGGAGATGAATCCCCTTCCGGCATTCGAAGACAACAAGTATAAAGCGGCAGGCAAGCTCACCGGCAAAGCAGCCCTTATTACCGGCGGAGACAGCGGCATCGGCCGTGCAGTCGCCATCCACTTCGCCAAAGAAGGCGCCGATGTGGTGGTGGCGTATCTGAATGAGCATCAGGACGCGGAAGAGACCAAACGCCAGGTAGAGCAGGAAGGACGAAGGTGCTTCTTGTGGAGCGGCGATCTTGGACAGGAGAAGGCCTGCCAGGAGCTGGCGGACTTCGCTATGAAGCAGCTGGGCAAGCTCGATATCCTGGTGAACAACGCAGCCGAGCAGCACCCTCAAACCACCCTGGAGGATATCACCGCCGAACAGCTGGAGAAGACCTTCCGGACCAACGTCTTTGCGTTCTTCTATCTGACCAAAGCAGTGGCGCCGCATCTGCCCGCTGGTTCCTCCATCATCAATACAGCATCGATTACCGCCTATAAAGGCAATAAGGACCTGCTGGACTATTCCGCCACCAAGGGGGCCATCGTGACCTTCACCCGCTCCCTGTCGGCACAGCTGATCGAGAAGGGCATCCGGGTCAATGCCGTTGCCCCCGGCCCGATCTGGACCCCCCTCATACCCTCCACCTTCGACGAAAAGAAGGTATCGGAGTTCGGCAGCAATACCCCGATGAAACGGGCAGGACAGCCTGAGGAGCTGGCACCGGGGTATGTATACCTGGCCAGCGGCGACTCCTCTTATGTCACCGGACAGGTTCTGCATATCAACGGCGGCACTGTGATTAACGGTTAAGGCGCAGCCGTGAACCGAAAACGGGCACCCATGAAGGGTGCCCGTTTTTCACTGCTCACGTCTCAAAAAATTCCTTTACCTTGCAGATTACATCCGACGCTTCCTCCTCTAAACACAGCAAGTGCCTGGAACGGGGGAAGTAAACCGTTTCCGCCACACAGGGCAACCGTTTGGTGAGATACCGGGCACTGACCGGATGTACAATGGGATCCCGCAAGCCCTGAACCACCAGTGCCGGAGCAGTGACCCGGGGAATATCGGGACGAACCCGGTGTACAAGACGCATAAACTGCAGCACGGCTTTGGCCGGAGTCTGCTTCAGCTTAAACTGGAGGACACTCCGCTCTTCATGGCGGATATGCCACATGTTGCGGACCATCCGTCCCGGGCTAACATAGATTGCCGCGGCGCTCAGCAAAGCCAGCTTGCGGACCGGATACCGGGCAGCCAAATGGATGCCCAGCATTCCTCCCATGGAAAAGCCGGCCAAATCAAAAGCGCCATATTCCTGCCCCAGCTGCTCCGCCTCCCGGCATACGGCCTCCAGCCACATATCACAGGTGGTGTCACAAAGTCCCTCTAGTCCCTCGTCGTGCCCCGGAAGCCGGGGTACCCGGCAATACCAGCCCGCTTCCTCCAGCGCATGCGCCAACGGCTCCACCTCATAAGGACCGCCGGTAAAGCCGTGCAAGAGCAAACAAACCTTTTTGCCTGTCTGCTTCATCAACCATGATCACCTCCATGGAAAAGGAGCGGCCTGCTTATTGACGGCTGTGGAAATAGCCCCAATGTTTGCCGGAAAGCTTCAGGAGCGGAAACCGCCCTTCCCGGTACATCTCCATCACCTTGTTGGCCTCAGCCCATGCCATATCGAAATCCTCACGGGTGATAATCCCCTTCTTCAAGGCATCCTCCAGCTCCTCCGCATCCAGCAGGAACAGCTCACCTCCGGGAAGAATCACCACATCCAGATACAAATCGTCAAACCATGGCACACCTCTGTCCGTTACGCCCTGCACCTTGCAGATATCGATGTAATACTGTACCACCTGCCCCTTGTCATTAAACATAGAGGTCATAATGTAATGGGCGCCCTTCTGGAAATGCTGCAGCCACTCATACCCGGCATCCGCCACGCAATACCGTTTGCCGTCGTATTCCTTCCACAACGGATCCCGTACTTGCTTGATCTGATACAGCACCACATAGCCTTGAAACTCCGGTTCATGCAGCGTGCGGACCTGGAATTTCTTCTCTGTTACCCTTCTCCAATTAGCCCGGTCAGAATATTTACGTTTCACAGGCGTTATTCCCTTCAGTCTTAGTAGTCGTGCATCCCGCAGTGTGCTTGTTATTCCTCTATAATCTGAATGGAATCGATGGTAACCTTCTCCGTGGGCGTTTCCGCGGAGCCGTTAAGGGGATTGGTTTTCACCGGTGTTTTGGCGATGCTTGTCACAGTCGTGTCCATCCCCTCAATCACTTTTCCGAATACGGTATAATCCGGCTTGGCATTCAAGTGGCTGGCATTCCCGGTGACAATGAAAAATTGGCTGCCGTTGGTGTCCGGGCCTGAATTGGCCATGGCGACAATGCCTTTGTCATACTTATACTGTGTAGGCTCGTGGGCAAACTTATACCCCGGCCCTCCTGTTCCGTTGCCTTTGGGGTCTCCGGTCTGGATCATGAAGCTTTCGATAATGCGGTGAAAGGTCACGCCGTCGTAGAAATGCTCCTTGGACAAAAAGACAAAATTGTTAACCGCCTTGGGGGCATCCTTGGCAAACAGCTCTACCGTAAAGCTTCCCTTATTGGTCTTGAATACAGCTTTATAAGTCTTACTGGTGTCGATGGACATCTCCGGAGGCTGTGTCCAGCTTTTGGACGGGCTCTGGGA
>JAEWMH010000074.1 GCA_023393235.1 Bacillota bacterium | reverse complement strand
ATCCACCACCTGGTCACCGATGCCAAAAGCGATCCGGCCATCATCCGCCAGATCCGGGAGCAGGGAATCGATGTGACGCAGCTGGAAGGGTAGGCTTCTGCAGCCAGAGCTTCGTTTAATGGAAAGGACAGTTTAAAGACAGCGAAAGCCGCTGTCTTTTTTGTTTTCCCGCTCGTGATGGGCCGCAGCGTCTGTGTGGGCTGGGGTTCCGGCTGTAACGGAAGGGAGAAGCGCTTAAGGCCGGATATGTGCACATTCTCCGCTGTAACGGAAATAAGAGACCCTTACAGCATGAAATTGGCACCAATATGCCTCTTTTTCCCCTCCAACAGTCGCTCAGTTCCGTTATTTTGCAAATCCAACGTTTTTTCCTCTCTAAGGGTCTCCCGGTTCCGTTACGCGATCCTGAGGAGTGCTGATTGTGCAGTTGCTCCAACTTGTTGCCAATTTTCCACCTTGTTCGTCTCCCGCCTCAACTGACTGTTTCGTCCTGACCAACTGCTCCCATCTCAACTAATTGCTTACGCCCCAACTAATTAACCGCGTCCTAATTGATTCCCGCTCTAACCGATTGCCATCCAGCCCATCTGATTGCCATTCGCTGGAACTGGGTAAAAAGGGGCATCCCCCATTTAAGGAGGCTGCCCATATGTCCAATCTTGATTTTAACTTAAACATACCCTTCCAGCCGGAGCCTGAGCCGGAGATCAGACCGGGCGATGTTCCCGAATCTGTTCCGCCTGATGAAATTCCTGAGACCGTTCCCGGAGTGGAACCGCCGGATTCGGTGCCGCCCTTGAAAGAGCCCGACGCGATTCCGCCTATCCCGCCTGAGATTGAGCCGAAGGAGCCGGGTTTCCCGAAGGATGGCTTCCAGCACGAGTAGCTCACAGGTTTCGCAAAGCACGGGAGTGGGCTGGAGTCTTGAGCATGGTAGAAGCGTATATTGGAATGTGGCAGGATGCCTCTGTGGTGGAGGGATCCTGTTTTTGTGTTGGAGGAGGACGGGAGGTTGGCTATGGATCCTAACGGCGGTGAGAGCCTCTATTTGCTTTAATTGGCGGCTTGGGAAATTCTAACGGCGGCCACAGCCGCTATTGCGGCTAAATATGCCTGCCATGAGGGGATTTCCGGCGAATAGCGACGCTCACTTCCGTTAGGTTTTGGAAAGGGGCCTTTTTGGCCGGATAAGGACTCTGGCTTCCGTTAGAATCCGGAGGTGCAGCTGGGAGGGGAGCAGCCGGAAATAAAAGTTGCGGAAATGGGCTTTTTTCGGCAAAATAAGGGGAACTATTGCTGAAGTAAAGGGGAGTTGCACATGTACGGGGCGCCATTGTCTGCCCATGCGCGGAAGATTATGCTGCTGGGAGCAGGTGAGCTTGGCAAGGAGGTTGTGCTGGAGGCACAGCGGCTGGGGATTGAAACCATTGCCGTGGACCGCTATGAAGGGGCGCCGGCTATGCAGGTGGCCCACCGCAGCCATACGGTGGACATGCTGGACGGGGCAGCGCTGCGGGAGCTGATCCTGAAGGAACGGCCCGATCTGATTGTGCCGGAGATTGAAGCCATCGCCACCGAGGAGCTGATCCGGCTGGAGGAGGAAGGCTTCAGGGTTATTCCTACAGCCCGGGCCTCCCGGCTGACCATGGACCGGGAGGGCATCCGCAGGCTGGCGGCGGAAACCTTGGGGCTGCCCACTGCAGGGTATGCCTTTGCAGACAGCCTGGACGAGCTGAAGGCGGCTGTGGAGCAAATCGGCACGCCCTGTGTGATCAAGCCGGTGATGAGCTCTTCCGGCAAGGGCCAAAGCGTCTGCCCCAGGCGGGAGGATGCGGAGCACTCCTGGAATTTGGCCCTGGAGGGCGGCCGCGGGCGCAAAACCCGGGTGATTGTGGAGGAGTTTATCCCCTTTGATTCGGAGATTACGCTGCTGACAGTCCGCTCCGTTAGCGGGACGGTGTTCTGTCCGCCTATCGGCCATGTCCAGAAGGACGGCGACTATATCGAGTCCTGGCAGCCTCATGCCATGACCCCGGGCCAGATTGAAGCAGCAGAGGAGATCGCCCATAAGGTGACGGAGGCTTTGGGCGGCTACGGACTCTATGGAGTGGAGCTGTTCCTGGCCGGAGACCGGGTGATCTTCAGCGAGGTTTCCCCGCGGCCCCATGATACGGGCATGGTGACCATGGCGACCCAGGATCTGTCGGAGTTCGCCCTGCATGTGCGCGCCATTCTCGGGTTTCCCGTTGACGGAGTGCGCCAGCTGTCCCCGGGAGCCTCCCGGACGCTGAAGGCTTGGGAGGAGTCCCGGAGCTACCGGATCGGCGGGCTGGAGCAAGCCCTAGCGGTGCCTGGCACTCAGGTCAGAGTATTCGGCAAGCCGGAAACCAAGGTTGGCCGCCGCATGGCGGTCGCCGTCAGCACCGCGGATACGGTAGAGGAAGCAAGGACCCGTGCCGAAGAAGCAGTCAGCCGTCTGTCCATTGAGTATAACTGACACGTAAACGAAAAAGCAGGAGCTGCCCGGTTAGACCGGGGGCTCCTGCTTTTGTTGGTGCGCCCGGCATGGGCGATAACTTGGCGGTGAAAGTCCGCTACAGGCTTGGCAGTAGGAACTGTTAGCCAAGGGCAAGGGTGTCCGTCGTGAGGCGGAATCTGAAGGAAGCCGGAGGCAAACCCTCGGTCTGACGAACAGAAATCACATATAAGGCATGAAGAGACGGACGAGCTTGCCAACCAAAGCAAAGTCCAATACTGCCCGAATCTTTTCATGTAAATGTGGCAGATAGATGAGGGGAAGGTTATCGCTCTTACCCGGGGAGATCTCACAGACGTGAAATAGGAGGAAAAAAAATCCGAAACACGGAGTAAAGCTTGCTGTGAGAAGTCAGCAGACGCCATAGTACCGAAAGTTTTTTTTTTCGGGAAGGGCCGAACAATCGTAAGTCTTGAGTACAGACTGAAAGGAGAATCGATGCGATGAAAGCAGAATACCGGAAGGGCTGCCGGCAAAGAGATAGCGTGGAACGCGAAGGGTATGCAGGAGCGCGGAGTATCGAAGCTCGGGAAGGTAGGGAAAGGGATGGTGCAAGCGACTTGCTGGAAAAGATTCTGAGCAGGGACAACCTGAACAGAGCTTACAAGCGGGTCTAAAGCAATCACGGAGCACCAGGAATCGACGGAATGATCGTCGAAGCGGCGCTGCCGTGGCTGCGAGAACATGGAGACGAACTCTTGCGAAACATCCGGGAAGGAAGGTACAAGCCCAGCCCGGTACGACGCAAGGAAATTCCTAAACCAGATGGCAGTGGAGTTCGAAAACTTGGCATTCCCACCGTAGTCGATCGCGTCATCCAACAGGCGATCGCCCAACAGTTGCAACCGCTGTATGAACCGAGATTCTCGGAAGACAGCTATGGCTACCGACCGGGACGGAGCGCGCAACAAGCGATTCGAAAGGTGAAAGCTTATGCGGAAGAAGGGTACGGCTACGCGGTAGAGATCGACCTGTCGAAGTACTTCGACACCCTGAACCACGAACGGCTCATGGACCTGCTGCGAAGACAAATCCGGGACACTCGCGTAACAGAACTGATCAAGAAATACCTGAAAAGCGGGGTCATGGAAAACGGGGTAGTCGTCAAAACGGAAGAAGGTTCGCCGCAAGGCGGACCCTTGTCCCCGTTACTGGCGAACATTTACCTGAACGAGTTTGACCAGGAGATGGAAGGTCGAGGGGTGAAGATCATTCGATACGCGGACGACATCGTAGTGCTGGCCAAGAGCAAACGGGCGGCAATGCGACTTCTGGAATCCTGCCGGGCATACCTGGAGAACAAGCTGAAACTCAAGCTGAATGCGCAGAAAAGTAAGGTGGTTAGCGTAGTGGCGCGGAAGCATTTCAAATTCCTTGGCTTTGCTCTGGGAAAGGACGGAAAAGGGGTGTACATCCGCTCCCATCCGCAATCCCTAGCAAAAGCGAAGAAGAAGCTGAGAGAATTGACGAGCCGTAACCAAGGCAAGAATGTTCGGCAAGTCATGGAGGATGTAAAAGTCTTTATCCGAGGCTGGATCGGACATTTCTATGTAGCGGACATGAAACGAATTCTGCAAAGCTGGAATGAGTGGCTGAGAAGACGCCTTCGTATGTACATCTGGAAGCAGTGGAAGAAACCGAAGACAAAGGTACAGAACCTGCGCAAGCTGGGCGTGCCGGAAGGTCAGGCCTACCAATGGGGAAATACGCGATTGGGATACTGGCGGATCGCCGGGAGCCCAGTGCTGTCTCGCTCCATAACCAAGGAAAAGCTCGCCCAGGCAGGGTATTATGACTTCCCTGCCCGATACGAGCATCTTCGCAAAATGCACTCAAACGATTGAACCGCCGTATACCGAACGGTACGTACGGTGGTGTGAGAGGTCGGCTACTCAACTAATGGGTAGCCTCCTACTCGATTGCCAAAAGTACCTGAATCGGCTCCGAAGCGTTACGTCACTTTTGGGGGGATTGATTACAAATGCGGATACTTCCGGTGCTCCACCAAATCGATGGCACCCAGCACCACATGGGCCAAACCAAAGCCCATTACAGCCGTGGAAACCATAGGATATTTGCCCCGGAAAGCAGCTCCTGTAGCAGTGACGGCAGTGCCTAAAACAGTGGGAATCAGTCCTTCGCGCATGAATGAATCGCTCCTTTTGTTATAAGATAATGGGGTTGACGGGTATAGGGTTTGAAGAAAAGCCGGTCTGTATCCGATGCAAGCATTGGCAGTCAGATCATTTGCCGTGGGGAGCTTTTCAGGCTATAATGAGTTATAAATTATAATTAGTCTAAACAAAGGAGGTCTTGACATGAAGGCGCCGGTCAAACAAATTGCCTTAAAGGAATGGGCGTCCGCCATCAAGGCTCTGCGGGAAGGCAAGCAAATCCTGGTGATGCGCAAGGGCGGCATCGTAGAGGAAACCCGGGATTTCCAGGTGGAAAGCCACCATTTTTATTTATATCCGACTTATGAGCACCAGAAGCGGGAGCTGCTGAAGGAGAATGAACAGCATGCCGTGGATGAGACGCTTGCAGGATGGTCCGCTGAAGCCCGTTCGGTGGAGCTGACTGCTTTTGCCGATGTGGTGGAGGATATTGAGGTGCTGGACCAGGAGCAGCTGGACAGGCTGTCCGAGTTCCATATCTGGACAGACACCTTTGCCGAGGAGCGGTTGAAATGGAAGAAGAAAAATCCGCTTCATGTCCTGCTGCTGCGTGTGTATCAATTGGAGGAACCCGTATCCATTCCCATCCGTTCCGACTACCTGGGCTGCAAATCGTGGGTGGAAATCGCAGATCCTATGCCTGAGGTGAACAAGACGCCGGTTCTGACCGACGAGGAATTCGCCCGGCAGTGTGAAGCTATTAAATCCGCTTTGGCCGGATCGGGTGTCGCTGGTCACTGATTTCACTGCATATTTTTCGCAAGCCGCCAAGCCCTGGTCTTTTGGCTGCAGCATCGGCCTCGAGAAACCAGGCTTTTTTCATGGGTTATTTTTAACAAATATAAGCAAAGAGACTTTCCAAACATTAAAGTTGATAAAATTATTCAGTTGCCCTTTATTGATTCATCAGGGTGCGCTATAATATTCCTATATTTGATTGAGAATCATTGATAATCACAAAGATAAGTTATTAAATAAAAACCATTTCAGTAACCGGAGGGAAAATCCATGTCGAATGTGCCTGTGTTGACAATCAGCGATTTGAAAGCAAGCGTGGAAGGCAAGGAAATCGTAAAAGGTCTCAGCCTGGAGATTAAGGGCGGCGAGGTTCACGCCATTATGGGTCCCAACGGTACCGGCAAAAGTACCCTGTCCTCGGCTCTGATGGGCCATCCCAAGTATGAGGTGACTGACGGTACCGTTACGCTGAACGGCGAAGACGTGCTGGAGATGGCAGTAGATGAGCGCGCACGTGCCGGTTTGTTCCTGGCTATGCAGTATCCCAGCGAAATTACCGGCGTTACCAATTCGGACTTCCTGCGCAGTGCCATTAATGCACGCCGCGGGGAAGGCAACGAAATTTCTCTGATCCGGTTTATCCGCCAGATGGAAGCGAAGATGAAGGAACTGGACATCAATCCGGAGTTCGCACACCGCTACCTGAATGAAGGTTTCTCCGGCGGTGAGAAGAAACGTAATGAAATTCTTCAAATGATGCTCATCGAGCCGAAGATCGCCATTCTCGACGAGATTGACTCCGGTCTGGATATCGATGCTCTCAAAATTGTGGCGGCAGGCGTCAACGCTCTCCGCAGCCCGGAACGTGCTTTCCTGATTATTACCCACTATCAGCGGCTTTTGAATTATGTAACCCCTGATTTTGTCCACGTGATGATGCAGGGCCGTATTGTGAAATCCGGCGGACCGGAGCTGGCCGAGCGTCTGGAAGCGGAAGGTTATGATTGGGTGAAGGAAGAGCTGGGCATTGTGGACGAAACTGTCGGACAGGAAGTATAGAGAGAGGAAGTGGAGGTAAAGCGATGAGCATACAAACTGTTCTTCCTATAGACCGCGGCACCGTTCAGGCGCTGTCGGAGCGCAACCGGGAACCGCAATGGATGAAGGAACTCCGGCTGAAGGGGCTGGAGCTGGCGGAAACGCTGGAGCTTCCTTTTGTAGAGAAAACCCGTCTGGACCGCTGGAATCTCAGCACGTATGGCGCATACCAGCCTGCGGCTGCCGTCCAATCGGTTTCCGAGCTTCCTGAAGAGGCCAAAAACCTGTTTGGCGAAAGCTTCAGCAACAGCCTCCTGATTCAGCGCAATTCCAGTGTGGCTTACTGTCACCTGTCCGAAGCGGCAACCGCCCAGGGTGTGCTGTTCACCGATCTGGAAACAGCTGTCCGCGAGCACAGCGATTTGGTGCAGCCGTATTTCATGAAGGCTGTTGCCCAGGATGAGCATAGTGTAGCTGCCCTTCACAGCGCAATCTGGAACGGTGGAGCCTTCCTGTACGTTCCCAAGAATGTCAGCGTGGAGCTGCCGGTACAGGCATTGTTCCTGGCTGAAGGAACCGAAGGTGTCTGCGCGCCCCATGTTCTGATTGTAGCCGAAGAGAACAGCTCCGTGACCTATGTGGAAAATGTAATTTCCGCAGGGGCTGCCGGCGAGCGTGTGGTGAACGGAGTGGTGGAGGTTTTCGCCAAGGTAGGCGCCAAGGTAAGAGCCGCTTCCATCCATAACCTGGGCCATGGCCTGACAGACCTTTCCTACCGCCGCGCTATTGTGGAGAAGGACGCTTCCGTGGAATGGATCATCGGGGAATTGAACAACGGCAACGCTGTTTCCGATACAACGACTCTGCTTAAGGGTGACGGCTCCACCTCGGATACCAAGGTGATTTGCGTAGGGACAGGGGAGCAGCGTCTCAGCCTGACTACCCGTGCCGTCCACTTCGGCAAGATGTCCGAAAGCGACATGATTACCCGTGCCGTCATGAGAGATGGGGCGACTGCCATCATCAACGGCATTACCAAGATTGAAAAAGGCGCTACCGGAGCCAACGGCCAGCAAACCGAGAAGGTGCTGATGCTGTCGCCTACCGCGCGCGGGGATGCCAACCCGATCCTGCTGATCGACGAGGACGATGTGAAGGCAGGCCATGCCGCCAGCGTCGGACAGGTGAATCCCGAGCAAATCTACTATTTGATGTCCAGAGGCATTTCGAAGGAAATGGCACAGCGTTTGATCATCTACGGCTTCCTTGCCCCTGTGGTGTCTGAAATTCCGATTGCCAAAATCGAGGACCAACTGCAGCGGCTGGTCGAAAGGAAGCTGGAGCAATGAATGCCAAGGAGATCCGCAAGCTTTTTCCCATTCTGAACCAGGAAGTCAACGGCCATCCGCTGGTGTATCTGGATAGCGCCGCCACCTCCCAGAAGCCTCTGGCGGTTATTGAAGCCGTTAAGCATTATTATGAATGGGATAACGCGAATGTCCACCGGGGGGTCCATACGCTGGGCTCCCGGGCGACAGACGCGTATGAGGGGGCCCGGGAAAAGGTCAAGCGGTTCCTGAACGCCCGCCACACCGAGGAAATTATCTTTACCCGCGGCACCACCACGGCCCTTAACCTGGTTGCGGCCAGCTACGCCAGAAGCGTCTGCGGCGAAGGCGATGAGATTGTGATTACCCTGATGGAGCATCACAGCAATCTCATTCCCTGGCAGCAGGTGGCCAAGGCAACTGGCGCCACGCTGAAGTATATTCCCCTCCAGCAGGACGGGAATATCACTCTGGCGGATGCGGAGGTCACCATTACCGACCGGACCAAGGTGGTGGCGGTGGCATACGTGTCCAACGTGATGGGTGTGGTGCATCCGGTGAAGGAGCTTGCGGCCATTGCCCACCGCCACGGGGCGGTGATGGTGGTGGACGGCGCCCAATCCACCCCCCATATGAAGGTGGATGTGCAGGATCTGGATTGCGACTTCTATGCTCTGTCCGGGCACAAGATGTGCGCACCTACCGGTATCGGCGCCTTGTACGGCAAGAAGGAGCTGCTGGAGAAGATGGAGCCCATCGAATTCGGCGGCGAAATGATCGATTTTGTGGACTTATACGATTCCTCCTGGAAGGAGCTTCCCTGGAAGTTCGAAGGCGGGACCCCGATTATCGCAGGAGCGGTGGGATTGGGAGCAGCCATTGATTTCCTGGAGGACATCGGAATGGATAACATTCACGACCATGAGGAAAAGCTCTCGGCTTACGCTATGGAAGTGCTTCCGGTTATGGAAGGCCTGACGATCTACGGGCCCGCATCCGGCAAACGCCCTGGGCTGGTCACCTTCAATCTGGAGGATGTCCATCCCCATGATCTGGCTACCTTCCTGGATGCGGAGGGCATTGCTGTCCGGGCCGGACATCACTGCTGCCAGCCGCTGATGCGTTGGCTGAAGGCGTCCTCCACAGCGAGAGCCAGCTTTTATCTGTACAACACGGAAGAGGACATCGACCGCTTGGCGGAATCCCTCAGGCGGACAAAGGAGTACTTTAGCGATGCAATTGGATGATTTGTACCGCCGGGTCATTATGGATCATTATAAAAACCCCCGCAATAGGGGGCATTTCGAGGATAATGGTGTGACGATCGACTTGCATAACCCCACCTGCGGCGACCGGATTTCCCTGCAGCTGAAGGTGGAGGACGGCATTGTGAAGGAATCCCGGTTTTCGGGAGAGGGCTGCTCCATCAGCATGTCTTCCGCCTCCATGATGACCGAAGCAGTCAAAGGCAAAACCCTGGAGGAAGCGCAGGCCATGGCCGAGCAATTCTCCTGTCTGATGAAGGGCGAGCCCGTGGAATTCGAGTATGAGGACCTGGAAGCACTCTCCGGCGTTAACAAATTCCCGGCCCGCATCAAATGCGCCACACTGGCGTGGAACGCGCTCCGCAAGGGAGTCGAGCAGTCGCGGTAAAATCATAACGCAACTTTTGGATACATGGTTTCCGGGGGCACCCCCAAAAGGTCCCGGAATCTACTACGAAGCATTAGCGTCACTTTTGGGGGAATATTTTTTAGGAGGGATTCGTAATGGCGAAGCAGATGCCAGAAATGGAAGATTACAAATATGGCTTCCGTGACGAGCACAAGGCTGTGTTCCAAAGCGGCAAGGGGCTTACACCGGAGATTGTCACCGAAATTTCCAAGATGAAGAATGAGCCGGATTGGATGCTGGAATTCCGCCTCAAGTCCCTCGAGCTGTTCAACAAAATCCCGATGCCCCGCTGGGGCGGTGATATGGATGATCTGGATTTTAACGACATCCAGTATTATGTGAAGCCTGCTGAGAAGCAGGGTAAAACCTGGGAAGAGGTTCCTTCCGAAATCAAGGAAACCTTCGACAAGCTGGGGATTCCCGAAGCGGAGCAAAAGTTCCTCGCCGGCGTATCCGCCCAGTACGAGTCTGAGGTGGTTTACCACAGCATGCAGAAGGATCTGGAGGAGCAAGGGGTTATCTTCATGGACACCGACAGCGCCCTCCGGGAGCATCCGGAGCTGTTCCGCAAATATTTCGCTACCGTAGTTCCCGCCGCGGACAACAAGTTCGCCGCTTTGAACAGCGCCGTTTGGTCCGGGGGCAGCTTTATCTACGTGCCTAAGGGTGTTAAATGCGAAATTCCGCTGCAGGCCTACTTCCGTATCAACTCGGAGAACATGGGCCAGTTCGAACGGACGCTGATTGTTGCCGATGAAGACAGCTTTGTCCACTATGTAGAGGGCTGTACCGCTCCCATCTACAGCACCAACTCTCTGCACAGCGCCGTGGTGGAAATCCTGTGTCTGAAGAACGCCCGTGTCCGGTACACCACCATCCAGAACTGGGCGCCCAATATCTATAACCTGGTCACCAAACGTGCCGTTGCCGAAGAAAATGCCACTATGGAATGGGTGGACGGCAACATCGGCTCCAAGCTGACCATGAAGTACCCGGCTGTTGTCCTCAAGGGCCGCGGCGCCAAGGGCAGTGTGCTCTCCATCGCTGTAGCCGGCAAGGGCCAGCACCAGGATGCAGGCGCCAAGATGATCCATCTGGCACCGGAAACCACCTCCACCATCGTGTCCAAGTCCATCTCCAAACACGGCGGCAAGGTGACCTACCGCGGCTTGAGCTCCTTCGGACGCAACTCTCAGGGCTCCAAGGCCAATATCAAGTGCGATACCCTGATCATGGATAAACAATCCACGTCGGACACCATCCCGTACAACGAGATCATGAACGACAACATCACGCTGGAGCATGAAGCGACCGTATCCAAGGTATCCGAGGACCAGCTCTTCTACCTCATGAGCCGCGGCCTCACCGAAGCCGAAGCCACCCAGATGATCGTCATGGGCTTCATCGAGCCCTTCACCAAGGAGCTCCCGATGGAGTACGCGGTGGAGATGAATAGATTGATAAAATTCGAGATGGAAGGCAGCATCGGGTAAGCTTATACCATAGGCTTCAATTTTTGAGTAATGTGAAAATACGTGTCCGTGGGACTTTGACACTTTGGTGTCTAGTCTCTTGGGCACGTTTTTTATTGTATTTGGACTCAAACAAAAACTACTTAAGCAAGCGTTATCTGATCAGCGGTCCAATTGCTTTAATACCAGTTATTACATCTGGCCCGGAAATTGCACAGAGTCATTTGCCAACGCAAAACTATGGAATGGAAGTTACCGAAAGATCAGGCAGACCTATGCCTGGAGACGTGGGAAAGTTTTTGAACATAACACATCTACCAATATGAGAATTGGCAGAACCATTTGGCCAATGAGCTACGGATGGCTTCAGGTTTGCCGACACATGCCTAAAACACCCTCCCCCCGCTGGCTTATGGCTGGCGGAAGGAGGGTGTTTTATTAGAACCAAGGAACATTGCTGAGACTTATGATGTATTTAACATTCGGATCAAATTGGTACAGGTTGGCGGATTGGACCGAAATCGCAACTGTTCCACCAGGAGGCAGGATAACTTGGTAGACTTTCAGTCCCGTGGTTAATTGCTGACACTACTGCCGAATATGATTTGGATGCAGCTAATTGCTTAGAAGATACTGTTGTCGTCGAAAGTCAGGACGTGAATATGTCAGGAGAGTATACGCTACTTGACCTCGCTATCGATGCTGCTCATTTTGGTGAATTGGGTTCAACAGTAGATCCCACCAAGTACGCAGCCAATCAAGTTGGAGACGATACAATCCGGGATGAAGACCTTGTTTTCATTGTTGCCAAAATGCTGGCCAATACTCATTATGCACCTAACAATAAAAAATAAGGGAACAAGAACAGAATAAAGGAATCCCCCTCTGGCAAATTGCTGGTGGGGGATTGTTGTTTAATCAATATATCATTATCGTTTTGACCCGAAGTTTTTAGTATTATTTTCTCGTGCAACGCACAAACTGGATTCTCCCGCAAAAAAGGACTAGCTATCATATGGATTAGGTTGTCATCCACGCTTGCCCTTCATATTTATAGTGTTATTAGCTTGGATATGTGGAAAAGCAAATAACAACTAAGGATAACCTCCTTAGCTGCTTTTGTTTTGATTATGGAAGTAATTTAATAAATACGAACACCAATAATCCTACTAACCCAGCAATTAAATGCGCTCTTTTCTTAGACCATCCTAATTTTCGAGCGATCAAGAATACAATCCCGTATGGAATCGCGAAGTACAAAAGAATCGCAACGATATAAAACACTGACCAAAAAACTATTTCGTGCGTTTTACTAGTGAACCCAATGTCCAACCCCATACCACCTCTTTTAGAATGTTTTCACCTCAGCCACTCTCCGTATGTACCAATGCCTAAGTAACGGTTCGAAATAAAGTGCTTCGTTTTTATTTGCGTCTTTAGGCTAAAAAGAGCAGTGAGTGATTACTCCTACTGCTCTTTTTTTTATTTGGAAATAAAAGCCCATCATTCCTAACGGCGGTGAAAGCCGCTATTTGGCCCAAAACGTTCACCAGTAGCCCAGTTTTACCCAGATAACGTCTCCTGCTTCCGTTAGATTTTCGTAACCCGCCTTTTTAAGCAAATAAGGGCTCTGACTTCCATTAGGATCGCCACCATCTCCATACTCCCAACCCTATTCTTCCTTTTTGTCTTCCGGGATTTCCACTTTGCCCGTAAACCACTTAAACGGCTCATAACCTGCCTGAGTTTTCGCTTCTTCATCCAATACCTTAGACAACAACTTAGCAAGTGTTTTGTTCATGATCGTTTCACCTCCTTTTCTAACAGCAACAAAGCTTGTACAAAACAAACCAGAGCAATGATATCAAAACCGGGAATGAATCCCGAAAAACCCAACGACAGCGATACAAATTGACGTCTGATATACAATGGCCGGGGTGTTCTGGTTCTAGAAATGGAGGCATTCATCAAAAGAATCAAACAGGTGATGATGTTTATCCCCATTATCCATACATAAGGTAAGGAAATGAACGGAATAAAAAGAAAGAGTGACACGGAAAACAATACGCACAGGTCCAAGTTGGGCATATGCCTCCCTCCGGTATGAAGGCGCAAAATCACAAAAGCAATCATAGCAACGATAGATCCGATGAATTGATGAAGGGCTAAGGATAAGGCAACAGTTAGCAAAATAATCAGCCAGGTATTAAATTTATTTGCCAGTACGGCCGCCATTCTGTCTATACTAATCGTTTCTTCGGGGTTGCTCCTCTTAATTTCGTTTGCCATAAAACGTGCCATACCGATTACGATTCCCACGTTTTTCCTCCCCCCCGGTAGGTAGGACCACAAAGCAAAGATGGAACTGTTCTAAATGTGAGCGATGCTATTATTCTATTGTAATATGTACAGGGGTTAATTACCAGAATATCCGTATATTCCAAAGTGCCGCGGCACAACTATTGACGGGATTTTATAGTTTGGTTATCCTCCTTGTGGTAAGGGTCAGAATTTCTAGATTATGTAATAAAATTCTAATAATCGTGTAGCCTCGCTCTTCAAAGTAAGATATATTAAGATAGAGAACCAACCGGTAATGAGGAGCGATATCATGAGCAGCTTTGTCATCTTTATGGTCCTGGGAACAATCGAAACTCATTCTATCTTTGCACTGATTTTTTGCAGCTTTTGGTTCCCGTACAGGGAATATTTAAAGGAAATCACGTTAATGGCCGTGTTGGTAACGCTATGCTCCTATTTGCTCAGGGTTCAACTGCAAGTAAATATGGCCATTGATGCTGCTGCGGCTTTTGTTATGCTTATTTTGTTTCTCAGATATATGATTAAAGTGAGGTTTTGGAGATCTGTACTAATCTCATTGATGTACTTTGGTTTTGCAATTATTAATAGTGCTACATTCCTGCTGTTAACTACTCTAAGAATTGTGGATTCCTCAGAGGTAATCAATAATTCTTCCAGCCTGTCAGCCTATGTGGTTCAATTTGTATCCAGCATGATTGTATTTTTACTTGCTTACATCATTAAGAAGAAGAATATTGGCTTGAGCTTTATTTTACGTCCACCACACGATCTCATGGTTAGAAAGGTAATGAACAAGGATGAAGTCAGGATAATTACCGGTGTTTTATTGGCATCCCTTATTTTATTTCTTGGCGTATACGGTTTCACTAATGAAAAAACGTTTATTGCACTTCCCATTGTAATCGTAATGTATGTTATTCTCTTATACTTGGCTTATAAGAGGGATAATGAGTCGTGACTGATCCGATAGAGTACGCCTCCAGATATTTGGCCCAAAAAGCCAGATCATGGGATGAGAGTATACAGATATCAGAAGAACAAATAAGTTATTATTTGGCTATTTGGTTGAATTATTACGGGGTCATTTTTTTATCTATCATTATTGGTTTCATTACCGGTAGGATGCCGGAGAGTATTTTAGGATTATCTACCTTGATTTTAATCAGAGCAGCAACTGGCGGAATCCACGCGCTTTCAATAACCGTCTGCTTTGTAATATCTACCTTATTAATATATGTTGGAGCACAATATACAATTCCATTATTTGGTATATCCTTAATGAATATCGTTAGCTCGCTAATAATAATCTGGTATAATAAAGGGAGGGACAGCAAGGAAAGCAGATGGGCACTATCCATCCTTTTACTCAATTCTTTATTGCTTTCATCTCCTGTTGCCATAGTTGCTTTTGCCCAATGTCTAACCTTAATTGGAATAGGAGGTGATAGCGATGATTAAGAAACAAATTGCAAAGCTTATTGTGGCTCCAGCGGTAATTGGTACCAACAAATGGTTGTTTGGGAAACCTGGAAAGACCATCATCAAACAGGAGAACAAGAAGTAATGAACGACGACATCCTTTTGCCCTGTGTGGATTTGGAAGGCTGTCAAGCATCCATCAGGGTTGCTGACATTCGAACAATTGTTCAGCACAACAATAAGAAGGAACAACTCGCGTTCACAACAAGTGACAAGAAACTTTATATTTTCTCCTTGCGCGGATCTTTAGAAAGTGCCCGAAGATTGTTTGAACAATTTGGATTTGATGCTGTCAACGGTGGAGCCCTGGCGAATATTCCAAAACTGGTAGCGTATGAGCCTAAAGACTCCACAGCGTATTTCAGTCATGAAGAGCCAGTGCAAATATCCAGAAGCAATCAGAAAAAAGTGCAGCATCTCCCCAGGCTTTGTTCCCATTAGGACAAGGCCTTTTATCATTTCTGGGGATGTTTGTCAATAACCAATATACCTAGGTAACTCCGTCAACACAAAGTAGAAAATTTATGTTATATTTATTGCATAAGAACGCAAGTATTCAACGAAAGTCAATGCAAATAAATATGCAATTGATGGAAAGGAGGGGCGCGTGAATAAAATCTTGATTGTGGATGACCACCCGTTGATGATTAATGCTACACAGGAATTATTAAAGGGTATTGATCGAGTGGATGAAGTTTTAATCGCAGGAAACGGAAAACAGGGGATTAAAGAAACCGAACTTTTCCATCCCGATCTTGTCATTATGGATTATTCCTTACCTGATATGACCGGAATCGAAGCAGCTAAAGTGATTTTGAACAATCACCCAAATACAAAGATTTTATTCGTGACCGGCCTTGACATCAATCCATTACTTCCGAAAATGATTGAGGTAAAAGCACATGGAGCGATTACAAAAGATGCTGATCCCCTTACGATAAAACATGCGGTTTGCTGTGTATTATCCGGTCTTACGGTGTTTCCTCCAGTAACTGAGCAGACGCCTTCACCAAATGAAATTTTAGCAGACTTAAGCGAGGAAGAAGTTGTAATTCTGAAAGAATTACTTCAGGGTGCTACCTACAACCATATTGCTGAAATGATACATATGAGCCGCCGTACGGTAGATAACTATATGAAGAGGATCTTTGAAAAATTAGGTGCGAAGAATAAGACAGAAGCTATAGAGAGATTTATGAGGACTAAACATTATTGAGGAAATGCTTCATTAGAACGCCCGCGTTCTAATGAAGCGGGAGGCGCGGCGAACCGCATGCCTACTCCCTTGTTTCAGCCTCAATTTCAACCCATTCATATAAGGCTTCCATACGGATTTTCAACTCAACCGAGGCGGTGTACATAGCTTCAACACTCATATACCTGTCACCATTACACCAATGGGAAACCATACGCTGTGACCAGCCACAACGCTCGGCAAATTCCGTTTGGGTAAATCCCTTTGTGTCGAGCCACATTTGGAGTAGGCATCTCCCGCGGGAGTATGCCAAAGGGTACACCTCTTAATTGGAAATGATGTATACATTATAGCACTAGTTTTAGAGTCAAAACAGCCTGAAATCGCACCCCCGGGAGCATCCGCTTTCGGGGGTAATTTATTAGGAGCAGCTACAACAGTTATTCCCAAATATTACAAATAGAAAAAATACCCAGAATCCTTTATATTAATAATATAACCTTCTTTGGAAAGGTGTCCCAATGGCACTTGCAGTATATTTGATGTTTGGGTTTGTCGACACATTGGCTATTATGGCAATCATGTTTAAGCTGTTTCGGATGCCCTTCTTTGAGTATAGTCGAGAAGTTTTGGCCTTGTCTCTCATCATTTCCTGCTCCTCCTACCTGCTGCGGGTCGAGGTTGGTTCCGCCACTTTGGATATGGTTGTCCAAATCTCCATGTATATCGGATTTTTAATCTACGTGATTAAGATCCGGATTGTCAAATCGGTCATTATCGCTTGCGCCGGCTACAGCGCATTCGCGGCCATCCAGCTTTTTATAGCCGCACTCCTTTTCCTAAGCGACCTTATGGATAGCCAGATCGTGAAGGATACCGCCGGAATCGGGATATTTATGCTACAAATGATTTCACAGCTGGCCGTGTTCCTTGTCAGCTTTTTGCTTCACAAAAAACAATGGGGTTGGTCGTATGTAATCCGTCCTCCTCATGATTTTTTTGTGAAAGAAACGTCCAATCCATTGGAGAAAAAGCTGCTTGTTGTGGCCGTTGTAGTAATGCTGAGCTTCGTAACAGCTTTTATAGCCTACCAGCATTTTTCCTTTTTCCTGGTAACCTCCATAAATATATGCTGCTATCTTTGGCTTTACTTGATTTCCAGAATGAGGGATTATTATGATGCCAGACGCAGTAGAATGGACCGCCTACCGCCTGATAAAATGGAAAAAGGGCTCTGATCCGGATGAAAGTGATGAGGAGATTTATGAGGGTCTCTCCTTCCTCATAAGTAATTGCTCGGTTATATTATTAAGTCTGGCTATTGCCTGCTTCACCTGTAATCTGGTTGAATGTGTTTTCGCTATAGCTGCGTTTTGGACAACCCGAATCCTTACAGGCGGCTTTCACATGAAAACCTTAACGGGCTGTGTTGTATTATCTGTGTTCATTTTTACGGTTATTTCCAATATAGAGCTGCCGGCTGCATGGTTCCCTTATTTCCTGGCTCCGGCCCTTATTATCATTATGATTTGGCGTGACAAAGAACAGCAACATAATTGGAAGCAGATTTTGGTGCTGTGTGGATTGGCTGCTACTGCGTCTGGGTTATTCATTGTCCCATCCACTGTGGCATTATCTGTATGTGCTCAGGCTCTGACCTTATTTGGAAGGGGGTGGAGATATGAGTAAAAAGACAACTGCAAACGGAAAGAAGAATATCCTGGCGGGATTGCGCAAAGGTATGTTGGGAAACAAAGTGAAGCCGATGAAATCCCTCCAAAAGTAAGGAAGTAAAACGTATGAAAATGACGGGAGTCAAGCTTTACAACCGAGCTGGTGACGACAGTGATTTTGTGGAGTTTGACTTGAAAACGGATTTGCTATTTATCGAGCTGAGCAAAAAAGCGCTGTACAAAAAGCTTCCTCATTCCATACCCGATAAAACTCCGATTTTCTATACGATTTATGGGCCGCTCATTACCATCATGTCCTTGCAGACGTTTGCGGTTATTCTGAAGGATGTCGGGTATGATTTCCTCAATCCATCCCAGCTGGTGAACATGAGCTTCGTTGAGGCCATTGTGATGGGGAATTATGGGGGCTGCGAGGCCATACTTATTGATCAGCAAAAAATCAGCGTGTCAGGCCCTATGCAGGAAAAATATAGTCATCTGATAAAAAGACCTGGTAAAAACTAGGTCTTTTTATTTTGGGTAAATATCTTACTATAAAACATCATATATGTAAACAATTATTGAGTATTACTCGATACTTAGTTTTTATCGACAAAATCCAACAAAAATATATGTAATTATTTGGTATATTAATTGCGTGTCCATGTAGCTTGGTGCAATTAACCGTGCAAAATAATTGCAACTTCATGCAACGATGTTGGAGGCTATGAAATGAAGACCATTTTAATTGTAGACGATCACCCTTTAATGGCCAATGCAACCAAGGAATTGCTGAAAAATATGAACGAAATTGGAGATATCCATATTGCTTTTAACGGCAAGGAAAGCATAGATAAGGCCAAGGTGTATCAGCCCGATCTGATTATCATGGATTACTACCTGCAGGATATGGTCGGCACGGAAGCCGCGAAGGAAATTATGAGCGGGCAGCCCGATTCCAAAATCCTTTTTATGACCGGTTTGGATATCATGCCTTTGCTGCCAAAAATCTTCGATATACGGGCATACGGTGCGCTGTCCAAGGAGATGGAGGCGCATGCGATTAAGAATGCGGTAAGCTGTATTTTATCCGGACTGATGGTTTTTCCTTACTGCCCGGTTGAAAAGCTGCCTTCCTCCAACGATGTGGTTGCAGACTTAAGCACGGAGGAGATTTACATTATGAAGGAATTGATGAGCGGCTCCACGTATGAGCAAATTGCCGGATTGATCCATATGAGCAGAAGAACCGTGGATAACTATACCAAGAAAATATTCGAAAAATTAGGTGCCAAAAACAAAAGCGAAGCCGTGGAACGGTTTATGCGGACCAAATATTACGATAAATAATGTAAACATCCGGGAATCATCCAGGAAAATCTGGCTGAACTGATTAAGGTGGACAGGACTACCGCCGCACGGGCTATCTGAAGTTCTTTACAGGAGGAGGTTTCCCTTGAAATTTGTTCTGATATTCGGACCCCAAGCGGTGGGTAAAATGACCGTAGGGCATGAACTGGAGAAATTAACGGAGCTAAAGCTGTTCCACAATCACATGACGATTGAAATGCTGGTTCCTTATTTTGGGTTCAGCCGTGAGATGTGGAGATTGACGGATAAATTCAGGCAGGATATCTTCGAAGCTGCCGCGGCCAGTAAAATGCCGGGTTTAATATTTACCTATGTGTGGGCATTTGATTTACAGAGCGATTGGGATTATGTAAATAAGGTGTTTGGGATTTTCGAAGAAAAAGGAGCTGAGGTGTACCTGGTTGAGCTTGAAGCAGAGCTTGACCAGAGAGTGGAACGGAACAAATCGCCTCATAGGCTGGAGCATAAACCTACGAAGCGGGATGTTGGCCGATCCGAACAGGATTTGAAAAGAACCGCGGAGCAGCATCGGCTAAATTCCTTTGAGGGAGAAATTCAGAGGGAGAATTACTTCCGGATTAATAACACTGATTTATCTGCCGCAGAGGTTGCGGTCATGATCAAGGAGAAGTTTCAATTGTAAATATAACGAAGCAACTCCGGAAAGCCGCCTTTTAGACGAGGCGGTTTTTTTTTGCTGCCGGGAACATTTGCAATTGTGTATAATTTCCACTTGCATAAGAACATACATTCGTGCATATAATACGAATATACGTTCTTATTTTGTGGAGGCGGTTATGATGCAAAAGTATGTGGGCCACACCGTCACGATCATTTATCAGGACAAATCGGGAGCATTCAGCAAACGCCGCATCCGGGTGCTGGCGGTGGAGGGCGGAAAAATTAAAGCGCATTGTTATACTGCAGGCGCGCCGCGGCTGTTTCTGGCCGAACGGATTATGGCGGTTCAGCCGGTGGCGTCGGTGTCATGACGGTCGGGGAGCGGGTAATCTTTCTGATCGATTGCCAGTCCTTCTACGCCAGCGTAGAAAAGGCGGCCCGCCCCGAACTGAAGCAAACGCCTGTTGCTATCGGAGATCCGGAACGCCCGTCAGGCATTATATTGGCTGCTTGCCCCCTTGCCAAAGGCCGCGGAGTGACCACAGCGGAGCGGGTGTTCCAAGCCCGGAGGAAATGTCCGGAGCTGGTGGTGATCCGGCCGCGGATGCGGATGTACATCAAGCTGTCTTTGTTTATCACCAAAATTTACGAAGCGTATACGGATCAGGTGGAGCCGTTCTCCATTGACGAGCAGTTTCTGGATGTGACGGGTACACTCCACAAGTATGGAACTGCGGAGGAGCTGGCGCGCAATATCCAGAACCGGGTTCTGGTATCCACCGGTGTATGGACTCGGGTAGGCATCGGACCGACGAAAATTTTGGCCAAAACTGCTACGGACAACTTTGCCAAAAAACGGGAGGGAGGGGTGTTCCGGCTTGGGTATGACAATCTGGAGCAGGAGCTGTGGCCCTTGCCCATTCATCAGATGTACATGGTGGCCGGCCGGATGACCCGGCACTTTATGCGGATGGGCATCCAGACCATTGGAGATTTGGCGCGGCTGGAGCTGGGGGATTTCAAACGGAGAATGCGGTACGAAATGGGTAAACAAAGCGACATTAAAGCGGAGTATTATTGGCAGGTGGCCCGGGGGATCGACCCCAGTGCTGTGAAGGCGGGAATCAGGCCCGGCAAGCATAAAAGCATCAGCCACGGCAAAACCCTCCGGGCCAGCCTCTACCGAAAGCTGGAGGACATTGAGGTGGTGCTTTTGGAGCTGGTGGTGGAGGTGTGCCGGCGGGCCCGGAAGTACGGAGTGATGGGGCAGGTGGTTTTTGTGGGGGCTGCCGAAACCGACGGAGAACGGGGAAATTCCTTCGGCCGGCAGCTTACTCTGCCACAGCCTACTTCTTTGACCCATGAGGTGGCGGAGGCGGCCCAAGCTCTTTTCCAGCGGTATTGGTCCGGGTTGCCGGTTGGGCATTTGACCATCGCCTTGGACCAGTTGACGGCGGATGATACCTACCAGCTCACCTTGTTCGACAACCGGCCCAAGCTGTATGCCATGGAGCGCACCATAGACCAGATCAAAGACCGTTACGGCAGCGATGCCATTCTGCGCGCCTCCTCCTTGTATGAGGCGGGTGTGGCACGGGAGCGGGCTGGACAGATCGGAGGACACTTTATATGAGTTCCGGCGAAGACAGATGGACAACCAAATTTTTGCTTAAGGAGCATACCGAGGCTTATGAGGTTCGATATGATAAACCCAAGGGCGACCAGCCTTCCGTAGAGGAATGGGTCATGATCCGGGACTATATCCTGCTGCCTTATATGCTGACCGTGATTCAGAGGAACATTGACCGGCTCCAGACAAGCAAGGAATTGTTCAAGACGCTGTACATTGCCTTGGCGGAGGAAATCGCGGCAGCTGCCGAGCAAGAGTTGTATGGGCTCCGGCGGGAGCTGACCCGGAGGAACATTCACATTTCACCTGGAGAGCAGGATGATATTGTTCTTCAATACATATACCGCTATAAGGGGTACTCCGGCACCTTCGGGATTACCAGAGAGGAAACCCGGGCCCAGATGGAAATACGCCTTGCCCGGTACATGAAGGAAGTGTGGGCAAAGCTCAAAACGTAAAAACCCCCCGCAGCAGCAGGGGGCACCGGTGTTAAACCTCCACCAGCTCGGGGCGCTTCAGCTGAAGCGGAGGAGGCACGATCCAGCCCTTATCCTTGCACATCTTCAGGATTTTCAGGCCCAGTGCCGCTTTGGTCATGTGATACTTGCCGAACAGGGCGCCGATATCCTCACGGATAGACATCCCCATAATTTGGCTGCAGGCAACCAAACCCAACGAGGTATCCGCACCGGCCATTGCAGCGATTTCCTGGTCGCTGAACCGGGCGCCCACCGGGATGTCCTCAAATTTGGCTTCGGGACGCTCGGGCCATGCAGGGAAAGGCACAATGCCATTGGCGATGAGAATGCTGTCACATTCGCTGGCTTCAAGCTCGGCTTGATTGATGATGTCCTTAAGGACGCCCTTCAGTTCTTTATCCTCCGCATGATTCAGGAAGGCACGGTTGGTGGAAATACAGCCTTTTGCCTTCATAGAAAAGCTCCAGAGGTCATTAATTTCACCATAATGAAGAGGTTGCTGCTTAGAATTGCCGTCCAAAACGCCCATTGGTTTCGTTCCTTTCTTGTTTGGGATTAGTGTGAGCCAACGTTAAGATGAGCCTTCGGGAGGGGTTTTATACAGCCGGGGAAGGTTCTGCAAGGGGCGTACGGGCAGGTAAAAAAAAGAGCAGGGAGGATACTGCCCCTGCTCTTACGGATGGTATAAAATTAATGTCCCTTGCGGTTTTTTTGCTTATGGGCAGGGCTGACGGTTCCATTCTGGCGGTCCAGCTCTGCGATGAGCTTGTCGCCCTCCACGTCCAGGTTGGGGAGGAGACGGTCCAGCCACTTGGGCAGCCACCAGGCCTTGTCGCCGAAGATCGCCATGGCAGCGGGCACCAACGCCATGCGGACGATGAAGGCATCGATGAGAATGCCGATGGCCAAAGCAAAGCCCATCTGCTTGATCATAATGTCCGGGGACAGGATAAAGCCGGCGAACACGGATACCATGATGACCGCCGCGGCTACCACTACACGGCTGACTTGGTTGTAGCCATGGTTAACACTGGCTGCGCCCCGGTGTCCGTGGACGTAAGACTCGCGCATGGAGGAAACCAGGAAGACCTGATAGTCCATCGCCAGGCCGTACAGAATGCCCGTCACCAGGATGGGAAGGAAGCTTAGGAGCGGGCTGCCCGTATCAAAGCCGAACAGCTCCTTCATCCAGCCCCACTGGAACACGGCGGTGGTAATCCCGAAGGTAGCCAACACGCTGAGCAGGAAGCCCACGGTGGCTTTTACCGGAACAAGAATGGAGCGGAAGACCAACAGCAGAATGATGAGGGACAGAATAACAATAATGCCGATGTACACCGGGAAAACCTCTGCCAGCTTGGAAGACATATCAATATTGATAGCCGTAAAGCCGGTTACTCCCAGCTCTACCTGGTACGTCTGGGCAAATGCGGAATCAGCGTCCCGCAGGTGGGTAACCAGATCCTTCGTGGCTTCGTCGGTTGGGCCGGAGCCCGGTATCACACTCAGGATCGCCACACTGCCGTCAGGCTTCATGCCCAAGGGAGACACTACCGACACATCCGGAACCTTCTGAATGTCCTGCACAAGTCCGCCCAAAACCTGCGGGGTGATCGCCTGGGAAGGGTCCTTGGGCTCCGCTACGATTACCAGCGGGCCGTTAAAGCCTTCTCCGAAGCCGTTAGAGATGGCGTCATAGCTTTGCCGTTGGGGCGTATCCAGGTTGGCTGTTGCCCCGGAAGGCATGCCAAGCTTCATATCCATCGTAGGAATCGCTGCAGCGCCCAGAATCACAATGACACCGACAATGACCACCCATCGGGATTTGATGATGCCCTTCACCCACTTGTCGGCGGTGCCATGCTCCCGTCCGGCTGCAGCCTGGCTGCGCACCTTTTCCCGGGCCTTTGCGGAGCAAATTTTTTCTCCGACCAGACCGAGCAGTGCCGGCAGCAGGGTAAGAGCAATCAGAACCGTAAGGAAAACCGTTACGGAGGCGATGAGCGCCATCAGACTCAAGAAGGAAATGCGGATTACCAGCAGACCGCACAACGCGATAATAACAGTAAGCCCGGCGAAGAACACGGCGCTTCCCGCAGTTCCCACTGCTCTGCTTGCGGCTTCACGCGCCGATAGCCCCTGATCGAAGATAAGGCGGCGCTGGCGGTTCACGATAAACAGGGAATAATCGATCCCTACGGCCAGGCCGATCATCAGCGCCAGAATGGGAGTGATGGAGGCCATAGCCACAAAGCTGGAGATGGCAAATGCTCCGCCTACGCCGATAGCGACACCTACCAGTGCGATAACAATCGGCAGTCCTGCCGCCACAACGGAGCCCAGGGTCATGATCAGAACGATGGCTGCAATAATAAGGCCGTAGACCTCATTGGAGCTGATAGCCACCTCGGCGGTTCTCAGGCTGTCGCTGGGCAGCGCCTTGATGCTGGTGCCTGCTTCCGCTTCCGTCACCGCAGCGACGATATCGTCGGCCACACTTTGGGGGAGGGAGGTTTGCTGTACGGTAAATTGGAATTGGAACAGGGCCACGCTGCCGTCCGTTGCAATAAGCACACCGGGAACGGGAACACCGTTCACCATCAGCGGTCCGTAAGGAGGCATCTGGACGGGGGCCGCAGCCGCAGCTCCCGCACCTTGGGCACCGCCGGCAGCTGCCGGATTGGCTGCACCGGCTGCTCCTGCGCCGCCTGCACCCTGGGCACCAGCGGCTTGCCCCGATTGTGCAGCAGCCTGCTGCTGTTGCTGCTGTTGCTGCTGTGCAGCCCCGGCAGCTGCGGCCAATTCGGCAGGGTTAATGACATAATCCATGCCGTATACTTTGTTGACCGCCTTGGTCATAGCAGCTATATGCTCCGGCGTATCCAGGCGTTGGCCCTGGGGCACGGTAAACACAACGCTGGCTTGGCCGCCGGAGGCTTCCGGCAGCTCCTTCTCCAGTTTGTCCAGCACCTTTTGCGATTCGGTGCCTTCCATTTTGAACTCGGTGCTCATGTGGATGCCATTAATGCCAAGCAGGGAAACGACAACGGCAAGCACAACGAGCCAGGCGCTGATGAAGTACCAGGGTTTGTCGTAGGCCTTTCTTCCTATTTTGTACAAGAATGTGGACATGCGGTATGGTCCTCTCCTTTTTTTCTATAGATTGATTCGGACTTTCCTTAGAAACCGTTGCGCAGATAACGGAAGGTGGTCTCCAGGTATTCCTCAAACGTGGTGGCATCCTGTTCGTCAGTGACGGGATCACCGGGGAGAAGCACATTCAGCGTGCCGTCGATAACAGGCAGTATCGCTCCATATACGGCGCCGACAAGAAGGTGGGTATACCCATTCGGGTAACGTCCATGGGATAGTCCGTTCAGCGTCTCCATGGCACTGACTTGAAGCCCGCGGAACACGCTGAGGATATAAGGCTCCAAGGTCGGATGCGTATTGGAAAGGGACACAACCTCCCGCATCTTCAGAAGAAGACCCTCCAGAAACTGCAGCTTCATCAGCTGGTATAGGACATCAAGCAGAGACGTGTTTTCCGGCAGATTGTCCAAGAGGCGTTCGGCTTCATGCTGCTGGTTGCTGGAGAAGGGAATGACGGCTGTAGCCACGGCCTCCTCCTTGCAGGAAAAGTAGTTGGCAAAGGTCCGTCGGGAGTAGCCGGCGCGTTGAACGACATCATCGACGACAAATCCGTCCAGCCCCCGTTCTACAGCAAGCTCGAAGGCCGCGTCTGCCAGGGCATGTGCAGTGGCTTCTTTTTTTAGATCGCGCAAGCTTGGTTTGTTCACAATTGTGATTTTCACCGCCTTTCCTCAGTGGGGTATGCTCTGTATGTATCCTATCATAATACTTGCCCATTGTGCAATTATGCCTAAAATGCAAACATGCCCTATGTGCAAGACTTGTACCGGAAAGAAGGAAGTTTTTTTCAGAATAAAGAAGGCGCGGGGAAGTGAATCTAAGGGAAGCATTTAAATCCGATGTGGAAGAAGGAGTAACCCTTATGAGGAAGCTTGCGCGTATAAGCGCCGTTTTTTGTTTTGCTGCGGCCTTGGCAATCACGTCGGCCTGTGGCGGGAATAATGGTAACAATGCCTCGGGCAGCAATGCTGCAAACCATAATGCCGGTAACAATGCTTCAGCCAATAATGCCGGTTCCCAGCAGCCTTCAAGCTCGCCCTATTCCAGCGGGTCCTCCGCGGTGGATAATCTGTCCATTCTCAGCGGATCCCCCGGCCCCGTAGCGTTGCCTTCTGCACAAGGAGAGGCTTCCATTCCTCTGAAAAACGCCAACGGCGAAGAGTTTGTGGAAGCTGAGCAGCTGGTCCGTATGGTAGGCTACCGGTTCAAATGGGACAATAACAAGCAAACGCTGAAATTCGGCGACAACGACGCCGCCTTCGAGCTGAACCTGGATTCCCTGGAAGCCCGCAGAGAGGATGACCGTCTGCAGCTGAAAACCCCGCCCCGCATGATTGACGGTGTGCCCTGCATTCCGTTATCCGCGGTTTCGGATCTGCTGGCGGATGATCTTGTATTTGCCAAGGAAGGCCAGTCTCTGGTGCTGAAGCCTTCGCCGGAGCAGATTCCGCTGAAGGTGGATGAGGATGCTCCCCTGCCGGAAGGCGCTGCGCTGGATTTCGGCGACGATGCGGAGGATCCTTACAAACAGGCGGCTGCGGACATATCCGCTGCGGCATTGCCGGACAAGCCGGCCCTGGAAGACGCCGTTCCCGCAGCGGCCCTGAAGGATATCAACATCCCGGCCCTGATCGCCAGAGCCCGGACCTATCTGGGTGTGCGTTATGAGTTCGGCGCTCCCCCTTATCCGGAGAACGGCACCTTCGACTGCTCCTCGTATACCGCTTATCTCTTCGATAAGTATGGCATTTCCCTGCCGCGTACAGCCCGAGCCCAGGGCAAACTCGGCACCAGCGTGAGCCGCAGCAGCCTGCGGGTGGGAGATTTGCTTTATTTCTACGTGCCCGGCCGTTTCCAAACCAACAAAACTGTCGGCCATGTGGGGATTTATATCGGCAACCGGAACATGATCCACGCTTCTCCCGAACCCAAGGACGGGGTGCAGATCACCAGCATCGACAAGGCGTATTGGAAGAGAACCTTTCTTTTTGCCAAACGGATTGCTCAATAACACGCAGGTTGACCTGTACGCCAAAAAAAGACTGCTGGCACCTCTCTAGAGGGCAGCAGTCTTTATTCCGCAGGAAGCGGGAAACGGTTTCAAACAGCCGGCGGCGCTAAGCCAAAATCTTCAGAATAGACAGCTCGGGATGTTTGCTTAAATCCACAAATTCATTGTCAATCCGGATCAGCGGCCGGAAGAAATCCGTGTAATTGGTCAACACGATGACGCCGCGTCTGCCGTCGAACAGCTCGACGGTTTTGCCCAGAAGGTTCGGCACCAGATTGCGGATGAATACTTGGGTGATTGTAGGGTCCAGACTGGTAAAGCTGAGCCGGTTGATCTCCTTCAATACAAACAGGAGGTCCCGCTCCTTCTGGTAAACGCGGGAGGTGATCATGGCGCTGTAGATATCGGTGACCGCCAGAATGCGGCCGATCACGGAAATGTCCTCTCCCATTAAGCCATGGGGATAACCGCTGCCGTCCATACGCTCGTGGTGCTGCATGGCGCCCAGCAGAATCGGGGAATTGTCGGGATAGGCCCGCTTCAGAATCTCCCCTCCGTATTCCACATGCTTTTTGACGGCCGCGTATTCCTCTTCAGTCAGCTTCGAAGGCTTCTTGAGGATTGCCGGATCCACCCTGCTCATGCCGATATCATGAACAAAACCGGCCTTTCCTGCATCCAGGGCAAAACTCTCCGGGTACCCCATCCAGCGGGCCAAATAATAAGCAAGCATCCCCACTTGAACGCTATGGTTAAAGGTATAATCGTCGCTGTTCTCCAGGGAAAGCATCAGGGAGACCAGATTTTTCTCTTTATGAAAGCTTTCGGCCAAAGGCTCGAAGCTGGCATCTACAATATCCTGCTCAATCCGTCCTTCCCCCAGAGCCTGGGTGAACAGGAGGTTCAGACCTGCCAGGCTGGCGTCATAGGAAATCTGGACGGAAGGGTAAGTAGGTAGGGATGATAGGGTGACACTGGCGGCGGCCGATTCCTCGGAGCGCTCGATCTCGATATATTCAATATTGTGAGCCAACAGCCGGGCAATGGAATCGCTTCCTAAGTAAGCGTCCGCCGATAAAACATGGAGACCGTATGAATTAAAAACATCTTGGGTCAGTTTGTCTCCAGGAAGAAGATCCATAACATGGATTTTCATAATATGTCACCCCATGGCGAAAATTATCGCATTTTCTGTGTAACATTATAGTAGCAAGGGATGCATATTTTGGCAACGAGTAAAATGTACTATTTTTCCACAAATGCCCTTACATGCCAACATATCTGCTATAGAAGGACTTGGCCGCCGCCAGGTCGGCCGTACCCTGAACCATGGCCCTTCCGTCAGGGAAAAGAACAAGGGTCAGGCCGTTATCCGATTTGTATTTCAGCAAAAAAGTATTGCGCTCCGTTACGCCGGATTGCCGGAGTGCTTGCTCCAGTTCTTCCAGATCAAGCTTCCGGGGGCGGACAGGCACTATCTGCACGGCGTTGCGGCCGCAGAGGGATTGAAGAGTTTCTCCCTCCAGCTCCGCCGACAGGTAGTCGTATTGGCCCTTGCCGCAGCAGGGACATTCCGGTGAGCGGGCCGCCGACATATCCATACCTCCCTGGAAATTATGCCACAGGTCAAAATGCAGCATTCCCTTGTTCAGCGCGCTGTGATTGCCGCTCAGAAGCTTCAGCGCTTCGGCAGCCTGGTAGGAGGCCACCACATGGATGATGGAGCCCAGCACACCGGCTGTGTCGCAGGTTTCCAGAGCCCCCTGATCGGGAGACTGTTGGAACAGGCAGCGGAAGCAGGGGGTAGTGCCTGGCAGTATGGTCATCATGACGCCGCGGGCACTGACCGCGCCGCCATAGATCCAGGGGATGCTGTGCTTCACGCAGACATCATTGATCAGGAAACGGACCGCGAAGTTGTCGCTGCCGTCCAGCACCAGGTCAACACCGGTCAACAGTTCCTCCGCATTGGACGGGTTCAGATCCGTCACATGGGGCTCTATCTTCACAAGGCTGTTGATTCTGCCCAGGCGTTCTGCGGCAGCCGCAGCCTTGGGTCTGGAGTCGGCGGCATCGGCCTCCTCATAAAGCATCTGGCGCTGCAGGTTGCTCTCCTCCACAAAGTCGCGGTCGATCAAGCGGATGTAGCCGACACCGGCCCGCACCATATGATTGGCCAGCACGGTTCCCAAGGCGCCCATGCCCACAATGGCTACACGGGAGTCCATCAGCTTTAATTGACCGGGCACTCCCAACGGCCCAAACAGCACCTGCCGGGAATAACGGCCCGGCACCGCTCCGGCAGAGACCGGATGTCCAGCTGCGCTCATTGTGGCTGCTCCTCTCCGCCGCCGGGCAGGACAAGGGGGTTCCACATGCTGCCGGAAGGCTCTGTGCTGCCGGAGCCGGACTGTGGATGGCTCCATTCTCCCGCTTCCTTTTTCCAGATGGGGACAATTTGCTTCAAACGTTCAATGGCATACCGGCTGGCTTCGTAGCAGACATCCCGGTGGGGAGCGGATACGGAGATTACCACACTGGCATCCCCCGCTTCCACCAGACCCAGCCGGTGGGTGATGGCGCAGCGGGCTTCCGGCCATCGTTCAGCAACCTCATCACCGATCTGCCGGAGCGTAGCCAGGGCCATCGGGGCATAAGCCTCGTATTCCAGCGCTTCCGTATGCAGATCGCCGGTTAGCTCGCGGACAGTGCCTGTAAAGGTAAGGTTGGCGCCGCAGTTGGAATGGGCTGTTTTGGCGGCGGTGCGCTCCGGCACCAATGGCTTCCGGGTTAATTCGAACCGCTCTTCGTGCTCCGGCATCTGTTCAGGCTGTGCAGGGGAGCCGCCGGACACGGGTGGAATCAGGGCCAGCTCATCCGTTTCCTGAATTTCATCCTCCGGCTGGGCGTAGGCGTGGTTGCGGGCCAGGAAGGAAACCGCTATCGAGGAGGCAGCATGGGGGTACTCCTTGGCCAGATGCTGCTTCAACTCGCCGGCAGTGATGCGGTTTCCGCCGGTTGTGACGGTAATGGCGGTTCCGCCTAGCTTGTCCGCCAGCCCGGCGAAAATCTGGATGGTCAATTGCATGGTGCACCTCCTGAAAATGAAAGGCAGGGTCCGGCTATTTGATCAACAGGCATGGACTCTGCTATTGTTAGCATAAGCTATAGAATTGGACATTCCTTCAATAGAAGCGATTTTTTGGCGGCATACCGGGGGCCGGTAAAGAAGCCGCACAGTTATCTTGTACTATATCATAATTTATGGGGCAATCGAAGTATTTCACAAGAAGGCTGGTTGATGAACCGATGAAAAAACCGGAGAAGGTTGTGCTGCTGCATACCAACGATATTCACAGCTCCTTCCAGGTTATGCCGCGGGTTGCGGGAGCGGTCGCCCGCCTCCGCGCAAGCCGTCCCGCCGTCCCGGTAATCGTGGCGGATTGCGGCGATCATATGGACAGGATGAGCACCATTACGGAGGCCGGAGCGGTCTCCGCCCACTTGGAGGTGCTGGAGGCCACGGGTTATGATGTGGTGACGCTGGGCAACAACGAAGGACTGACATTTACCAAGGAAAGGCTTCAGGAGCTGTTCGGAGGCGGGACAACCTTCTGCGTAGTGGCGGCCAATCTTCGCGACCGGGAGACCGGTATGGCGCCGGGATGGATGAAGCCTGGGCTCATGTGGGAGAAGGACGGCCTGCGTATCGGCATCACAGGAGCCACCGCCCAATATCCGATTTTCTACCAGCTGCTGGGGTGGCATGTGGATGAGCCTATCGAAGCGCTGAGGAAGGAGGTTCGCCGCCTTCGGCAAGAAGGCGCACACGCCGTAGTGGTTCTGTCCCATCTGGGGCTGCGCAACGACAAGCGGCTGGCGGAGGAAGTGGAAGGGATAGATGTGATTATCGGCGGGCACACCCATCATGTGCTGGAGGAGCCGCTTCTGCATGAGCATACCTTCCTGTGCGCCGCCGGTTCTAAGGGCAGGTACGTAGGGGAGCTGGAGCTCTCCTTTGATCCGGATACCGGTCGTCTTCTTCAGGTGACGGGCCGTCTTCATGAGACCCAGCAGGAGGAAGAGGATCCGGCGGTGAAGGCTCTTATTGAATTGCGGGAACAAGAGGCAGGAGCGGTAATGCAAGAGAGCATCGCCACGCTGGCCGAAGGGCTGGCCGTGGATTGGGAGCGGGATTCGCCGCTTGGCAATCTGTTGGCCGCCGGCATCCGCAAACAAACGGGGGCAGAGCTGGCGCTGATTAATTCCGGGCAGCTGTTGACCAGCCTCCTGCCGGGACCGGTTACCCGCCAGACTCTGCTGGAGCTGTGTCCATCTCCGGTTAACAGCTGCATGACCACCCTCACCGGGCAGGAGCTGCGGCAAGCCCTGGAGGAATCACTTATGGCGGAGTTCGTGAATCTGCCCTTATACGGGAATGGCTTCCGCGGGAAAATGCTGGGCGGGCTGTGTGTGGATGGCCTGGAGGTCTATTGGAATCCGGGGCGGGACCCTTATTCACGCATCACGGCTATCCTTCATAAAGGGGAGCCGCTTCTTCCCGATGGGGAATACCGTGTGGCGACAGGGGACATGTTTACCTTCGGCACCGGTTATTTGAGCTTGAAGGGACGGGAGCCCCAATATTTCCTCCCGGATTTCCTGCGCCATGTGCTGGAGAAGGAGCTGAATGATCCCGAGGCGCTCCGGCAGTGCCGGATTTCCAGATTTCACTTGTCCCCGTAAGGCCCGTCCTATACAATGAAAACGATATAGCCGAAGGTGCGCACATTATCTTGTTCAGGAGGTTCCAATGAGTCTTTGGATTGCAATCATTATCGGAATAATCGAGGGATTGACGGAATTTTTGCCCGTCTCCTCCACAGGCCATATGATCATTGCCGGCCATGCTATGAATTTCACCGGGGCCAAAGCGGAAAGCTTCGAGGTCATTATCCAGTTGGGTGCGATTCTGGCCATTGCGGTGCTGTATTGGAAGAAGGTACTCCGTCTGTTCGGCATCAAGGATAAAAGCGCCAAGCAGGTGCAGGGACCGCAGCTGAACCTGATCCACATTGCCATCGGTATCGTTCCAGCCTTGGGCCTGGCTTATGTGTTCCGGGATTACATCAAGCTCTTGTTTATGCCGGAAACGGTGATTATCAGTTTGGTGGTAGGCGGCATCTTCATGATGGTGGCGGAAAAAATCCAGCCTGACGTTACTGCGGATACCATGGATCAGATTACATACAAGCAGGCCTTTTTTATCGGCATCTCCCAAATCCTGTCCCTGTGGCCGGGTTTCTCCCGCTCCGGGTCCACCATTGCCGGCGGAATGCTGGCTGGCACCAGCCGCGCGGCGGCTGCGGACTTCACCTTTATTATGGCGCTGCCCATTATGACGGCGGCCTGCGGCTATGAGCTGTTGAAGAGTTATTCGATGATGACCATGGATGACGCGCTGTTTTTCGCGGTGGGTTTTGTGGTGTCCTTTGTCGTGGCGCTGCTGGCCGTATCAACCTTCATCAAGCTGGTAGGCCGTTTGAAGCTGACGGTTTTCTCCTATTACCGGTTTGTGCTGGCTGCAGTGGTGTTTATTTATTTCATTTTTTAAACCGCACTTGAATCCCTTTTTAGTTGCACTTGATTTCATATTGCTCTTTCCAGCAGATTGTTTTACATTACTATCAGAAGATGATGTTTAATTGAAGGAACGAGGACATCACGATGCGCTTATTGCCGATCACCGTTTGCAAGCCGGGGATGAAGCTTGGCAGGAATATCTATAACGAGGAAGGCATTACTCTGCTGGCGGAACATGTGGAGCTGACCGATTCTATGCTCCGGCGTTTGTCCATGCATGGGATTGACTTCCTGTACATCGACGACCCGCGGACAGACGATATTGCCATCCCTGAGCTGTTAACCGATGAAACCCGGCAGGCTGCCACCAAGGTGATCCGTTCCCACTTCCGAAAGCTGATGGATGACTCCAGCCGCAAGAAGCCGGCGCAGGTCGGTGCCTTGAGCAAGGACTTTCGCCAGATTCTCAGTATGATTATTGATGACCTCAGCCATCAGAAGAATGCGATGATCATGCTGACGGTGATGCAGATTACGGACCACTACCTTTTTCAGCATTCCATGAATGTCTGTATCTACGCCACCCTGCTGGGGATGGCCAACGGCTACAACCGGGACCAGCTCCAGACCATGGGGCTAGGCGCACTCCTGCATGACATCGGCAAAACCAAAATCGATCTCAACATTCTCAAAAAGCCGGGCCGGCTGTCGGATCAGGAATTTGAGAGCATGAAGCAGCATGCGGTTTTGGGCTTCCAGATGCTCAAGGATGAGCCTAATATTCCACTTCTGTCCGCCCACTGCGCCCTTCAGCATCACGAACGTCTGGACGGCAGCGGTTATCCCCGCTCGCTGAAGGGCTACGAGATTCTGGAATATGCCAAGTGGATCGGTCTGGTGGATGCCTATGATGCCATGACCACCCACCGGGTTTACCGCAACGCCATGCTTCCCCATCAGGTGATGGAAATTCTCTATACGGAGGCCGGGGTCAAGTTTGACCTGGACAAGGTGGAGCTGTTCCGGGACAAGGTGGCCATCTATCCCTTGGGGGTTTCCGTGAAGCTGAATACCGGAGAGTCCGGTGTTGTAGTGGATCTGAATGCGGCGTACCCCCACCGCCCGGTTATCCGCATCCTCAAGAATGAAGGCGGCGAGGAGCTTCCGGCACCTTACGAAGTGGATTTGTCCAAAAAACTGACCTTGATGATTGAGTCTGTCAATGATGTGGAATCCTTTTGAACAGACGGACATAGAAGCCGGTGGGCCCCAAAGCCTGCCGGCTTTCTTGTGTTAGGGGTTTCCTTTAGAATCATTATTGAGTAAAATAGATGATAGAGTCGGATAGAGTCGGTATAAGGAGAGTGTACAATGATCGAGCTAGACCGGAACACAGCGGTGCCGGAGATTTGTCCTGACTACGATCCATGGGACCCCATGAACAGTCTGATGCGCTATGGCAGGCATACGCTGACCAGTGTGGAGGTAACCGTCTCGCATTTGTGCAATATGCGTTGTGAGCATTGCGCCGTGGGAGACAGCCTTGTGACGAAAGAAGGAGATATGCTGCCGCTTGACCGTCTCTTGCACCGTTTGGAAGAGATCCGCCACCTGGAAACCATCAGCATCACCGGCGGAGAACCGGCATTCCGGAGAGATACGGTGCGCAATGTGATTATTCCGCTTCTGCGTTATGCCCGGCAGCGGGGGCTCCGTTCCCAGCTGAATTCCAACATTACCATGGACCTGGAACGTTACGAAGAGATTGCGCCTTATCTGGATGTGCTTCACATTTCCCATAATTATACCGGAGCGGAGGAATTCCGGGAGATCGGGTTCGCCCGTGCGGCGAATCCTACCGGCAACGGCTCCGCCGCCAGGCTGTACGAGCAGATGATGAACAATGCCCGTGCTTTGGCCCGGGGAGGCTTGTTCGTATCCGCCGAAAGTATGATCAATTACCGCACCCACGAGAAGCTGGCGGACATCCACCGGCTGATTGTGGAGATGGGCTGCAAGCGGCATGAGGTCCATCCCATGTATCCCAGCGCGTTTGCCCGGCATCTGCCGGTGCTGGGGTTAGATGAGATCCGGCAGACTATCCACCGGCTGCTGGACGCAAGAGACCCGTCCGTATGGATGCTGTTCGGCACCCTTCCCTTCTTCGCCTGCACGAACAGTGAGGAGGACCGTCGACTGCTGGAGCGTCTGAAGGCTGCACCGCTGGTGACCGTCCGCAATGACCCGGATGGCCGGAACCGTCTGAATGTCAGTCTGTTCGACGGGAACGTGCATGTGACGGATTTTGCCGACTTCCCGCCCCTAGGCAATATCAAGCAGGACCGGCTGGAGGATGTATTCGGGACTTGGCTGGACCATCCCCTCTTCCGCACGGTAAGCTGCCACTGCCCCACCGCCTCCTGCTGCGGACCTAATCTGCTGGTGAAGGATACGTACTACCGCAATGAGGACTTCACCCGCCGTAAGGCGCCGGGGGAAACCTCCGGGAGTAAGCCCTCTTTGCCGATTTAGTGCTGGAGAGTAGAAGGCTGCACCTGAAGAAGCGGTTAAGAGCATGATAGCGCACCTCAAATGTATGCTATTGGCATAAAATCGGTGAAAATCAACAAATAGCGTACATGAAATGTATGCTATTTGTCCTTCAGCTCCGCCAAATAGGCCCAATGAAGCCAATAGGATACATTTTATGATCGCTATTTGATGAAATCGGGAGAGAATAAACGGATAGCATACATTTTATGGCGCTTACATCAGCCTGGCAGCTTCACCTGCCATTGGCCTGGCATACCCGGGACAGTCCCGGCACTGTCCAGGTCATGTCCCGGTCAGTCCCAAGATAGACCGGACAGTAACCCGGCCAAACCCGGCCCAAGTCCCGGTACTGCTCCGGCACTGCCCCGGCCTTCCGGCTACGGCCAGTATCAGGGCAACCTTTAAGCACAGCACACAAACAAGACGCAAGCAGTCTTTTCATAAGCCAAAAAACGGGCATCCCTCTGGGGAATGCCTATTTTTTTGTTCCTACTACTATGAACATGATAATAATTCCATTTTACACAATTTAATTGGATTTTAATAAATAATTCGATGAAATTCGATAAAACTTGAGTTATAATTATTCTCATCTATAGTCTATATGGCCTGGAGCAGGCGGTGAGGAGAACAAGGATGAATTTTGCGGGGAAATTGACTTCTGCAGTAGTTGCCGTATTGCTTTTTGTAGGTGCCGCCATTGCTTTCATCGGCTACGATGTTGCGTATGATCAAGTAAAGGAAGCAGTCGGGATAGAGCTTGTCGGCTGTGCCAATATTACCACAGGCCTGGTGGACCCGGCCGCTGTCGAGAAGCTGGTGAAGGGAGATACCAGCGGGCTGGCGGATATTGAAACCCGGCTGAACTGGACAGCGGACCACAAGGCCATTTTTAAGGAGGCTTTCCTGCTGGATCTGAACGGCAAGGTGCTGGCCGTAGACAAACGTATGAAAGGGCACGGGATTGAAGCGGGAACCCAGTATTATATGGATGACGCTGTGAAAGCATCCTTCAAGGGAACGGATCACAGCAATCATCAAAACATTTATTCCGATGTGTACGAATTTGGCGGCGAGAAGCTGATGACCGGCTACGGGCCCATCTTCAAGGACCACGACCCCAACAAAGAAATTATCGCGCTGATGGCCATCAACTTCGATGCCTCCATTATCCAGGAACGGACCATGGATACGGTGGTGGCCCCTGTTATCACAGGTATGATTGCGCTTCTGGTGGGGGTTGTGCTGATTTATCTGGTTATCCGCCGTATGGTGCGTCCGGTGGTGAAGCTGTCCGCCCACGTGAACCGGATTGCCAAGGGCGACTTGACAGTCGAGCCGCTGGATTACAGCAGCAAGGATGAGGTCGGCGTTCTGGTGAATGACATGAACGGGATGGCCATTAATCTGCGCAAGCTCATACAGGAGGTTAATCAAACCTCCGTGCTTGTGGCCGCTTCCTCTCAGGAGCTGACGGCCAGCGCCGAGCAGACCGGGAAGGCCAGTGAACAGATTGCGCTGGTATCCCAGGACCTGGCCGCCGGTGCGGACCGCCAGCTGAAGAGCCTGGAGGAAACATCGGAGATCATCAACCGGATGTCCCAAGCGGTTCAGCAGATTTCCAGCAATGCCACAGATGTGACCGCTTCGGCGGCGGATACGGCGTTCAAAGCGGAGTCGGGTCTCCATTCCGCCATTACCGCGGAAGAGCAGATGAACGCCATCAGCTTCAGCATGGATGAGCTGTCCCAGACGGTGCAGGTATTGGGTGAGCATTCCAAGGAAATCGGCTCTATTGTGGAAGTAATAACGGACATAGCGGGGCAAACCAATCTGTTATCCTTGAATGCGGCCATCGAGGCGGCACGGGCAGGGGAGCAGGGCAGAGGGTTTGCCGTGGTGGCCGATTCCATCCGCAAGCTGGCGGAGCAATCCAGCCGTTCGGCCCAGCAGATTACGGAACTGGTCAGCGTAATCCTCACGCAGATGGACAAGGTAGCCCAAACCGTGAACACCACCTCCCGGGAGGTGGTGGAGGGTGCAGGCATGGTGCATTCCGCAGGCGAAGCCTTCGGCACTATCCGGGCCTCGGCTACCGAAACGGCGGAACGGATCGAACAGGTTTCCCAATCCGTTGCCCATATCTCCGACGGCTCCGTGCGGCTGGTGGAGTCTGTGAAGCTGCTCTTAACCGTGGCCGACACCACGGCCGAAGGGACCCACAACGCTTCCGCCGCCTCTGAGGAGCAGCTGGCCACGATGGAGGAGATTACGGCCTCCGCCAACTACCTGTCTAAGTTGGCTGAGGAGCTGCAGAATCTGATCGACCAGTTTAAGGTGTAAAAGCGAATAAACCCAACAAGCCATCCCGGGCGGGATGGCTTGTTTTGCCGTGCATGGAAGGGAGAAAGAGGGAGGGATATCAGAAAATTTTCTGTGCTTCGCGCTCCGCCTTCAGAATTTCGACGGCTTCCCGGAAACGCAGGGAATGCACGATTTCCCGCTCTCTTAAAAACTTCAGACTATCCTGAAGGTCCACATCATCCGTCAGATCAATCAGCCACTGGTATGTAGCCCGGGCTTTTTCCTCAGCGGCAATGTCCTCGTACAGGTCTGCAATGGGATCGCCCTTGGCTTGGATATAGGCGGCCGTCCAGGGCACACCCGCTGCGTTATTATAGAACAACGCCTTATCATGATTTACATAATGTTCCCCAAGCCCTGCCGCTTTGAGCTGTTCGGGCGTACAGTCCTTGGTGAGCTTATATACCATGGTTGCGATCATTTCCAAGTGGGATAATTCCTCGGTGGAAATATCGTTTAACAAGCCGATGATTTTGCCCGGCACCGTATACCTCTGGTTCATATAGCGCAATGCTGCGGCCAGCTCGCCGTCCGCCCCGCCATATTGCTCGATTAGGTATTTGGCCATATTGGGATCACACTTGCTGACCCGTACAGGATATTGAAGCTTCTTTTCATACACCCACATGGAAATTTCTCCTCCTCTTTAACCATTCTCCTGTGCCAAGACCAAGGTCACACCTGCCAAGGCCAGGGAGCGTCGTTCCATTGCCACGGGCTGCGGCTGTAGCTGTGCCCGAAATTCATCAGCGGACCATATTTCAGCTCGAATTGCTGGGCAAGCAGTTGCCGCTTTTGCGCCATTTGGTTAAACTGTTGGAGAGCCAGATTATCCATCGGATGGGTATCCAGATAGAGATTCAGCTCGACGATCACGAAATCAATCTCCTGCAGCTCCTTCAGCATGCAGTAATATTCTTCCGGCAGTGGATTTTGCATGAACTAACACCTCCTGTTCCTTCTATTTGACGGGGGGACCGGGATAAGGCCCGTACAGGGCCGGCCACAGTGTGCCTGCCTTCAATGCCTCACAAGGGCTGAATTGGGGCAGGTTCATGGGCTGGAAGGGAATAAACAGCTGGGGAGGCGTGTTGTACGTTTTGACGCACATGGGCGGACAGGGATCAAACGGGCTTACATAAGGCTGATACATCCTGAATTGGCAGACTGGATTCATCGGCAGTGTTGCATTCACAAGGCCAATCCCCCTTACGTTAGATTGAATTCGCAGTTCATTACGCTTATCTATATGTGTGACGAGGGGAAAACCTTCTAACAGGTTTACCCTGGGCCAAGCCAAAATTTTTTTTGAGAAGGAAGGCGGTTTATCTTGTCAGATCTGATCGGCGCCAAAACATGCAATGCTTCCCGTTCCGTACAATCCAGCTATGTGCTTCCTCCGGATACCAATAATCATCAAACCTTATACGGAGGCAAACTGATGACGTACATCGATAATGTGGCTGCCCGTGCCGCTATGCGCCATGCCCGCAGGCCTATTGTTACAGCCTCTACGGATTCCATCGACTTTCTCCATCCCATTAGGGTAGGGCATGAGGTTTGCCTGGAGGCCTTTGTAACCTGGACCCACAAAACCTCCATGGAGGTATTTGTGAAGGTGATCGGAGAGGACCTGCTGACGGGAGAGAGGAAGGTATGCGCCACTTCTTTCCTGACCTTCGTGGCATTGGGGGATGACGGGCGGCCTACCGAGGTGGATAAAGTAATCCCCGAAACCCCCGAGGAGTTCCAACTCCACAATTCCGCACCGGCCCGGGCTTCGGCACGCAAGGAGCGGCGGCAGGAGAGCAAACGGCTGGCCCAGGTCTTCGGGACCCGGCGTCCTTGGGACCTTCCGTCCACCGCCGCGGCAGGCGAACAAACGCCCGGACCGGCTGAATAAATGATGAGATAGACGGACAACACCCCTAAAGGCAAGTGAAGGGGTGTTTTTTGTTGTGCAATGGATTTTATGGGGGGAATTGCAAATAATACGGATAAAAAAGGGGGTGGGACCATGGATAATTACGTGAACAGCTCCAATCGTTACCGGCGGTACAAGGCGCATGTGAGTATTTTTGGGATTACACAGCTTCACCTCAAAAGCCCTTATCTGGTAGCCATGTGGTCTGTCATTTTTCCAGGCTTTGGGCACCTCATTTTATCCAAATATGTGCGCGGTGTGCTGCTGGTAGCCTGGGAGCTTTTTATCAACCAGCGCATTCAGCTGAATCTGGCTATGGTGTATTCCTTCACGGGGAGAATGGAGGAGGCGAAGCAGGTGCTGGATACGCGGATTTTGCATTTATACATTCCGGTATATCTGTTTGCCATCTGGGACAGCTACCGCACCACAGTGGACATGAACAAAATCTATATTCTGGCCGAACGGGAAAATGCGCCTTTTAACACCTTCAGTCTGGGAGCGCTGGAGATCAACTACTTGGACAAAAAAAATCCGCTGGCCGCCATTATGTGCTCTCTGGCCATCCCCAGCGTCGGACAATTGTACATCAACCGGTTTATTCTCGGATTTTTCAATTTGGTGATGAGCGTGATTCTGATTTACTATTCCCATCTGTATGAAGCGATTCACTATATGATCCTAGGCAAGCTCAAGCAATCGATTCAGGTGCTGGATGCCCAATGGCTTCTTTATTTTCCCTCTTTTTATTTTTTCTCCATCTATGACGCCTATATCAACACGGTTGAGAATAATAAGCTGTTCGAATCCGAACAGAAGAACTTCCTGCGCCAGAATTTCCAGCCCAAGGGCTTCCGAATCAGGAAAGGGAATAAGGTGGTGTAACCGATGCAGATAGTGGCCACATTCGAGCATACTGTGTTTTTGGAGATGGCCCTGTCCCAGCTTAAGGAACGGGGGATTTCCGATTTGTTCGCCCTTCCGCTGGACAACCGGACGGAGGAACGGCGTCTGTTGGACACCCTTCATTATTCGGACGGGGCCACCTTGATGGGCAAGGGAATGGTCCTGGCGGCTTTGCTCTCTGTCGTGGGGGCCAGCCGCGGCTTTGAGCTGGAATGGGGGCCTGTGTATTGGGG
>JAEWMH010000072.1 GCA_023393235.1 Bacillota bacterium | reverse complement strand
CGATTCGGGTCATACCATCAACTCTCCTGTAGACAAAATAAAAAGCCTCCGTCCTCCAAACACGAAGGACGAAAGCTGTAAGCTTCCGCGGTACCACCTTGATTGACGCCCGACAGGACGCCCTCTTAAGTCCCTGGTAACGGCAGGGGCCGTTCAACTCGTCGTTGACCGTTCAGGGGCGGGTTCTGCTGGTTCCGTAAGTGGCGGCAGGCTCTTGCAGCCGGGAAGCCTGCTCTCTGGTCGCCGGGAAGGCAGCGTACTATTCCCATCGATACGTTATCGCAATAAAACTCTTTTGTTTAAGATAGCATTCTGCGGCAGCTTTGTAAAGCATGCCAACTGTCTTTAGGGGAGATCCGCCGTGGATTATACCGTGGTTCGCTGTGGAATCATGGTGGATGTGCAGTGGATTTAACGAAGAACCGGTCTGGAACCGCCGTTTGCTGTAGAACAGGCCGAACGTTCCCATGGATCCGCGTGTAACGGAACTCAGTGACTCTTACACGCGGAAAATAAGGTTTCTGCGATTTTAACGGAACTGAAGGGCTCTTAGAAGCTGGTTAGCAGCGAAATCTCTGCTCTTTTTGCTCCTAAGGGTCGCTGAGTTCCGTTAGCGCTCCAATTGGATTCCGTTGAGCCCCAGGAGGCTGTTAACCCGCCAGTGCTTATCCTGCTATCCATCTGCCTTGCAGAGTAGAAAGTCTTTGCTTTAAGATGGAGAAAAGCGACTGTGGAAGGAGGAGAAACGGATGCCTCGCATTAGTCTGCTGCAAATGGATGTTGCCTTCGGGGACCCGGAGGCCAATTACCAAAACGCGGAGCGGTTGATCCGCAAGGCTGCCGCCGCCCCCGATAAACCCGATCTGCTGCTGCTTCCCGAGCTGTGGGACACAGCATATGATCTGGAACGGCTGGGGGAGCTGGGGGATTGGCAGGGAGAGCGGGTCCAAGCTTGGGCGGGCGCCCTGGCCCGGGAGCTCCGCATTACCATTGCCGCCGGGTCCATCGCCGAAAAGCGGGAGGACGGCATCCGCAATGCGTCATACGTCATGGACCTGCATGGCTCTGTGATGTCCCGCTACGCCAAGCTTCACCTGTTCGGGCCTATGGGAGAGGACCGGCATCTGACCGCGGGGTCCACACGGGAGCTGGTCCAGATGGAAGGGGTTACCGCAGGGATGATGATCTGCTACGACCTGAGATTCCCTGAGCTGGCCAGAGCCCTAGTGCTGGACGGGGCGGAGCTGCTTCTGGTTTCCGCCCAGTGGCCGAAGCCCCGGCTGCAGCATTGGCGGACGTTGGCTGCGGCGAGGGCTATCGAAAACCAGGTCTATGTGGCCGCATGCAACCGTGTTGGAGCAGGAGGCGGACAGGAGTTTTTCGGTCATTCCCTCATTGTTGATCCGTGGGGTGAGGTATTGGCCGAAGGGGGAGAAGGGGAGGAAATTGTAACCGCCCAACTGGATATGACCCGTATAAAAGAAGCCCGGGAGCGTATTCCGGTGTTCCGGGACAGGCGCCCTGATGTCTACGGCAGCTAGGGTCGGAGAATTAAGCCTCCTGCTCCACTCCCGGTTTCGGATGAACGGGAGGCTCTGACCCGTCCCCCTTGTTCATCACTTCCCGCATCACTCCCATAAAGGCCTCTGCCGCCTTGGAGATATACCGGCCCTTGCGGTAAGCCGCCACCAGTGTCCGGTAAGGCCGTTCCTTCAATTGAAGATAGACGGGACGGAAGGAAGTGCCGTGTCCAAGAGCGATCATGCTGGGCACGAAGGCGATGCCCATTCCGGCAGCCACCAGTGACTGTACAGTTTCGATATTACTGCTTTCGAATACAATCCGCGGTTCAAAGCCATTGCTCCGGCACAGCTCCAATGCGATCTGCCGGAAGCCCTGCCCCCGCTTCAGCACAATAAACGCCTCTTCGCGCAGCTGGCGGATGCTGACCGTTGCCGTTTCTCCCGGTGCGGCACGCTCCGCCAACGGATGGGTGGGGGGGACGGCCAGCAGGATTTCCTCATCCAACAGCGGCTCCCAGGAGAGGTTGGAGTCCAAAACCGGCAGGGTCAACAGGCTGATATCGGTACGGCCGGCGGCGGTCAGATTTTCCAATACATTGGTGGTGTCTTCGATCAAGTGGATTTCAATACCGGGAAAACGGCTGTGGAAAAGAGGCAGCACCCGGGGCAGCATATGAGACCCGGTAATGGGGAGGGAGCCTACGTTCAGGCGGCCCTTTTTCATATCGGAAATATCCTCCATCTCCCGTTCCAGCTGTCCTACCATATCGAGAATCATCTGGGCCTTCTCCATAAACGCAGAACCGGCATGGGTCAGCTCTACGGAATTGGTGTTGCGCTGAAACAAAAGCACACCCAGCTCCTTCTCCAGTTTGGACAGCTGCTGGCTAAGTGAGGGTTGGGCAATATGCAGCTTTTCGGCGGCGCGGGAAAAGTTTTTTTCGGCGGCAATTTGCAGGGCGTATTGCAGTTGGCGCAATTCCATGATGCAATCCTCCATAGGGTCAGTTCGTTCTTTGGCATAGTCTTTTATAGCTGAAAACTATAACGATTATAGATATTATATCTTGGATCAATGAAGAGATTCAATGTTATGATAGCAGCAGAAGAAATTGCTGCGACGGCCGTTGGCCCGGCGGCGTGTAGAGATAGATCATCAGGATAATGAAGAGGTGGCTAATGATGAGCAAAAAAACCATGTTCGAGAAAATTTGGGACAATCATGTCATCTACCAGGAGGAAGGCAAACCGAGCATTATTTATATTGACCTTCAGCTGGTGCATGAGGTTACATCTCCCCAGGCTTTTGAAGGCCTGCGGCTGACCGGGCGCAAGGTACGCCGCCCCGATCTGACCTTCGCTACGATGGACCACAATGTCCCCACCAAGGACCGTTTTAATATTACCGACCCGATTTCCAAGCAGCAAATCGAAACCCTTTCGAAAAACTGCGCCGATTTTGGCGTCACCCTGTTTGACCTGGACCACATCGACCAGGGGGTCGTTCACGTTATGGGCCCGGAGCTGGGCCTGACCCATCCCGGGAAGACCATTGTCTGCGGCGACAGCCACACCTCCACACACGGAGCCTTCGGCGCCCTTGCCTTCGGCATCGGCACCAGCGAGGTAGAGCATGTGCTGGCTACCCAATGTTTGCAGCAGTCGAAGCCCAAAACCCTTGAGGTGCGCATCAACGGAAAGCTGGCTACCGGCGTTACCGCCAAGGACCTGATTCTGGGCGTTATCGCCCAATACGGCACGGATTTTGCCACTGGCTATGTCATTGAATATACCGGTGAATCCATCCGCAGCCTCTCCATGGAAGAGCGTATGACTGTGTGCAACATGTCTATCGAAGCCGGAGCCCGGGCGGGATTGATCGCTCCTGACGAGAAAACCTTCGAGTATCTCCGCGAACGGCAATACGCTCCCCAAGGCGAAGCCTTCGAGCAATCCATCAGCGAATGGAAAAAGCTGGTTTCGGACGAAGGCGCGGTGTATGACCGCGTAGTGGAATTTGATGCGGATTCCCTGATCCCGCAGGTGACCTGGGGAACCAGCCCGGGTATGGGCGCAGGTATTACCGACACCGTGCCGGTTCCTGCCGAATTTACCACAGAGAATGAACGCAAAGCGGCCGAGAAGGCTATTGAATATATGGGACTTACTCCGGGGACACCCATGTCCGATATACCGGTGGATGTGGTGTTCATCGGCTCCTGCACCAACGGCCGGATCGAGGATCTGCGTGCGGCCGCCAAGGTGGCCAAGGGCTACAAGGTCAGCTCCAACGTGCAGGCGATGGTCGTTCCGGGCTCCGGCCGGGTGAAGGCCCAGGCGGAGAAGGAAGGTCTGGACAAAATCTTTACCGAAGCCGGCTTTGAATGGCGTGATGCGGGCTGCAGCATGTGCTTGGCCATGAACCCCGATGTATTGGTGCCGGGCCAACGCTGCGCCTCCACCTCCAACCGCAACTTCGAAGGACGTCAGGGACGGGGCGGACGCACTCATCTGGTATCCCCGGAAATGGCCGCAGCGGCAGCTATCAACGGCAAGTTCACCGATGTCCGCAACTGGCAGTTCCTGGCCTAAGAAACGTAATGTAATGGATTGAAACCAGCGCCGAAGGGAGTCTTCTATCATGGAAGCTTTTAAAACTCATACAGGTCTTGTTGGCCCGGTTGACCGCGTCAATGTGGACACCGATGCCATCATCCCCAAGCAATTTCTGAAACGGATCGAACGGACCGGCTTTGGCCAGTACCTGTTCTTCGAATGGCGGTTTGATGAAGCGGGCAAGGAAATCGCCGAATTCAATCTGAACAAACCGCGTTACCAGGGCGCCTCCGTGCTGCTGTCCCGGGCCAACTTCGGCTGCGGCTCCTCCCGTGAGCATGCGCCGTGGGCCATCCAGGACTTCGGATTTAAGGTAATTATCGCCCCTTCTTACGCCGATATTTTCTACAACAACTGCTTCAAAAACGGCATCCTGCCCATCAAGCTCAGCGAGGAGCAGGTGGAGGAGCTGTTCCAGCGGACCACCGCCCAGGAGGGCTACCAGCTGACCGTGGACCTGGAAAACAAGGTGATCACGGATGCTTCCGGTCTGCGTATTCCTTTTGACCTTGATGAGCACCGCCGCCAATTCCTGCTGCTGGGTCTGGACGATATCGGCCTGACCCTCCAGCATGAGGATGCCATCGCCGCTTACGAGGGCATACATGCCTACCGTTTAGGTGCCAAGGCTTAAGTAAAACAGGCGTTTAAACTGAATAGAAAACTCCCTGATCCTCTCGGACAGGGAGTTTTTGGCGTATGCGCGGGCGGGATCGCGAGCTGCTGCAGAAGAAGGGGGATTTTCTTCCAAGGTACGCAACAAAATGCGTTTTCCCGCGTCTATATGATGACGGTACAGAGGGTTATTTTGCCAACCCCTGTCGCGAGAACAGCATGCAGAGGTGAATCATGAAGAAACTTGTAACAGCGTTGGTCGGTGCTGTATTGTTGGTGCTCATGTGGAGCGGAGGGGGAGGGACAAGCTATGCCGCGGACAATCAGGTCCGGCTTTTCCTGAACCGCACGGAGCTTTTGCCGGAGGTGCCGCCGCGGATTGTCAATGATCTGACTCTTGTTCCGGTCCGGATTATCTCGGAGGAGCTGGGAGCAGAGGTCTCGTGGAATCAGGAAAAGCAGCAGGTCACCATCAAGCGTGATGGAGCGCTCCTGCAATTGGCCATCAACAACCCCGTCGCCAGTGTCAACGGAGCCGCCTTCAAGCTGGAAACCGCCCCGATCTTGGACAGCGGCAACACCCTTTTGCCGGTCCGCTTCGTGACCGAGAACCTGGGCATGGATGTCCAATGGGACAACCTGACACGCTCTGTATTTCTGTTTGACAAAAGCAGCTCCATCCCGGTTTCCGGCGGGCAAACCTCGGAGCCGCCCAAAGCGGGAGCGTCGAACCCGCCGCCTGCAACGGCAACACCCAGTCCTGCCGCCACACCCAAACCGTCGCCATCGGCATCTTCGTCGGCATCCATCATGCCGTCTGCTACGCCATCATCCAAACCTTCCAGCACGTCTATGCCTACTTTACCCGGCTCAACGGCTGCTCCCGGCGCAACACCGGGCACATCCCCGTCAACAGGTCCCGATAATGTGGTTTCCGTCATCCAATCCATCAGCTTCACAGATGGGCATATGACCATAAAGGCCGACCGTGCTGTGCCTCAGCCGGTGTTCACCCACCTGTCCAATCCGTCTCGTCTTGTTATCGATTTACCCGGCGCCCGCCTGGCTCAAACGGTGAACGGAAAAGCGGTCGGACAAGTCAATGAATTGGCCATCTCGGCTGAATTTTCCGAGCGCATCCGCTTCTCTCAATTCCAGGATCAGCCGCCCACAGTCCGAATCGTAGTCGACCTGAAGCAGAAAATCGACTATACTTTATTAGAAGGCAGGAACCCGGCCGAGCTTACCATTGCCATGAAGGGGTATACTTTCCTTGTGGTGCTGGATGCAGGCCATGGTGACGGAGACCCAGGGGCAATCTCCAAAATCACCGGCCGGAAGGAAAAGGACTTCAACCTGTCCATGGTGCTCAAAATCGCCAAAGCGCTGGAGAACATCCCCAACCTTCAGGTGAAGCTGACGCGTCAGGATGATACGTTTGTTGAACTGAACGAACGGGCGGATTTCGCCAACCGGCTGAATGCGGATGTTTTTGTATCCATACATGCCAACAGCTTCAACAAGGATACCGTCAGCGGTACGGAGACTTATTATTCCAGGGATGAGAGCCGCGCTTTGGCGGATATTCTGCACAGCCGCACTTTGCCCGCCACCGGCTTCAATGACCGGGGTGTGCGCAAGAATGATCTCCGGGTGACCCTACGAACCGTCATGCCTGCGGTGCTTTGTGAAATTGGCTATCTTTCCAGCCCTGAAGAGGAAGCCGCTTTATTTACGGAGAAGCTCCAGCTCCAGACAGCAGAGGCCATCGCCGCGGGCATCCGGGAATATTTGCAGATTCCATAAGGAGGGATTGATACTTGAACAGAAGAATATGTATACTGCTGGGAGTTGCCGTTTCTCTATCGCTGGTGGCCGCAGGCTGCGGAGCCAAGGAGAGGAATGCCGCTTCCACCCCATCAGCAACAGGTACGCCTGCCGGTTCGGTGGCACCCTCCCAGTCCGCCACTCCCGCAACACCGTCTCCCACGCAGGAGAAGGAGGTGTCCATCAAAGCATATTTCGGCCAAGCCAACGGCGATAATACCGCATTGGTGGAAAAGCAGGTCAGCATTAAATTCGACAAGGATGAAAACAAGTATCTGGCAGCGTTAAACGCCCTGAAGAAAAGCCCTTCGGATGATGCGGTGTCCTTATGTCCCAAAACCACCTTTTTCTCCGCTAAACTGGATTCCGGCAGGCTGTCCGTCAATTTGAATCTGCCGGATGAGGACAGGCTGGGCTCCGCTGGAGAAGGGCTGTTGCTGGATGCATTCCGCAAAACCCTTTTCCAATTCAAGGAAGTGGAAACCTTCGAAATTCTGGTGAACGGCAAAAAGCCGGAATCCCTGATGGGGCATTTTGAGCTACCCGAGTGGTTTAAGCGTTAATCTTTGGAGAGACAGACAGAGAGGAGAACAATGACTTTGAAAAAAAGAGCGACAAAAGCTGTAATCGTCTTGCTTACGGCAAGTCTGACCTTGGGTACGACCGCAATGGCTGCCCTTACCGACACCACTGCTCCCCAGTCAACGGTCCAGAACACCTCTACAAAGCCCAACCTGAAATTTACGGATGTACCCGTCTCCCATTGGGCCAATAAGTACATAACCAAGCTGGCATTGCTGGGTATTGTCGACGGCAAATCAGTTGGAGTTTACGATCCGAACAGCTCGGTTACCCAGGAGGAAGTGGTCACCATGCTGGTCCGGATGCTGGGACTGGAGCAAGCGGCGGGGGAGCTGCCCGCCTTTGCCTCCGATCTGCAGGTATCCGATTATGCCAAGAAATATCTGTTTATGGCCCTGGAAAAAGGCATTATCTCCTACCCGGAGGAATCCGCAGCCTCGGGAACCGGCTGGGGAACCCGCCAGGCCTCCCGGGAATGGGTAGCCAAGCTGGTTATCCGGTCTATCGGCAAGCAGGCCGAAGCCAATGAGCTGGCAAACCAAACCACCCGTTTTGCGGATGATGCGGACATTTCTGCTTCTGCAAGAGGTTTTATCAACCAGGCGGTAGCGCTGAAGATTGTGGACGGGTTGGACGACGGTACCTTCAAACCGGCCAAATCCGTAACCCGTGCCGAAATGGCCACCTTCCTGAGCCGGACAAGCCCGTATATGGATTCCACTGACATTTCCGGTCTTGGCATTGTGGAGAGTGTCACCGACAAAGCCGTTGTCCTCAGTGATGACTACGGAGATCAGAAAACCTTCGGATTCACCGCAGATGCGGTTTTTTACGGATTGAACCAATCCGCACCTTCCACGGCGCAGTCCCTGAAGCAGGGCAATAAGCTGTTTATCGTCGTGAAGGACGGCAATGTGCTGTTTGCTGAGGTTATCGAAGAGAACGGACAGGCAGCCAATATTTTGGATGGTACGCTGGTAAGCCTGGATTTCAACACCTCCCAGGTTGTGATGAAGAGCAACGGTAAGGAAATTACAGCCCAAATTCAGATTCCCTTGTCCATTGTGGACAAGGACGGCAAGGGGTTGGCCTCAAGCGACTTGGTTCCCGGAACTGTGCTGACGCTGCATAGAACCGGCAGCAAGGCCAAATATACCTCTATTACCGTGAAGCATATTCCGCTGAACAAAACTGCGGAAGGGGTTATCCAATCTGTCAATGTGGCGGATAAGAAGATCACCATCCGCGAAACTGACGGTTCCACGGCAACCTATCCTATGGCCAGTACCGTGACGTATTATGCGGGTGCTGCAGGCGGGGATATTTCGGCCATTAAAGCCAAGGACAAGATTTCCTTTGTTATTAATACCGATATTCTGACGGAAATGACCATGCTGGAGGCCTATGAGCCGCCCAGCGACAAGGGCCGGATTACGGATATCAAGGAAGACAGGAATTACAAATATATTACTATTTTTAGCACCGCAAAAGGAAAACCCGCACTTTATACCTTTGATAACAACTTGAAGGTCACGATTCCCGGTATGGATTTTACTACCTTCAGAGATCTGGAGATTGATGACGAAGTTAAGCTGATTCTGGATGATAATAATAATGTGATTGAGGCCATCGCCACTAGCCGCGCATTACAAACGGAATACATGAATACTGTGTTTAGTTACGATGCCAAAGGCAAGGTTCTAATCGTGACGAATCAGGCCGGCAAAAAAGAATTGTACGAGCTGTCGGATTCCACTGTGTTTGAATTGTACGGTACAACCGCCACCTTCACGCTGGGAAGCTCCAACTTGACTGAAGGCAGAAAGATTGATATCACGGCATCATCGGAAAAGAAAGTGAAGAAAATCAGCATTGTATACAACTATCAAGGTACGATTGCACAAGTATCACCCCTGGCGAGAACCATTACGCTGAAAATGGGCGAGCAGTATTTAACCTTGAATTTAGGGACGGCTGTAGGCATTGTGATCCCCAACAAGTCAAACCCTGCAATTACGGACTTGATTATTGGTGAACCTGTGACCATCATGCTGGATTCCACCGGCACCAATATCAGCATGGTGGAGGTATCCCGTACCTTCCTGGTTTATCTGACCAACAAAAGCGGCAGCAACCGCCAGCTTACTCTTCGTGACCCGCTGAACGGTTCTACCACGCTGACCTTGCCTTATTCGACCAAAATTTATAATATGAGCGGTCAGGAAATCCCCATTGACTCCATGTCCAATGAGGATCCGTATGTCCTACACTACAAAGGCACCACCATTGAGAAGGTGCATGCGGCCCCCGTATCCAGAGGCAATGTACTGGCTGTGGATGCGGCCAACGGCAAAATTACGATTTCCGAGGCGGGCACCGCGGGCAAAACGCTGGAGGTGGGCAAAACAGCCATTGTGAAGCGTACAAGCCTTGCCGACACTACGCTGGCAGACCTGAAGGCCGGCGACCGTGTGGAGGCCGTTAAGGGGCAGGACGGCGTGTATACCATTTACACCGCCACCTCCTTAGTCCGCAAAACCGACTATTTCGATTCCGCAACAAGCAATCTGTATGTGCTGCGGGAAAGCTTGGGTGAGTCGCGGAATTATCCTTTCCATTCCAAGGCCTATGTTCATCAGGGCTCCATTTCCTATTCACCGGCAAGCATTCCTTCGGGCAAAACCGTAACTCTGTACTTGATTAACGGTAAAATCGTGGAAGTGGATATTCAGTCCTGATCCGGTTCTTATCCTTTTTAAGATTTTCGTACTATGGGCCGTCAAGCACGCGGGATTCCGCAAGCTTGACGGTTTTTTTCAAGGGCGAAAAACGCCAAAAGACGACTTTTCACGTTAAATCTTGCCATTGTTCCGAAAATATTCGATTTTCCTTGAACTATAGGATTGATTTACAAGAGGTTTTTCGTTAAACTTTGGTTTATCTAAAATAATTCTTGACGTTCTGCAGGCACCAAGGTAGGTACGGCAATCATCGGAGGTGAAGACCGCCGTATGAACAAAAAGCAGTTGCGTCATATTCTGGATACCATTGCTGAGATGTTTCCGGATGCCCATTGTGAGCTGAATCACTCGAATCCCTTCGAGTTGACCATTGCCGTTTTGCTCTCCGCCCAATGTACGGACGAGACGGTGAATAAAGTGACCGCAACCCTTTTTCAGAAATACCGTACGCCCGAGGATTATATTGCAGTCCCCATCTCCGAACTGGAAGAGGAGATCAGACGCATCGGCCTGTTCCGGAACAAAGCGAAGAATATCCAGAGCTTGTGCCGGATCCTGCTGGAGAATTATCATGGACAAATCCCGGAGGTTCATGAGGAGCTTGTTAAGCTTCCCGGGGTAGGCCGCAAAACGGCTAATGTTGTAGTATCCAATGCCTTTGGCGTACCTGCCATAGCTGTGGATACCCATGTGGAGCGTGTATCTAAACGTCTCGGCATCGCTAAGGAGACCGATTCGGTCCTGGAGGTGGAGAAGCGCCTGATGGCGGGTGTTCCCCGGGAAGAATGGACCCTGACGCATCACCGGCTGATTTTCTTTGGCCGTTACCATTGCAAGGCGCAGAATCCTGCTTGCGGCATATGTCCGCTGCTGGATGTCTGCAAAGAAGGCAAGAAACGTATGAAAACCGGCGGAAACAGGAAATCTAAGGAAAGCAGTACCGGTTCTTCCACTGTATTGACTTGAACATTCAAAGGATGGGATTACATTGAAGTGCATCGCCGTATACACCAAGAATTTTGAGCTTTTCTCCGATATCTATGAAGAAGTGCTGAACATTCCCTTTAAGGATAATGAAGAGCGCGTGATTGAAGGCGTCACCGTCAGCGAAGCGGGTGAAGTGCCGGAGCATTATATTGAGCGGATGAAGGCCAAGCCCGACGTGGTCGTTATGAAGGTTAAGTCCAAGGATATTACGATTCTGCAGCACGGTGACGTGTTCGAAATCTTTATCCCTGCTAATGAAAATGTTGTTCACTAGAAGCCGTTTGTACGGCTTCTTTTTTTTCGCCCAATCCCATGAAGCCGCCATGTAAAGCCCCATGCTGAATTTTCATGTATTTGCAAATTGCGGCAGGAACACTTACTCTTACTTTATCCGATGTAATGAGGGTGTGTTCGAAAACTTAGAGGTTTCAGACACACCCTAGACAATCAGTGGGGAATGGGGGACTTCTGACATGGGCAATACCCGTATGCTCTGGCGGATTGCCGGGACAGCCGGACTTGTAACTACCCTTGTGCTGGCGGCCGGTCTGGTATATGGCATCAAAACCGTACTGTATCCCCGGGGCGAAACGCCGGGTTCCGCTGCAGGTCCTGCCACACCGGCACCTGACCGCCAAGATAAGCTGCAAATTCTGGCTTTGGGGGATTCGCTAACCCGTGGTGTGGGTGATGACGATGCGGAAGGGTACGTGGGCAAGGTGAAGAAGCGTTTGGAAGACAAAACCGGCAAGCCTGTGTATGTGTGGAATTATGCGGTTAGCGGAGCCACCACCACGGATATGCTGGCAGACATCGCCAAACCCACCGCCCGGGATTATATCGCCCAAGCCGACATTATTTTGTTTACCATTGGCGGCAATGACCTGAACCGGATCGCGACCCGGATTGTCGGCTTCAACGGAGCGTCTGCCTCAGGGCCTGCCGCATCGCCAACGGCTAACGTTCCTTCACAAGACAGCACCTCCCTTCCGGGGGATATATCCTTTGATTATGCCGCTTTGGCTAAAGAATTTCCTGGTTCCATCAGCCGCCTGGAGACGATTATCGATAAGCTGGCTGCTGCCAATCCAAAAGCTCAAATCGTATATGTGGGCTTATATCATCCCTTCGCCGAATTTGATCCGGAGCGTCAGGCTGCCGAATGGATCGGACGCTGGAACAATGCCGCTTTTGTGGCGGCTAACCGCCATTCCAATGTAACGGTTGTGCCTACCTATGATCTGTTCCAGAATTTCGGCCGGTCCATGCTGTATACGGATCTGTTTCATCCCAATACTGCCGCCTACGAAGAAATAGCCTCACGTGTGGCGCAGGTCATCCGGACAGGAGGCTGAGGCTTGTGGTAACCAGGGAGCAGGTATTATCCGTCCGTAATCTGAAGAAGAAGATACGCAATAAGTGGATTATCAAAGGCGTCAGCTTTGAGGTGGGCGCCGGAGAGGTATTCGGGTTTCTTGGCCCCAACGGAGCCGGCAAAACCACTACCATCCGGATGCTGGTGAATCTGATTCGTCCCACCGAGGGGAGCATCGAAATTTGCGGCATTCCCCTGCAGGACAAGCCATTTGAGGCCTTGCGCCAGATTGGCTGCATTGTGGAGAATCCGGAGCTGTATCCTTACTTGACGGGATGGGAGAACCTGGAGCATTTTGCCCGGATGATCCCGGGTGTTACAGAGGCCCGTATCCACGAGGTGGTGGCCATTGTGGGAATGGAGCAGCGGATCAAGGATAAGGTCAAAACCTATTCCCTCGGCATGCGCCAGCGTTTGGGCATTGCACAGGCCTTGCTGGGTTCCCCGAAGCTTCTGATTTTGGACGAACCCACCAACGGCTTGGACCCCCAAGGCATCAAGGAGATGCGGGAGTTTATCCGCAGGCTGGCCCATGAGGGGTTAAGTGTATTCGTATCCAGTCATCTGCTTTCCGAAATCCAGCTGATGTGCGACCGGGTGGCGATTATTAGCCACGGTGAGGTGATCGCCGTCGGCGAGGTGAAGGATTTGATCATGAAAAATATCAGCACTGTCATGTGGCATGCCGCGCCCCGGGAGATTGCCTTGCAGGTGATGGAGAAGTTCGCTGACGTACACCTGACAGAGGATGGGGATTCGCTCCAGACGGAGCTACAGGGGACGGGAGCGGAGAAGGGCATCCGTACGGAAATGAACACTGCCGGTATTCCAGCCGTGTCCAAGTCCCTTCAGGATCATGGGGTATCCCTGTATGAGGTATCCATCAAACATCCCACGCTGGAGGAGCTGTTCCTGCGTCTGACGGAGGGTGAGCGCATTGAGTAGCCTATATCCCCTGATCCAGAATGAGACGATCAAGCTGATCAAAAAACGCCGCCTTTTGGTGGTTGTCCTGATCCTGCTGGTTCTGATTCCCATGTTCACCTACGCCCAATACCGGGTGTCGGCAGAGAGGGAAAAACAGTTCGGCACCAGCAACTGGAGGATTGAGGCGGAACAGCGGCTGAAGGATATGACCAACCGTATGTCCAGCCCGCGGATTTCAGAGGATTGGAAGAAATATATGCGGGTGGAAATGACCCGGATTGAATATGCCCTGGAGAAAAATGTGAATCCCAGCACACCCAACGGAGTAACCTTTACCCGGGAGTTTATGAAGAATGCGCTGTCCCTGTTCGTCCCTTTGCTGATTGCGGTAGTGGGTGCGGATCTGGTGTCATCGGAGCATTCCTCCGGCACCATCAAGCTGCTCCTGACGCGGCCCGTCGCCCGATGGAAGGTGTTGACAAGCAAGCTGATAGCGCTTATTATGTTTGTCTCCCTGATTACCTTCTTAATCGGGCTGGTGAGCTACCTGGTTTCCGGAGCGGTTTTCGGTTATCACGGCTGGGGGGAGCCGGTACTGGTGGGCTACCGTGTGGTGGGGGGCGAGTTGTCTACTGCTGATGTTTATACGGTCGCCCAATGGAAGTTTATCCTCATGGAATATGGGCTGGCCTGGTATCCGCTGGTGGTGGTCGCCTGTATCACGTTGATGGTATCCGTCCTGGTCCGCAGCACCGCGGCAGGCATGGGCATAATGCTGGCTACCCTGATCGCCGGGACGATTTTGTCGGAGATGGCATCCTCCTGGACCAGCGCCAAATATCTTTTTATGCTCAACCTCAGCACGATTGATTTTCTCACGGGGGATTTGCCGTCCATCCCCGGGTTGACGCTGACTTTCTCTCTGGTTGTGCTCACGGTCTGGGCGTTCGGCGCCCTGGTCACGGCATACGCGGTGTTTACAAAGCGTGATGTTTTAAATTAAAATAAACTATTGTCGAAGCAAATCAGGTAGCGGGTACGTCTTTAGCGGAAGTTTATGATGCCGACTCACGAAGCGGAAGCCAGGAAGCGACCCCGGGTGAGTGCGGTAAAATAAACGATTGTCGAAGCAAACAGGAAGCGCGGCTGTTTTGAGACAATAGCGGAAGATAACTTCCGCTATTGCAAGCGATGCAGACATGTTGGGGCCTTAGCGGAAGTGAACTTCCTTTAAGGGAGACCGCAGGTCCGAAAAACACACCCGTTCGGGGAGATAGCGGAAAACCCCTTCCGCTATTACGACGCTGTCCGCGGCCATGCGGCAAATAACGGAAAACTGTTTCCGTTAACCGCCCACAGGCGGGTTTACAGACACGCGCTTTTGGGCGGCGCACGGCACAGAAGGCAGATTGTTGGATATTGACTTAAGAAACGAAGGTGAGGCACGCCGATGGCGGAACAGATAGAGTTGTTTGTAAATGCGGGACAAACCCAAGCTAGCGGATACGATGCAGATGATATCCAGGTGCTGGAGGGACTTGTGGCTGTCCGGAAGCGCCCCGGGATGTACATAGGCAGCACCGGTCCTTCGGGACTTCACCATCTGGTGTGGGAAATCGTGGATAACGCGGTGGACGAACACTTGGCCAAATACTGCACGGAAATTCAAGTAACCATTCATAAGGATCATTCCGTAACGGTTAAGGATAACGGACGCGGAGTGCCTACAGGCATGCACAAAACCGGCGTGCCAACTCCTCAGGTGGTGTACACCGTTCTTCATGCCGGCGGCAAGTTCGGCGGCTCCGGCTACAAAAAATCCGGGGGACTTCACGGTGTTGGCGCATCGGTAACCAACGCGCTGTCCGAATGGCTGGAGGTCACCATCTGGCGGGAGGGCAAAACTCACCGGATGCGTTTTCAATCCTGGGTGGACGAAAAGGGCAACGAGCATGTCGGCGAGCCGGTTACCGGTCTTGAGGTGCTGGGCAATACAAACCGCACCGGTACCAGCGTAACCTTTAAGCCGGATGTGAAGGTCTTCGCCGCCGGGATTGCGGTCAGCTATGACACCTTGTCCGAACGCCTTCAGGAAATCGCCTTTTTGAACTCGGGACTGAATATTACCCTGAAGGATGAGCGCAGCGGCCGGGAGGATGCCTTCCTCTACGAGGGCGGCGCCAGCCAGTTTGTGGAGTTTCTGAATGAGGGCAAGACGGTGCTCCATCCGGTAATCCATTTTTATTCGGAAAAAGAGGACATTGAGGTGGAGGTAGCCCTTCAATACAATGACGGCTATACCGAAACCATTGCGTCCTTCGTAAACTCGATTCCCACGCGGGGCGGCGGTACCCATGAAACTGGTTTTAAGACCGCTTTCACCCGGGTGATGAATGAATATGCCCGAAAGGCGTCCATCCTGAAGGAGAAGGATAAGAATCTGGAGGGTGCGGATCTACGGGAAGGCATGATGGCGGTTATCAATGTCAAAATGGGCGAGGTCGAATTTGTCGGCCAAACCAAGGACCAGCTGGGCAGCGCGTCGGCACGGGGTGCGGTGGATTCCGTGGTGTCGGACAAGCTGGGGGTATTCCTGGAGGAGAATCCGCAAATCGGGCAAGCTCTTCTGAAGAAGGCTGTCCAAGCCTCCAAAGCCCGGGAAGCGGCACGAAAAGCAAGAGAGGAAGTCCGTAGCGGCAAAAAAGGCAGAGGGGAAAGCTCCAATTTGAACGGGAAGCTGACTCCCGCACAATCCAAGGATTACGCCAACAATGAGCTGTTTATCGTGGAAGGTGATTCCGCCGGCGGTTCAGCCAAGCAGGGCCGGGATTCCAAGCATCAGGCCATTCTGCCTTTGAAGGGTAAACCGATGAATCCGGAAAAAGCCAAGCTGGCGGATATTCTGAAGAACGACGAATACAAGGCGATTATTTCCGCCATCGGGGCGGGAGTTGGTTCGGAGTTTGATCCGGAGGAGTCCAATTACGGCAAGATTATTATTATGACGGATGCGGATACCGACGGGGCCCACATCCAGGTGCTGCTTTTGACCTTCTTCTATCGGTATATGAAGCCTCTGATTGATACGGGACGGGTGTTCATCGCCAATCCGCCGTTGTATAAAATCTCCAAAAAGTCCGGCAAAAACAGCATGCTGAAATATGTGTTCTCTGACGAGGAGCTGCAGCAGGCGGCTAAGGAGCTGGGCAAGGGTTATGAGCTTCAGCGCTACAAGGGGTTGGGCGAGATGAACCCGGAGCAGCTGTGGGAAACCACCATGGATCCGGCCGGCCGGATGCTCTATCAGGTCCAAATTGAGGATGCGGCCAAGGCGGAGCGCCGGGTGTCCACGCTGATGGGAGACAAGGTAGAGCCGCGGAAGCGCTGGATTGTGGAAAACGTAGATTTTGCCGAGTTCGAGGAATAAATGCCGGTTTTTGGGCAGCGGATGTTCTAACGGACTCAGCAGTCGCTATTTAGCTAAAAATGAGGTCTAAGCAATTCTAACGGAAGTAGGCGACGCTATTACGCGTGGAGATGGCAGTAATAGGCTTATTGACGGTTAATAGAGGCCGTGGCCGCCGTTAGAATTGGGGGGATGCCGTTTTCGGACATATAGCGTCTCTCCGTTCCGTTAGATATTTTGCTTTTTGGAGTCCCCGCAAAGTAACAGGAGTAAGCCTCGTAGGCATTCTTTACTTTGTGGGAAATTAATATATCCGTCCAGCGGGACGGACCATGTTATTGCAGTTTTATCCCTCAAATTGGCTCTGCCAATTTCGAGGCTTCCATAACATATCCACCCTGCGGGACGGACCATGTTATTACAGAGAAAGTGGTGATACGCGTTGAGTATGATGGAGCAAATTATGCCGGCCTTCCTGGAGGAGGTTGTGGGAGACCGGTTCGGCCGTTATTCCAAATATATTATTCAAGACCGGGCTATTCCCGATGTGCGCGACGGGCTGAAGCCGGTGCAGCGGCGGATTCTTTATGCCATGTATGAGTCTGGCAATACGCCGGACAAGCCGTACCGCAAATCGGCCAAAACCGTAGGTGATGTAATGGGTAACTACCATCCCCACGGCGACTCCTCCATCTATGAAGGCATGGTGCGGATGGCCCAGCCCTGGAAGATGGGGCATGTCCTGGTGGACGGCCACGGCAACTGGGGCTCGATGGACGATGATCCCGCTGCCGCCATGCGGTATACGGAAGCGCGCTTGTCGGAAATTGCCATGGAGCTGCTCCGCGATATCGACAAACGGACGGTGCTGTTTAAGGATAACTTCGACAATACCGCCAAGGAGCCGACGGTTCTGCCATCCCGTTACCCCAACCTGCTGGTCAACGGGGTAAGCGGCATTTCCTCCGGCTTCGCTACGGAAATTCCTCCCCATAACCTCCGTGAGGTGATCCAAGGGGCCATCCTGATGATGGAGAAGCCGGATACCACTCTGGAGGAGCTAATGACCATCATCCAGGGGCCGGATTTTCCCACCGGCGGCATTATTATGGGCGAGGAAGGCATCAAGGAGGCGTTCCGCACAGGCAAAGGACGCATCTATCTGCGCTCCCGCACCGCCATTGAGGATCTGCGCGGCGGCCGCCAGCAGATTATCATCACGGAGATTCCGTATCAAGTGGTGAAATCCCGGCTGGTAACCGCCATCGAGAATCTCCGCCTGGAGAAAAAGGTGGAGGGCATTGCCGAGGTCCGGGACGAAAGCGGACGGGCTGGCCTCCGGATTGTCATCGAGCTGAAGAAGGAAGCGGACGCACAGGGGATCCTGGCCTTTTTGCTCAAAAAAACCGATCTTCAGGTAGCCTATAACTTCAACATGGTGGCCATTGTCAACAAAACCCCCATGCAGTTGGGCATCAAGGCGCTTCTGGAGGCCTACATTGCCCATCAGAAGGAAGTGGTGACCCACCGGACCCAGTATGAGCTGGAGACGGCGGAGGACCGCGCACACGTCCTGGAAGGGCTCGTAAAGGCCCTTAACATTCTGGACGAGGTAATTGCTACCATCAAGGCCTCCAAGAACCGTGCCGACGCCCAGAAGAATCTGGTGGAGCAATACAGCTTCACGGAACGCCAGGCCGATGCAATTCTCACCCTGCAGCTGTACAGGCTGACCAATCTGGAGATCCACGCACTGGAGAAGGAACACCGGGAGCTGCAGAAGCTAATAGGTAACCTGCGTGAAATTCTCTCCAGTCCGGCCAAGCTCATCAAGGTGATCAAGGGTGAATTGACCGAAATCCGTGACAAATACGGCATCGACCGCCGCTCGGAAATCCAGGGTGAGGTAGAGGAGCTGAAGGTGAACGTGGAGGTGCTGGTAACGGCGGAGGATGTGCTGGTTACCTTGTCCCACGAGGGGTATATCAAACGGATCAGCAAGCTGAGCTTTACCCGCTCCGGCGGGGATATCGGCAGCACGGGGCTGAAGGCCGGAGATTATCTTAAAGCTCTGCTGGAAGTGAATACAGTGGAGAAGCTTCTGATCTTCACCAAAAAGGGCCAGTATTACATGCTGCCGGTCCATCAGATTCCCGAGTTTAAGTGGAAGGATAACGGAACCGCCCTGGTTAACGTGATCCCGATTCCGAAGGATGACCAGCCGGTTAGTATCATTCCGCTGAAGAGCTTCCAGGATCAGGACAAGTCTCTTGTGTTCATCACCAAAAGAGGGCAGGTCAAACGTACGGACCTGAAGGAATACGAGACGGTCCGCACCAACGGCATCGTGGCCTGCAAGGTGGCGGACGGGGACGAAGTGCTGAAGGTGGAGCTGTCGGATAACAGCCGGGATCTGGTTCTGATCAGCAAGCTGGGCATGAGCATCCGCTTCCAGGAGTCGGAGGTAAACGCTATGGGCCGGGCAGCCGGAGGCGTCAGAGGGCTTCAGCTGCGCGAAGAGGATGAGGTTGTGGCGGCGGAATGGGTCCGCGGCGAGGAAGGCGAAATTCTGGTGGTCAGCGATTTGGGCTATGCCAAACGCTCCTTCGTCTTTGATTATCCCCTGCAGGGACGGGGTGGAAAGGGCGTTATTACCTTCGAATTCAAGGAAGGCAAACGGGTGCGTCCCAACGGCTCGTCGCTTATCGCCGGTTTTGCGGTGAAAACGCCCTTTGCGCTAATGGCCGTTAACAGTAATGATGACCGTCATGTATTCACCACGGAAGAAACCGCCATCGAGGACCGGAAATCGGTGGGCATGAGCTTGATTCCCGTTGTGAAGGGCACCCATGTCACCTCCGTCATCCGTTTGCCGGCGCTTCAGTCGTAGGTAACGCAAGGCGGATCAAGCTTTTCCAGCAATAGCAAGGCCACTTCGAGCACCGCCCATACGGGCATGGGCTCGTCTTTTTTTTCCAGCCAGCCGGGATCATGAATTAAACCTTCGGCCAGGGCGCGTTTGATAATTTCCGTTTTCCATTGCTCCAGCTCCATTGGAGTCCCTCCCGTAATCGCAAGATGTATGGAACATGCCTCCGACAAAACCAGGCGAATGTCCCGGTATTTCAATAAAGCATATGTTGAAAAACAGCGCTTGGTTCCTGACTGCGTCGATTCATAGGCTAAATTATTTAGAGCATTAACCTTTTTTTCGCAAAATGGGGATGGTATAATCAGGGTACATCAATCCACATGGGAAAAAGAGGGAAAATCATGTACACACAGGAATTTGGTAAGCTGTGGTCCAAAATGTCCAGGGATTTGAAGACACACATGGAGACGGAGCTGGCCCCCGCCCTGACGGAAGGGCAGTTGGCTGTGCTGGAGCTTCTGGTGCCGGAGACCAGAATGAAGCCGTCGGATTTTTTGCCTCATCTGTCCACTACGCCGGCTGCAGTCACGACCCTCCTGGACAGAATGGAGAAGGCAGGACTGATTATACGGGTCAGGGACGAGAAGGACCGGAGAATCGTCTGGGTATCGGCCACGGCCAAGGGAGTGGAGGAATGCCAAAGAGGGACGGAGGTGCGTAAGAAGTTCCTGGATTCGTATCTGAACCGGATCTCCTCCCATAACCAGCAGCTGCTGGTGTATCTGCTGGGCAAGGTGGCGAATTTGTAAATGCGGGCATCATGCGGCAGACGGCAGACATAGCAAAAGAGGGAACAGGACCGCCCGTGGCGGCCGCCTGTTCCCTTTTTGGTTTGCTTCCAGTATTAACCTATAGAAAACACCTCATGCTCCGCAGAGAGCTCGATAAAGCGTTTCATGGAGGAAATGTCGCCGGCATACAGATTGCCGCCGATTTCGTAATAATCCACACAGGTTTTGCAGGCCAGCACCGGCACTCCTTTGTCCTGAAGCTCCTTCAGGTGCAGCGAAACCAGGGAGGTTTCCGTAAGATTCAGCACACCCCGGTGCATGCAAAAGATGGCGGCGGGAGGCTCCTGCTCCTGCTTCAGCAGGGTAAAGAAGGTTTCCAGCAGGGTTTGGCCCAGCGCCTCGTCCCCGGAGCCCCAATGGTCTGTATTCAACAAAATCAGCTTGTTGCGCATCATGATTCCCTCCGAAGCGCGCTTCTGATATAGAAGCGGCAGGAATATGGTTTTCCACGGTCAGCTGCAGAAAAGCCGGATAGCGGCATAAAATGTCTGCTAAGGGACCATAATGTGGTGCTGCCACCCGAATAGCGACATAAAATGTCTGTTAACTGCAAAATAACAGCGCCAAAACAGGTCTTCGCAGGTAATAGCAGACATTTGATGTCTGCTATCGGAGCGGGAAGGCCCATTTTTAGCAAATAGCCGACATTTGTTGTCCGCTATCATTTCCGGAGGCGGCTAAGAGAAGACGGAGGAGGCTGAAGTGGCACCCCGAAAAGGAACTAATGCGCCGGCCCCGTTTCCGTCAGATGCTCCTCCGCCCACAAGGACCAGGGATACTCTAGCGGCGGCCGGGACGAGAAGCTCACAGGCTCCCGCAGGGTGGGGTGCTCGAAGGACAGCCAGACCGACCACAGCGCCTGCTGCTGGCCGGGTTTATTCACCCGGGACCCATACTTCTGGTCGCCGTACAAGGGGCAGCCGCTTTCGGCCATTTGCACACGGATCTGATGGGACCGGCCGGTATGCAACACCACGGACACCAGGGATAATCCCTCCGCAGCTTGCAGCACCTCATAGTCCAGCACCGCTTCCTTGGCGTCAGGGTGGGACTTGGCGGGCACCGCCTTCACCGTGTTGGTGCGGCTGTCCTTCAGCAGGTAATGATGCAGGGTATCTTTCTTCTGCGGCATCATCCCATGGACCACAGCCAGATACCGCTTGCCGAAGGCCCGGGTCCGGACAGTGTCCGAAAGCCGGGAGGCGGCTTTGGAGGTTTTGGCAAACACCATAGCGCCCCCTACAGGCCGGTCCAAGCGGTGGACCAGCCCGAGGAACACATTGCCGGGTTTCCCGTGGCGCAGCTTCAAATCCTCCTTGAGGGCGGTCAGGAGGTCCAAATCGCCGGACTCATCCGCCTGGGTAGGCATGTTCACCGGTTTTTCCACGATGAGAATGTGATTGTCCTCATAAATAACCGGAATCTCCCGTCTGTTCCCCTCCAACATGGCTTAGGACTCCCAACGGCCGAGAATGCCGCAGGGCAGGTTCAGAGAACTGGCGGTGATGGGCAGGCCGATTTCGCCGCTGGAGATTACACCGCCGTATTTCCGGCCCATCGACATGGTGAGGATATTGGTAAGCACCGAGGCCGATATGCCGGTAGTGTACGAGTTGATCAGGAAGAACAGCGGTTTTTCCGTGAGAATAGCGGAGCAGGAATCCACAAAGCGGTACAGGTCATTCTCCAGCTTCCACATTTCGCCGTTGGGGCCGCGTCCGTAGGAGGGCGGGTCCATAATAATGGCGTCGTAGGTGCTGCCGCGGCGCTGCTCCCGTTGCACGAACTTGAACACATCGTCCGTAATGAACCGGACGGGCTTGTCCCCCAGGCCGGAGTGGTGCAGATTTTCCTTGGCCCAGGTGACCATCCCCTTGGCCGCATCCACATGGCACACCTCGGCGCCTGCACTGGCACAGGCCACTGTGGCGCCGCCTGTATAGGCGAACAGGTTCAGCACCTTGATGGGCCGCCCGGCATTCTTGATTTTGTCCATCATCCACTTCCAGTTCACCTGCTGCTCGGGGAACAGCCCCGTATGCTTGAAGCTGGTGGGTTTAATGATGAATTTCAGGTCTCCATATGACACGGACCAGCGTTCGGGGAGCTTCACCTTTTCCTCCCATTGTCCGCCTCCGCTTGAGCTGCGGTGGTAATGGGCATGGGCGTCCTTCCACAGCCCGGTTTCATTCAACAGCGGCCAGATGATCTGCGGGTCGGGCCGGCGCAGGATGTATCCGCCCCAGCGCTCCAGCTTTTCGCCTCCGCCTGTATCGAGAAGCTCATAATCTTTCCATTCGTCAGCCAAATACATCGCGAATCTCCTTTAAAAGAGGTCTCATTTCTAGATTTCAATACTTCATCATGCAATATACGGTTGAATCATGTCAAATCTAACGCTCCTTGTCAAGATATTGCCATACCTAACCCTGTTAATCATCGACATTATTGTGAACGCCCTTACATGTATGTCACCGCATTCATTATACTTAAGATCAGACTCCATGCGAATTGTCTCTTCCTGGAAAGATCACATGGCAAGGAATCTCCGATGCATGTCTCTAGGAGTGTGGACCATTTGTTTAAAATGACATTGAATCAGAATGACGGGATTCTGCTCATTTCGTATTCGGGGTATTTCACCGTATACGAGGCCAAGCTGTTCCAGCGGGAGCTGGAGCTGCGTTTAAGCAGGATCCAACCGGAGGAGTATGCCCTGGTTGTCGAGATGCAGGAAATCCGCCTCTCCACGCAGGAGCTGGCACCCATGTTCGACGAGATTAAACAGACCTATCTGAGCGCTCCCTTCCGGTCGATTTATTCGGTGGAGTGCCAGACCCAGGCAGCAGGTAAAACAAAACGCAAAGCCCAGGCGCGGGCCAACTGGACACCGGTCCAGACAGTGGACGAGGCGCTGCAGCTGGTCAGAAGCGGAAGAGGTGCGGAGGCGTGAGGGAGATCGGGCGGAGCAGGCAGAAGATCAGTTTGGCTGGTGAATGAAGATGCGGACAGGAATCCCTGGGCCGCATCTTTTTTTTGTTCAAAACTACCTTGCAGAATTGTCGATTGGATCTGTTACCCCTTACAATAAAACTAATCTGCCGGGTGCGTTTCTATATTGTGAATTCCGGGTATTAAGGGAAGGCCCCGCAGAATTGTGCATCAGTGCTGTTCCAGCCTACCAGGGAGGGTGAGACATGATCAACCGGTTCATTTCGGATGACAAAATTAAACGGATGGCGCGCACCGCACTTATTGCCGCATGCCTCGCAACTTCCGCAGGACCGGGAATTCCGGCGGTATATGCCGAGGATTTCTGGACACTGGAACGCCAGGCCCGCCAGGATGAGCAGAACGGCAATCTCCAGGCTGCCGCACCCAAGTGGAAGCTGCTGTTAGACCACTATGCGGCGGAGGGAAATGTCGTGAATGCCGCCCTATACGCCAAAAACCTCGGCAAATATTATGACAGCCAGAAGCAATACGAAACCGCGATTTACTATTATGAGCTGGAGAATGAGTATTGGCTCCAAGCGGGTTATGACTGGGGAGCCCAGGATCTGTTCCGGGCGGAGGAAATCCGCAGCACCCTGGATCTGTATGTGCAGACAACGGATGAGCCGGTGCTGGCCGCTGCCAGCGACGGAAACGGGGGCGGTTTGGCCAAGTTCGAGCCGGTATACGGCACTTATCTGGGCATGTATTCCGAATTGGACCCGCAAATGGGCAACCAGTATACCCGCTCCGAGCAATTCTACAATAAGAAGCATGCCCTCTACCTGGCTTATACCCAATGGGGTAAGCCGTTTCCCAGACAATATGCGGTAAACGCCAAGGCGGCGGGGGCGGCGCTGCAAATTGCCTTTGAGCCCATGAACGGGCTGGATGAGGTGAGGGACGGGGAATATATCCGCCAGTGGGCTGCTGCGGCCAAAGCAACCGGCCTGCCGATTTTTCTCCGTTATGCCTCCGAGATGAACGGCAACTGGGTGCCATGGCATGGCAACCCGGCTAAATACATTGAAAAATTCAAACTGGTCCACGATATCATGGAGCAGGAGGCCCCGAACGTAGCCATGGTATGGAGCCCCGGGGATGTGCCGATTAATACCATGTCGGCTTATTACCCTGGTGACGCCTATGTGGACTGGGTAGGGATCAGCATGTACAGCACCCCGTACGAAAACGGCGATCCGTCTAAATCCCAGCTTGGCCTGGGTCCGGTGGACAGGCTGGATGAGATTTACCGGCTGTATGCGGAACGCAAGCCCGTTATGATCAGCGAAACGGCGGTTACCCACGGGACGGTAAGGGACGGAAAAAGCTGGACAGACTGGGGCGTCATGAATCTGGAGCGGGTTTACGAGGTGATGACCAAGCAGTATCCGCGGCTGAAGGCGATCACGTACTTCAACCGGGGTGCTACCCAGCCCGGGGTTACCGATAATTTCCTCCTCCGGGACAACACGGCCATGATGGACGCTTATAAACGGCTTATCGGAAGTCCGCATTTCCTGACCAAGGTGGAAAATGGAGCAAAACCGGCTGCAGCCGGAGGGTACGTCAAAGCCCAGGCAAGCGCTGCCTTCAGCGGGCGGACAGTGGTCTATCCGTATGTCAAGCTGCCTGACATCTATAACGGCAAAGTGGAGTACCGGCTGAATGGCATGCTTCTCAAAACCGAATATCCGCCGTACAAGGGTGTGGAGCTGGAAGCGGGAGGCATTGTGCCGGGATCGGTTCTGGAGGTGAAGGCCTTCAACCGGTCGGGAAGCCCTGCCGTTACCCGCCAGTTAACCTTGGAGCCGCGGACTACGGTGACCGTAAACGGCCGGGCGTTGGCTTTTGAACAGCCTCCGGTGAATTGGCAGGGCAATGTGCTGGTTCCCATGCGGGCTGTGTTCGAAGCTCTGGGAGCGGAGGTCAGCTGGGATCAAACCACCCGGACGGCTGCAGGCCGGAAGGGGAGCACAACAGCCAGCGTCACCATAGACAGCCACACGGCGCTGAAGAATGGCAAGGACTACCGGCTGGAGGCGCCCCCCCGGCTCATCAACAACTTTACCATGGTACCGGTCCGTTTTATTGCCGAATCCTTCGGCGCCAAGGTGGAATGGGACGGGCCCAATGCGGCTGTCCGGATCACAATCCCATAAATTTGAAAAATTCATCCTTTTTTTACGGAGGCCGAAGAAGGAAAAGCGCTTTGCAGTCTAGAAAGGGTAGAAGGTAGAGAGGAGTTGATCCCAGGCTTGCCAAACCGCATTCCGACTGCTCATGATCTGCATTTGTTCCACGAGGGAAATCTCCACCACAGCTACCGTATGCTGGGCGCACATCCGGCTCAGGAGGACGGGGTTCATGGTGTGCGTTTTACCGTATGGGCGCCCCACGCCAAGGAAGTGGGGATCAGCGGTAATTTTAACGGCTGGACGGCCGACCATCATCTGATGGAGCCGCTTCTTGATTCCGGCGGCATTTGGACCCTTTTTGTCCCAGGCTTGGCCGAGGGGGCCGGCTAAAAGTACCGGATTACCGGACCTGACGGACGCCGCTTCCTCAAAAGCGATCCGTACGCCTTTTTTTCCGAGCTCCGTCCCCGGACCGCTTCCATTGTCAAAAGTCTGGAGGGCTTCCGCTGGAATGATACGCGCTGGCGCAGGAAGCAGGAGAAGGAGCCCGTGTATGCCAAACCGTTGAACATCTACGAAGTACACCTGGGTTCATGGAAATATATTGAGAATGAAGTGTTCTACACGTATGAGGAGTATGCGCAGGAACTGGTGGAGTATGTGAAGGAGATGGGGTACACCCATATCGAGCTGCTTCCCTTGACGGAGCATCCCTTTGACCGTTCCTGGGGCTACCAGGCCACCGGGTATTACAGCGCCACCAGCCGCTACGGGCAGCCGGAGCAGCTGATGACCTTCATCAACCATTGCCACGAAAACGGCATCGGCGTTTTGCTGGACTGGGTCCCCGGGCATTTTTGCAAGGATGACCATGGTCTGCGGCTGTTCGACGGTACCCCCTTGTTCGAGCATCCCGATCCGGATATTGCGGAGAAACGGGGCTGGGGCACACTCGGTTTTGATTTTGGCAAACCGGAGGTGCTGAGCTTCCTCATCTCCAACGCCATCTTCTGGATGGACGTCTACCATGTGGACGGGCTGCGGGTGGATGCCGTTGCCAGTATGATTGATCTGGCGTTTGACCGGGATAAGGCTACGGCTCCCCGGAACAGTTACGGCGGTTATGAAAATCTGGATGCTCTGGGTTTCCTGAAGCGATTGAACAAAGCTGTGTTCCAGTATTTCCCCGGCGCCTTGATGGTGGCCGAGGATTCCTCGGACTGGCCTATGGTTACGGCTCCCGTCCATGCGGGAGGACTTGGCTTTAATTATAAATGGAATATGGGCTGGATGAATGATGTGCTGCGATATATGCAGCTGCCGCCCTCAGAACGCCGGCACCGGCATCATCTCATGACCTTTTCCATGATGTATGCCTATGCCGAAAACTATGTGCTTCCCTTTTCCCATGATGAGGTTGTGCACGGGAAGAAGTCCCTGCTCAACAAAATGCCCGGCAGCTACGAGGAGAAGTTCGCCAATCTTCGTGTGCTGTATGCCTATATGGCGGCCCATCCCGGCAAGAAGCTTCTGTTTATGGGCAGTGAATTTGGGCAGTTTGACGAATGGAAGGATATGGAGGACCTGGATTGGGAACTGGCAGGGTATCCTCTGCATGGCAAAACTCGCCATTATGTCCGGAGCCTGAACGCCATATACATGAAAGAAAAGGCGATGTGGCAGCAGGATCACACCCCCGGAGGTTTCCAATGGATCGATGCGGACAATGCAGAGCAAAGCGTCCTGTCCTTCGTCCGGTGGAATAAAGCGGGTGACGAGCTGATCCTGGCCGTATTGAATTTCCGGGAAACCGGGTATCCCGAATACAGAATCGGGGTTCCCGATGCCGGCATTTACCGGGAGCTCTTGAATTCCGACGCGGATGAATTCGGAGGCAGCGGGATGAAAACCCGCTCCAGGCAAACGGCGGAGGCTGTACCGTTCCACGGACTGCCGTATTCCATCCGGATTGCGCTACCGCCGTTTTCCGCTTTGCTGTTCAAGCACAAAACAGCTGTCAAGCGTACCTCCACGGAGAAGCAGGCAGAGCTCCCGGACACGGAAGGCCGCACAACCAAGGGAAAGGGGAAATAATGTATGCCGCAGAAGGAATGTGTAGCGATGCTTCTGGCCGGAGGAGAAGGCCGGCGATTGGGGGCTTTGACCAAGAACTTGGCAAAGCCTGCCGTCCATTTTGGCGGAAAGTACAGAATTATTGATTTCACCCTGAGCAACTGCACCAACTCCGGCATCGACGCAGTAGGGGTGCTGACCCAATATCAGCCCCTGGTGCTGAATTCCTATCTGGGCATCGGAACACCGTGGGACCTGGACCGCAAGGGCGGAGGCGTCACCGTGCTTCCTCCGTTCATGAAGTCTAAGGGCGGCGACTGGTATAAGGGGACGGCCAATGCCATATACCAGAATATTGGTTTTATCGAGCAATACGCGCCGGAATATGTGCTGGTGATCTCGGGCGACCACATCTACAAGATGGATTACGACCTGATGATCCAGTACCACAAGGAAAAGAATGCGGACGCCACCATCGCTGTGATCGAGGTCAAGTGGGAGGAGGCCAGCCGCTTTGGCATTATGAAGGCGGATGAGGACTTCCGGATTACCGAATTTGAGGAAAAGCCCAAAGCCCCCAAGAGCAATCTGGCTTCCATGGGTGTATATATCTTCAGCTGGCCCGTGCTCAAGAAGTATCTGATGGCTGATGCGGAGAATCCGGCTTCCAGCAACGACTTTGGCAAGGACGTCATTCCGGGCATGCTGAACGCCGGGGAAAATCTGGTGGCGTATCCGTTTCAGGGGTATTGGAAGGATGTAGGCACCGTGGAGAGCCTGTGGGAGGCCAGTATGGATTTGTTGGAGGAGGAGCCGGGGTTGAACCTGAATGACCGGAGCTGGAGAATTTACTCCCTGAATCCCAACCAGCCCGCCCAGTACATCGCCCCCACAGCCGCCGTCAAAAATTCCATCCTCAACGAAGGCTGTTCTGTATCGGGCACGGTGGATCATTCCGTACTCTTCTACGGCGTCCGTGTCGGGGAAGGGACCGTGGTGAGGGATTCTGTCATTATGCCCGGGGCCAAAATCGGGGAAAACTGCGTCATCAACCGTGCCATTATCGGGGAAGCCACCATTGTGGCGGACGGCTCCGTTATCGGCGATCCGGACAGCAAGGAGATTACGTTGATCGGCAGCCATGAAATTATTGCGTAGGTGTGTCTGAAAACTCCGAGGGGAGCAGATTTTGCTGAATTTTCGTTCAAGGCAAGGCACTTTCACGCAGGCGTACCGGGGGTACGTCAAGGGGAAGTAACGAAGCATGGGGCGAAAAGGCTGCAAAAGATGCCCTCAAGCGGGTTTTCAGACACACCCTAGTCCTGATCCCATCCATACGAAAGGAAGCTGGCCCCATGAAAAATGTGCTTGGTGTTGTGAACTTGGTGAATGAGCCCGACAACCTGGAGGAGCTGACCTACAAACGCTCCCTGGCTTCGGTTCCGTTTGGCGCACGCTACCGTCTGATCGATTTTGTCATGTCCAGCATGGTGAATTCCGGCATTGTCAATGTGGCCGTGTTCGCCCATACCAAATACCGCTCCCTGATGGACCATTTGGGCTCCGGCAAGGAATGGGATTTGAACCGCAAACGTGGCGGTCTGTTCATTCTGCCGCCGGCTGTGGATGAGATCCGCGAAATTGTAAAAGGTGACCTGTATCACTTCTATGCTCACCGGGATTATTTCTACCGGAGCACCCAGGATTATGTGCTGATTACCCGCAGCCATATGGTTTGCAATATCGACCTGACAGAGGTTTATGAGCACCACCGGCTGTCCGGGGCGGATATCACCATGATCTACAAGGATATGGAGGAGGATGACTTCTCCCATTCCAGGCGGATTCTGATCAATCCACTCGGGCAGGTGAAGGATATCCAGGACCACACCGGACGTCTCAAAAGCGGCAAGGTCTCTATGGAGATGTTCCTCATGAAAAAGGAGCTGCTTCTGGATCTGGTGGAAACCTCCCTGGCCCAGGGCTATGACCACTTGGTGCGGGATGCCATCATGAAGAATGTGGACCGGCTGAAGATTAATGCTTTCCCCTATCAAGGGTACCTGGGAGTGATCAACACCATCCAGGCTTATTACCACCACAGCATGAACCTGTTGAATCCCTCCATCTGGAAGGATCTGTTCTTCCGCCCGGGTCTGATCTACACCAAGATCAAGGATGAGCCCCCGGCCAAATATACCCAGCACTCCAATGTGCGCAACGCCATGATCGCCAACGGCTGCATTATCGAGGGCGAGGTGGAGAACTGCATTCTCTTCCGCGGTGTAAAGGTGAGGAAGGGTGCGGTGCTCCGTAACTGCATCGTGCTGCAGAACTGCGACATCCAGGAGAATGTGAGCGTGGAGAACGCCATTCTGGACAAAGATGTGATGATCAACAGCGGCCGGGTGCTGAAGGGCGCCGTCACCGCTCCGTTTGTGGCTGCGAAGAAGAAGGTCATCTAGACGTCTTTCTGGCGAAACATCAATATTCATGTGAAATGTGGGAGGGAAAGGCGTGACTTGAGAATGGGGACACGTCTTTTCCGGCAAGGAATGAAACACGATGCTTCCCCCTGTTGGCAGGGGACTGGAGGGATATTACACGCATGAACATTTTATTCGCCGCTTCTGAAGCCGTTCCATTCGTCAAATCGGGAGGGCTGGCCGATGTGATCGGTTCACTTCCCGCCTCCCTCCGTCACCACAATGTGGATGTGCGGATTATCCTGCCCAAGTATGCGGATATTCCCGATCATTTCCGGGAGCAAATGGAAACTGCCAGCACCTTCAGCGTGTATCTGGGCTGGCGCAACCAATATTGCGGCATCCAGCAGCTGGAGGTGAACGGGATCCACTATTATTTTGTGGATAATGAGTTCTACTTCCGCCGCGGGGGGCTTTACGGCTATGGGGATGATGCGGAGCGGTTCGTTTATTTCAGCCGCGCAGTGCTGGAGGCTTTGCCGCATCTGGATTTCAAGCCGGATATCATCCACTGTCATGACTGGCAGACAGGGCTGATTCCTTATCTGCTGCGCCGCAATTATGCCGCCCATCCGTTCTATGCGGACATCAAAACCGTGTTTACCATACATAATCTGCGTTATCAGGGCAGGTACAACCGGAAGCTGATGCAGGATCTGCTGGGCATTGATGACGGCATGTTTACCGATGGCAACGGAATCGAGTATTACGGGGACGGCAACTGTATGAAGGCCGGGCTGACTCATGCGGACAAGGTGACGACTGTAAGCCAAACCTATGCGGAGGAGATCAAAACCACCTTTTTTGGCGAGGGAATGGAGGGAGTGCTGCAGGAGCGGAGCCTTCATGGCGGGCTGGTGGGCATTCTGAACGGGCTGGACAATGAACAGTTTGATCCTATGAATGACCCCCATTTGGCTGAGCCATACCGCAACTCCCTGCCCAAAAAACGGCGCAACAAATCCGCTCTCCAAGCGGAGCTGGGGCTTCCTGTGGATGAGCGTATCCCCATGATCGGGTTAGTATCCCGGCTGGTGGACCAGAAGGGACTGGACCTGATCCAGGCGGTGATGGATGAAATCGTATCGCTGCCGCTGCAGCTGGTAGTGTTGGGCACAGGGGAAGGCCGATTTGAGCATCTGTTCAAAGATAAAGCTTATTGGCATCCGGACAAGGTATCGGCCAACATCACCTTCAGCGACGGTCTGTCCCGCCGCATCTATGCCGCTTCGGATATGTTCCTGATGCCTTCGCTGTTCGAGCCATGCGGCTTAGGGCAGCTGATTGCCTTCCGCTACCGTTCCGTGCCGATTGTACGGGAAACCGGAGGTCTGAAGGATACGGTGGTTCCTTATAACGCTGCAACCGGCGAAGGTACAGGCTTCACCTTTTATGCGTACAATGCCCATGAGATGCTGTTTGCCATCAAGCGGGCTCTGGAGGCTTATAAGGATGGGGCCACGTGGAACGCCATTGTGAAAAACATCAGCAAAACGGACTTCGGCTGGGAACAATCGGCCAAACAATATGTATCGCTGTATAAGCAAGTATTGGGCGTGTAAGCTGATGGGCGATAACCACGGCGGACTGTCAGGCATGTAGTCTGGACAGCCGCAGGTGGACGGATAGAGGCTTAAGCCGGGTACCAGGAGGCAACGGGAGGGAAGGCCGGAGGAGGTTTCCGGCAGCCCCCACGTTGTCTTTTTTTGAGTTGATCAGCCGAGGGGGAGCAGTCTGTGACCGTTACGGACCGTAGGTACGTTATTTAGGTTATTTGCGTCCTTTCCGGACTTTCGCGGACTGTAGATTCCTTATTTCTCTTCGGAGTCATCGAAACCAGCTGTTTTGTGGAATATAACGGCTGCTGAGTCCGTTACGGTGAGAAACAGCCTGTTTTTGGGGGAATAACGGAACCAGGGTCCGTAAGCAGGAAGGAACAGCCCATCCCCAACGCGGGTATGCCCGATATCGACACAAATTTGCGTTCCTGCCCATTCGCATCAACCTTCGGCACCAACTATTCGCATCGACCGTCCGTACCAACCATCTGTACCAACCATCCGCACCAACTATTCGCATCAACTATTCGCACCAACCATCCGCACCAATAGCCACAGCAAAAAAGAGGCCGCGGCGTTTAATCCGCCCCGGCCTTTATGTACGCCCTCAGTCGAAGTTGGCAATAATTCCGCGCGGCCGTACCGGCAGTCCCGCTTCATAAAGGTGGGACACATCGCCGAAGCCGATGCAGCGGGGGGTGGCCCATTCCTGGGAGCGTTCGTCGAACAGGATGGTGGTTCCCG
>JAEWMH010000056.1 GCA_023393235.1 Bacillota bacterium | reverse complement strand
CTACGTGTTACTCACCCGTCCGCCGCTAGCTTGTCCCCGAAGGGACAAACCCGCTCGACTTGCATGTATTAGGCACGCCGCCAGCGTTCGTCCTGAGCCAGGATCAAACTCTCCATAAAAGTGGTCCCGAAGGACCGTTATGTTAGAGCTTTCTTTAGCTCATTATCCCAATCTCTTGGGGTCCCCGTAAAGTACTTGGCAAGACTGCGAGAGCTTTGCTTCACTTTATGGGGCCGAAACGTTTGGCTTCATTGTTTTGCTGCTCGTTGTTCAGTTTTCAAGGAGCTAACTATTCGTTATCAACTTACCTCGTCAGCGTTTCACCGCCGGAATAACAATATATCATGTTCGACATCTTTCGTCAAGCATCTTTTTTTATTGTTTTTTTCACCGAAGAAGTGACAAGACATACCTTACCACATAGGTCCTAAGAAGCGCAACCCCTATGCTGAAAGTTCCAATTTTCGAAATATTGAATCCTGAAAGAAAAAAGCCTTCCAATTTACCAGCATCATTGGAAGGCACTTCTTTCCTACTCCCACTTGAAAAACCGGACCGCCGCCATCGAGCAAATCAGAGCCAGACCCGCCATCACAGCAAGCGGAAGCAAAACACCATCCGCCGGCAGACCCAAGGATGCCGCCTTCATGAGCTTAATACCATGAGTCAAAGGAAGCACGTCAGCGGCCTTTTGAAGCGCGCCGGGCATTACCTCATAAGGAAGGGTTGCACCCGAAAACACCAGCATCGGAAAGTACAGCACACTGGCCCAGATGCCAGCCGTTTTGATATTGGACGCTGTCCCGCCCACCAACAACCCGATACTGAAGATAGAAAGCAGCACCAGCAGGTATGCACCCAGAAAGGTCAGCCAGCTGCCCTCCATCCGGTATCCGAAAAACAGCGCCGCGGCGGCATACACCAGCACCAGAGAGAGAACCGACGCAAGAGCATAAACGCTAACCTGGACTGCCAGCAGCATAGACGGGCTTACCGGCGTCACCTTAAACCGTTTGAGGATTTTTTTCTGCCGGTAATCCGAAATCACCAATGGAAGCCCCATCACCCCTCCAGCACAAACAGCGATGGCCGCAACCGCCCCGAAGGATTGCTCCAAAAACGAATAGTCAGCACCGTCGAATGCCGGCTTGCTGCCGTATACAATCCCTAGGATCACCACAACCACAACAGGCATGCAGATGGAGAAAATGAGCAAATCCATCCCCCGCAGCGCCAGCTTCCACTCGGTATTAAACAATGCTTTGAAGACCCGCACGTCCAGTCACCTCCTCATCCGTATACCACAGATATGCATCCTCGAGGGTTTCGCAGGGACTAGAGGCGATTGCCTCCCGGACCGTTCCATAGAAAACCGCCTTGCCCTTTTTCATAATCATCAAATGATCGCACAACGCCTCCACCTCATCCATAAAATGGGAGGTTAGCAGGATCGTCAGCCCCTCTGCCTTCAGTTGGCTTAGACATTGCCAGACATCCCGGCGTGCCCGGGCATCCAATCCGGTAGTCAATTCATCCAAGAACACCACCTCTGGATTAGGAATAAGGGCCAGCACAATAAAAAGCCGCTGCCGCTCCCCTCCGGACAGCTCGCTGACCAGCCTTCCGGCTTTGTCCGAAAGGCCGAACCGCTGGAGCAGGCCCTGGTAGTCCGCCGGGTTCCGGTAAAGCGCCCTGGTCATCCGGCATAGCTCCCCCACCTTGATTTTATCCTGATACTTCGCCTCCTGGAACTGCACCCCCACCCGTTCAAAAAGCCGCTTCCGATCCTTCAGAGGGTCCATACCCAAGACCGAAACTGTTCCGGAATCGTAGCTTTTGGTACCCAGGATACATTCAATGGCTGTGCTTTTTCCCGCCCCATTGGCACCTAATAAACCGAACACCTCCCCGCGGCGGACGGTAAAACCCAGTTGTTCAACTGCCAGGACCGCACCGTAGGATTTGCATAAACCCTCTACTTGGATAGTCGTTTCCACCTGAAAACCTCCTTCTTTTTGCCGGCACAAAAAGAATAGCATCCATAAAAAGTCTGGTGTTAAAGTGGAGGGTTAGGGGAAAAGGAAAGCCTCATCCGGTGCAAATGGGCCAGCATGGTATCCGCATTGTTGGCAGCCGCCTCCAGCGAGGTCAACAGGGTATCACAGGCGGAGATAATTTCGTCATCCTCCCGCGGCGTATTTATGGTCATGCGCAGGTCAGTTAGAGAAGCGCTGCCCGATAAGCTGGACAGCATACGCAGGATAGCCGACAGTGAATAATTGGCGCTGCGCAGGGCACGGATGATTTTAAGCCGCCGAAGATCTTCACCAGAATATATCCGATACCCGTTCTGCTTACGTTTCACGGTCAAGAGCCCGTTCATTTCCCAATTCCGCAAAGCGTCCATTGTTATGTTCAACAGCTTGGCCGTCTCCTGACGGGTCAGATCCTTATCCGGTTCAGCGGGCTTATGATCGGCAAGCAGCTCCCCCACCAGCCGCACCGCCTCCTCCGCTTGCTGCTGTTCCTCCCGGATTTGGCAGCGGTAAGCTTCGGCAATACGGATTGCCTCCGCAAAATCCTCCCCTGCTGAAGCTTTAATAATAGCAATGGCTTTTTGGCGCAAGCCGTTCTGCAGCACCTCAACAGCAAAGGCCATTCGGATCAGCTTAATCTGTTCCATATGCAAATCGGTGAATAATCTGTAGCCATTGGGCTGGCGGGCAGGCTTCGGAATAAATCCGAATTTCTCATACAGCCGGACAGTATTGGGGTGAATCCCGTTAACACGGGCAAGCTCGATGGTTTTATAGCTGTTCACTGGCATTCGCCTCCGGGAGACTTGTTAGGTCTATTGTACCGCCCGCCCCAAGTCTGGTGCTATAGTGGAGGGTTTCGTTTCCCCTGCAGGGAGTATGAACCGGGATGAAAGGACAAACAATAAGGGAAGCACCCATCTTCCCCATCCCAAATTTGAATGAAAGCGGGGCAACATTATGGGCAGACGTAAAAGCAGACAATATGCCTACCCTGTTTCGCCTTCGGCCATCAACAGCTTCAAAGCCGATGTGATGAGGCAGGAGGGATATGCGGTCAACCCGCAGGAACCGGACCAAGTCAAATTCGAGGTTGCCCAGTCCATGGGCATACCCCTCTCCCAAGGGGACAACGGCCAGCTGAAAACCGAGGATGCCGGACGGATCGGCGGCAAAATTGGGGGTGCCATGGTCAAGGAAATGATCCGGATGGCGCAGCAGCATCTGGCGGAGAAGCAAAAAATCCGTTAGCGGAAGACAAAACAAAGACCTTTCTCCTTCAACAGGGGAAAGGTCTTGTTGTTATTTATGATGGATAGCTTATTTGTTGATTTGATGAATCGCTTGGCCCAATGCGCCTTCTGCGGCTTCCATCACCATCTCGGCCAATGTGGGGTGGGCATGGATGGTTAAGGCGATATCCTCCAGGGTGGCTCCCATTTCGATGGCCAGACCAATCTCGGCGATCAGGTTGGAGGCTTCCGGACCTACCACCTGGGCACCCAGCACCAGACCGGTTTTCTTGTCGCCCACTACCTTAACAAAGCCTTCCGCACTGCCCAGAGAAAGGGCGCGGCCATTGGCGGCATACGGGAACTTGCCGATGGCTACCTCGTAGCCTTCCTTCTTGGCCTCTGTTTCGCTTAAGCCGACACCGGCGATTTCCGGGTCGGAGAAGACGACAGCAGGCATGGCCTTGTAATCCACCACGCTGGGGTGCCCGGCGATGGCTTCCGCAGCAACTTTTCCTTCATAAGAAGCTTTATGGGCCAGGGCGGGCCCTGCCACAATATCACCGATGGCATAAATATGGGGGACGCTGGTTTGACCCTTTTCGTCCACCTCAATATATCCACGTTCCGTAAGCTTCATATCCACGATTTCCAGACCCAGCTCATCCGTATTGGGACGGCGGCCTACGGTTACCAGCACATATTCTGCCGTTGCCTGCCGCTCCTCCCCGTTTACGGTATAGGTAACCGTCACGGATTTCTCCGAGGTCTGGGCGGATTTAGCCATAGCTCCGGTTTCGATGACGGCGCCGGCCTTTTGCAGCTTTTTGGCCACCAGCGAAGAGAATTCCTTCTCGAAGCCAGGCAGGATGGCGTCGGAGCCCTCCAGAATGGTCAGCTTGGAGCCGAACTTGGAGAAGGTCTGACCCAGCTCGATGCCGATGTAGCCGCCGCCGATGACAATCATGCTTTCGGGAACATGGTCCAGGCTCAATGCTCCTGTGGAATCAAGAATCCGGTCTCCGAAGGGGAAGGTCTTCAGCTCGATAGGCCGGGAGCCTGTGGCGATAATGCAGTCCACAAAGCGGTACCGTGCACTGTCATAGCCGCTGACCACCCGGACCTCATTGGGGCTCATAAAAAGAACCTCGCCGGAGAGAATCTCCACCTTATTTCCCTTCAAAAGTCCGCCAACACCGCCGGTGAGCTTCTTCACGATGCCGCCTTTCCATTCCTGGACCTTGGCGAAATCGACGGAAACTCCCTCAGCCTTGATTCCCATCGTGTCGCCGTGCTGAACGGCCTCCAAATGATGGGCTGCCGAAATCAGTGCTTTGGAGGGGATACAGCCGCGGTTCAGGCAAACGCCCCCTACCTCGGCTCTGTCCACAATGGTAACCTTCCGGCCCAATTGGGCGGCGCGAATAGCCGCCACATAACCGCCGGGACCGGCACCGATCACCAGTACATCAATATCCGTGGTAAATTCTCCAACAACCATCGCCCTACACCTCCATAACCAGCAGCTCGGGATCGGACAACAGCTGCTTGATGAGATTCACTGCATGCTGGGCGGTAGCCCCGTCGATCAAACGGTGGTCGAAGCTCAGGGACAAGGCCATAACATCCCCGATGGCAAGTGCGCCGTCACGTACAACCGGCTTCTCGGCAATCCGTCCGGTGCCCAGGATAGCCACTTCCGGCCAGTTGATGACAGGGGTGAAGAACTGCCCGCCGGCGGAGCCGATGTTGGTGATGGAGAAGGTGCTGCCCTTCATTTCCGATGGGGAGAGCTTGCCCTCTCTGGCCTTGGCAGCCAGCTCGCTGATTTCGGCGGCAATGGTCCACATGCTCTTGCGGTCGGCATTGGTTACTACCGGCACAATAAGACCGTTATCCGTATCCGTAGCGATACCCACATGGAAGTTCTTCTTATATACAATTTCGCTGCGCTCGTCGTCGATGGAAGCGTTCAAGGCAGGGTACTGCTTCAGAGCCGCTACTACAGCCTTCACGATAAAAGGCAAATAGGTCAGCTTGACGCCTTTTTTCTCCGCAATAGGCTTCAGCCGCTGGCGGAACGCTACCAGCTTGGATACGTCCACCTCGTCCATTACGGTTACGTGAGGAGCCGTATACACCGACTTGGCCATCGCTTGGGCGATAATCTTGCGGACACCCTTCAGAGGCACACGCTCCTCCGCTGCGTCAGCCACAGCCGGAGCTGCCGATGCAGCAGGCGCTGCGGTTTGGGCTGCCGGGGCCGATGCCACACTTGCCGCTTCCGCTGCTGCAGGTGCTGCCGTTTGGCCAACGCCGGAAGCGGCGGCCGTCACATCCTCCCGGGTGATCCGGCCGTTTTTGCCGGAGCCCTGCAGGCGGGTCAAATCCACACCTTGCTCCCGGGCAAACTTGCGTACACCGGGAGTCGCCATAACGTGGCGCCGGTCCTGAACAGGCGCCGAAGCTGCCACAGCAGCAGGTGCCGCAGGTGCAGTCGGAACTTGTGCTGCCGCAGCAGGTGCTGCAGCCGGTGCAGCCGCGGGCACCGGATTTTCTGGCGTTGCTGCGGGTGCTGCTGCAGCTTCAGGAGCAGGCGCCGTGCCTTCGCCCTCAACCTCGAATACGGCCACCACATCGCCTACATGGGCAACGCTGCCTTCTGCCGCTTTTACCTCCAATACCTTCCCCGAAACAGGGGCAGGTACTTCAACCACTGCTTTATCGTTCTGGACCTCCATCATAACCTGGTCCTCTTCCAGCTTGTCTCCGGCCTTAATATGCCACTTTACAATTTCACCCTCATGAAGACCTTCCCCCAGCTCGGGGAACCGGTATTCGAACAGTGCCATCGTTATGCCCTCCTTCCTAGAAATCGAGAACCGTATTCATACCTGCCAGCACTCTGGCAGGATCAGGCAGCCACTTATCCTCAATCTGGCCGAATGCAAATACTGTGTCCGGAGCCGTTACCCGGATAACCGGCGCCTCCAGCTGGAGAATCGCTTTTTCATTGATCCGGGCGATAATCTCCGCCGCGGCTCCCGCCGACCGCTGAGCTTCTTGGACAACCACTACCCGGCCCGTTTTATTAACGGAAGCCAAAATGGTGTCGGTATCCAAAGGAACGAGGGAGCGCAAATCGATCACCTCGGCTTTGGCGCCTCTGGTTTTTTCCAGCTCCTCAGCGGCCTTCACAGCGGTATGCACCATTGCGCCGTAGGCCAGCACCGTCACGTCGGTGCCTTCCCGGACCACGTTGGCTTTGCCGATGGGAACGGTATATTCCCCTTCGGGGACCTCCGCCCGGAAGCCGCGGTACAGCTTCAGATGCTCCATAAAAAATACCGGGTCATTATCGCGGATGGCACTGATCAAAAGCCCTTTGGCATCATAGGGATTGGAGGGAACAACCACCTTCAGCCCGGGAGTCTGCATAAACAGTCCTTCCAAGCTGTCCGTATGAAGCTCGGGAGCCTTAACGCCGCCGCCGAAGGGAGTCCGGAACACGATGGGGGCATTGTAGCGTCCGCCTGAGCGGTACCGGAGGCGGGAAGCCTGGCCGCTGATAGAGTCCATCACTTCGAAGACAAATCCGATAAACTGGATTTCCGCAATGGGACGGAAGCCTTGAACGCTAAGCCCTACCGCCAGCCCTCCGATTCCCGATTCCGCCAGAGGAGTATCGAATACCCGCTCTTCCCCAAATTCCTTCTGAAGTCCTTCTGTTGCCCGGAAAACGCCGCCGACGCGGCCTACATCCTCGCCAAACACCAGCACGTTGGAATCTCGCGCCAGTTCAACCCGCATGGCGTCGGTTATCGCTTGAATCATTGTCATTTGCGCCATATTGTTTCTCCCGTCCTTTCCGCCGATTGTCGGTCTATGTTAGACTCCTCTGAAATATTCCTTCTGCTCCTCCAGATAAGCGGGCGTGGTCTCGAACATGCTGTCGCTCAGCCCCTCCACCGTCATAGGCGCCGCGGCCTCAGCCTGCTTGATAGCATTGGCAACCTCCGCCTTGGCTTCCTCCACGATTTTCATTTCCTGCTCTTCGCGCCAAAGGCCCTTCTTCTCCAAAAAGCGGCGGAACCGGACGAGGGGATCCTTGACTTCCCACTCTCCCTGTTCATCCTTGGTGCGGTATTTCGTCGGATCGTCGCCGGACATGGAATGGGGTCCAAAGCGGTAGGTCAGTGTCTCGATGAGGGTGGGGCCTTCGCCTCTGCGGGCACGCTCCACGGCTTCCGATGCAGCCTTATAAACGGCCAGAATATCCATCCCGTCCACCTGCACTCCCGGAATGCCTGCAGCTACCGCTTTTTGTGCAATGGTGGCAGCAGCCGTTTGTTTCGAGCGCGGTGTGGAAATGGCGTAATGGTTATTTTGCACGACAAACACCACCGGAAGCTTATAGACACCGGCGAAGTTCATCCCTTCATAAAAATCACCTTGGGAGGAGCCGCCGTCACCGGTGTAGGTCACAGCTACATTGGTGGTGCCGCGTTTTTTGAGTCCCATGGCAACTCCAGCTGCCTGGACAATCTGGGCGCCGATAATAATCTGCGGCAGAAGGACGTTAACACCCTGCGGAATCCGTCCGCCCTCCTGGTGTCCGCGGGAATATAGGAACGCATTGGCCATAGGCAGTCCGTGCCAATACAATTGGGGCATATCCCGGTAACCGGGGCAAACAAAGTCTTCCTTCACCAGCGGGAACCCGGTTCCCACAATGCTGGCCTCCTGGCCTGATACGGGGGCATAAAAGCCTAATCTTCCCTGGCGGTTCAAGCTGACGGCACGCTGGTCCCAGGTACGGGTAAATACCATGCGGCGCATGAGCTCCAGCAATTGAGCGTCCTCCAGCGCAGGCGCTTCCTGTCCGGGAATGATCTCTCCGTCAGGGGACAGAACGGATAGGGGTTCCATCTCTTTCAGTATGGCTTCGTAGCGGTTTTCCATCCTATTTCCACTCCTTACTCTAGTCTGTAATGAGAATCATTTTCAATAAGACCGCCTTTACCTCATTCTAAGACATCCTGCGAAGAAAAACGAATTTTTTGAGGTATTTTCTGAAAAAAGACAAAAATATATAACTTTTTATTTAATCATGGTCATATCTACGCTTCAATTCATCCCTCATGCTATCTAAGTCTGAAGATTCTACTCCGCCAAAAGTCCCGGCTCCATCTTTGCCGGCATTTCCCTCCGCCGCCAGCAGCCTCCGCAAGCTGTCCATAAAAGCCTCTGCCGAAGGAACGCCAGCCAGTTCCTGGAGACTGGCCATACTGGCCGGTACCACCCCGGGATCATCGGTATGGGCTTCCCCTCCAGTAGCCTCCCTGTAGAATCGCTGCGCCAGCTGCCCTCTTGCCTCTCCGCTTCCTTCCACCAGGACAAAAGCGGACACCACGCATGCCTTGAGCTGCCGCCGTTGGGCAATCCCGCAAAACTTCCTGCCGGACAAGGCCAGGTCATATTCGCCCGGACAGAAGGAGCCCCGGATCTCTCCAGCCAGGACCTCCTTGCTCCACGGCTTGACCGCATCGGCAATCACTTGGGCCATCAAACGGAATTCCTGGTGGAAGTCCATTCTTGCCCCCTGCACATAAGGGAGAACCAGCGAAATGTTCACTACTCCCGAATCTAACGGAACTGCAGCCCCTCCGGAATTCCGAACCCCTACGGAGAAGCCCTCCTTGCGGAGGGTCTCCATGGCTTTTCCGGCATAGGGAAGCCGCCGGTCCCTCAGGCCCAGAACCAAAGCCCGGGGATGGCGCCAGATCCGCACCAAAGGAGGAAGCTCACCGCTCCCCATCTTCCGACAGGCCACCTCATCCCAGGCAAAAGCATCGGTCACGTCCGCCGACGGCTCCATTAACGGCTGCTCGATCAGAATAGGCCGGGTCAGATTCGGAAAACGCTGCTCATAACCGTTCATCCATCATCCGCCGCCTTTCCTCACGGGTAGCTTACCCCATTTTTGCTGATTACAGCATAAACCAGCTTCCGGTGCTCCGGCGTTTCATCCTGCAGTAGATATGCATTCTGAACCCGCTTGGCAATACGATCCAGCGACTCCTGGCTCTGTTCTTCCTTTGCATACAGCACCGCCAGCCCCTCACCCTCTTGAACAGCATCCCCCGTTTTGCGCAAAAGCTGCACACCAACGGATAGGTCTATCACAGATTCCTTGGTTTCCCGTCCTGCACCAAGCTCCATGGCGGCCAGGCCGATCTCCTCGGCCGTGATATGGCCCACATAGCCGTTCCGCGGCGCCGGTACTGTTACATGGCGGGGCGATACCTGCAGCAGGCCCGGATCGTCTCCAACCGCCGGATTCCCCCCTTGGGCCGCCACAAATTCCTTAAATTTAGCCAGGGCTTCTCCTGAGGCCAGCTTCCTCCGCAGGATATCCTTGGCTTCTTCCGCACTATCGGCCTTGCCGCCAAGCACCAGCATATGGGAGCCCAAGGTCAGACAGGTTTCCACCAGATCCGCGGGCCCTTTGCCCTGCAGGGTTTCCACGGCAAGCCGAACCTCCAGGGCATTCCCAACAGCCGTTCCCAGGGGCTCCTCCATATCCGTAATTACAGCCACCGTCTCCCGCCCCGTTTCTGTGCCGATGCTGACCATAGCCTCCGCCAGCCGGATGGAGTCCTCCAGTGTTTTCATAAAGGCGCCGCTGCCGGTTTTCACATCCAAAACAATAGCATCCGCCCCCGCAGCAATTTTCTTGCTCATAATGGAGCTGGCAATCAGCGGTATGGAGTTCACCGTTCCCGTCACATCACGGAGGCTGTACAGCTTCTTGTCCGCCGGGGTAATATTGCCGGACTGGCCGATCACCGCCACTCCGTGTGTGTTCACTTGACTGATGAAGTCATCCGGAGACATCTCGGTGGAGAAGCCCGGAATGGACTCCAGCTTGTCAATAGTTCCGCCCGTATGGCCCAGACCACGTCCGGACATTTTGGCGACAGGCACACCGGCTGATGCTGCCAGAGGAGCCAGTACCAGCGTAACCGTATCACCGACACCGCCGGTGGAATGTTTGTCCGTTTTGATCCCGAGAATCGGGCTTAAGTCCAGCATATCGCCGGAAGCGGCCATAGCGAGAGTCAAGTCCGCCGTTTCCCGGGCGCTCATCCCCTGGAAGAACACTGCCATCGCCCATGCCGCCATCTGGTAATCGGGAATTTCCCCCTTGGTGTAGCCCTCAATCAGAAATTGGATTTCCTCCCGGGCCAGCTCGCGTCCGTCTCTTTTTTTCTGGATCAGATCCACTGTACGCATGAATAGCGCCCCTTTACGTTAAAAGTCAAAGAAAGACTACTCTTCCCGATAAACATTCACGGTGCTGAGTAGTCTTTTCTAAATATTCCATTGTCCCGCTTTATACCTCAACCTGCCGCACAAATGCCTTCACCAGCGCCTGGAACTTGGGCTTGGTGCGGGTGGCCACTTCCATTACCTGCTCATGGGTCAGGGGTTCCAGCTCCTCGCCGATGGCCATATCGGTGATGCAGGAGATGCCCAGCACCTTCAGCCCTGCATGACTTGCAGCAATAACCTCGCCCACGGTGGACATGCCTACTGCATCGCCGCCGACTCGGGCCAGCATCATCAGCTCCGCCGGTGTCATATAAGCCGGACCGCTGATGCCGCAATATACGCCCTCCTGCAGCACCAGAGGCTGTCCGGCGTCATCCCGAACCTCAGCAGCCAGCTTTTTGGCCAAGGCGCGGTATTCCCGGTTATATGCCTGGGACATATCGGGAAATCGCACACCCAGCTCAGGATCATTCGGGCCGATCAAGGGACTGGCACCGGTCATATTGATGTGGTCGGAAATCAGCATCAGGTCTCCCGCACGGAAATTCCGGTTCATCCCGCCTGCCGCGTTGGTGATAACCAGTGTTTTCACACCCAGCTCCCGCATTACATATACGGGGAATACCACCTTTTTCATGCTGTAGCCTTCGTAGAAATGGAACCGCCCCTGCATGGCGATCACCGTACGTCCCTCCAGCTCGCCTACCACAAACCGGCCGGCATGTCCTTCCACGGTGGATACGGGGAAATGCGGAACGTCGTGATAATCAATCACAATGGGATTTTGAATCTGGTCGGCTAAATCTCCCAGTCCCGAACCGAGAATCAAACCGATGGCAGGACGGACCTGGCCCAGCTTGCCCTGGATGGCCTGGCTGGCTTCCCGGACTTGTGCATAAGTACCTTCATTTACATTTATAGACACGTGTATACCCTCCCGGATGTCGTTACATTTGAGGAATAAGCTGAATGACGAACTTCAGGAACTGCTGCTTCACCCGGTCAGTGGTTTCCATAACCTCTTCATGGGAAAGGGGCTGGTCAAGAATCCCTGCAGCCATATTGCTGATACAGGAGATGCCCAGCACTTCTATCCCGGAGTGGCGGGCGATCACCACCTCGGATACAGTAGACATGCCAACAGCATCGGCGCCTAACACGCGCAGCATGCGGATTTCTGCCGGTGTTTCATAGGACGGTCCCAACAGGCCGGCATACACGCCCTCCTGCAGCTTCAGTCCTTGGGAAGCGGCGATGTCCTTGGCAATGGCGCGCAGGCGTTTGCTGTATCCCTCCGACATATCGGGGAAACGGACGCCCAGCTCCTTATGGTTGGGTCCGATGAGCGGATTGGTTCCGGTCATGTTCAGATGATCGGAAATCAGCATCAGATCACCTGGCTCATAAGAGGTGTTTACCCCTCCGGCCGCATTGGTAACCAGAAGACCGGTGATGCCCAGCTTTTTCATGACGCGGATAGGGAAGGTTACAGTTTCCCCTTGATACCCTTCGTACATATGGAAACGGCCCTTCATCAGCAGCACCGGACGCCCGCCGATTTTGCCCAGCAGCAGCTCTCCTGCATGTCCTTCCACAGTGGAAACGGGAAAATGGGGAATGTCGCTGTAATTCACCGTAACGGCTTCCTCCAGGGAATCGGCCAATACGCCAAGCCCGGAACCCAGGATCAGTCCAATTTCCGGACGGATGGAAGAACGGGATGCGATATAGCTTGCCGCTTCTTCAATACGCTCCAATACATGTTTCTCTGCCATCTATGTACCTCCTTGAATATGGTTGATGTTCAGGTTTCATTCCTTACCGGGAAAAGAGTGCCTTGGATGCTCAAACCAGCTTGTCCAAAAAGCTGGTCCCGTGCTCCATGGTCGGCAGACCGAAATTATCCGCTACCAGGGCGCCAAGATCAGCGAAGGTATCGCGGACGCCGGTATCGGCCGGTTGAGTCAATGACGGGCTGTACAGGAGAATCGGCACATATTCCCGGGTGTGGTCTGTTCCTGCATGGATCGGGTCATTGCCATGGTCCGCCGTAAGAATAAGCAGATCCTCGGGGCCGATTTGCGCCATAATCTCCGGCAGCCGGGCATCAAACTCCATAAGCGCTCCGGCATATCCTTCCACATCGCGGCGGTGGCCGAACAAAGAATCAAAATCCACCAGATTGGTGAACACCAAACCATGAAAATCTTTTTTGAGCACTTCGATGGTCCGGTTGATGCCGTCCTCGTTGCTCTTGGTGGGGTAAGACTGGGTGACCCCTTGCCCGGAGTAAATATCGCTGATCTTGCCTACGGCAATACAGTCCAGCCCGGCCTCTGCCAAACGGTTCATCACCGTAGGTGCAGGAGGTGTAACGGCATAGTCATGCCGGTTGGGAGTGCGCTTGAATGCGCCCGGCTGCCCTACGAACGGGCGCGCAATGACGCGGCCTACGGGGAATTCCGGACGGAGCGTCAGCTCACGGGCGATTTTGCAGGCTTCATACAGCTCCTCAAGCGGAATGATTTCCTCATGGGCGGCGATCTGGAAGACGCTGTCCGCCGAGGTATAGACAATCCATGAGCCTGTTTTCATATGTTCCTCGCCCAGCTCGTCCAGAATTTCTGTGCCGGAAGCCGGTTTATTGCCGAGAATGCCACGGCCGGTCCGTTGGCTGAACGCCTCAAGCAGCTCAGGCGGGAAACCCTCCGGATATGTATTAAATGGAGTATTGATGCGCAAGCCCATGATCTCCCAGTGGCCGGTCATGGTGTCCTTGCCCACGGATTGCTCTGCCATTTTGCCGTAATAGGCCTTGGGTGCTTCTGCAGGCGGAACTGTGCGGAGGGGGGCAATATTGCCCAAACCCAGCTGCTCCAAGTGCGGCACTCTGAAATTCTTGGCATGCTCGGAGATGTGTCCCAATGTATGGGCTCCCGCATCACCGAAGGACGGTGCGTCCGGCAGCTCGCCGATTCCCACGCTGTCCAGTACGATCAATGCAATTCGTTTGAAAGCCATGCTTGTACAAACCTCCCTAAGGGGTAACCATCCCTGTCCGGGGATGGGCCCGGTTATAAATATCCTTCATTCTGGCGGGGTTGGATTTCACATACATAATAGTGGAGGAAAGGTCTGCATGGCCCAGCATTTCCTGCAAGGCCTTCAGATCCGCTCCGTTCTCCAGAAGATGCACAGCAAAGGAATGGCGCAGGGTGTGGGGAGTAATCTCCCCCAAAATCCCGGAATCCGCCGCATGCTTCTTAATGATCTTCCAGAAGCCCTGACGGGATAGCCGACCGCCCAGGTGATTGGCGAACAAGGCGCCTGTATCTCCATCCTTGCCGCCGGAGACAGATTCCAGATACCGCCGCAGCCACAAAGCCGCTTCCGGGTGGATGGGGATCATTCTTTCCTTCTCGCCTTTTCCGGGGCAGCGGATGAAGCCCATATCCAGGTAGACATGGCCCTTGTCCAGGGAAACCAGCTCCGTAACCCGGATTCCTGTGGCGTACAGAAGCTCCAGCATCGCCTTGTCCCGCAGGCCGTGGGGAGTATCCGTACGCGGAGCCTCCAAGAGCCGGCCCACCTCCTCAACAGTCAGCACGGAGGGCATTTTCCGTTCCAGACGGGGGGCCTCCAGCCCCACTGCGGGATCATGGTCAAGTACATGCTCCGCAACGAGGTATTGATAGAAGGAACGGATGGATACCAGGCACCGGTTCACCGTAGCCGATGCCCGCCCCATTTTTTTGAGATGGAGAAAGTAGCCCTGTATATGGACGCGCGAGGAATCCTCCAGCCGGACGGACTTCTCCGCCAGATATCCCAGATATTGAGCCAGGTCCCGCCGGTAGGACTGGAGCGTGTTCAAGGCTAAGCCCCGCTCTTCCCCCAGCAGTTCAAGATAGCGTTGCAAGTGGAGATTCATTGCCTCTTACGCTCCTTATCATACGTTCTTTCGTATTATAAGTTCAACAAAGAGGCTGTTTTTTCCTTCTCCCCCCAAACGGAATCATTCTCCCAGCCAATAATACAGCCGCAGGCGGTCGGCCATGTTGTCCGCATCCAAAGTGCCGGAATCATGGCGGAAAGCCTTGACGGCACTGCCCTCCGGGGTTCTGTGGCGGTGAGCGGGCTGCATCCATTGACCCACCAGCGTCATAATATGATACAGCAAAATCACCAAAACAAAAAACAACGTGATAAATTTCATGCGTTCAATCCATTTGCGCACATGTACGATCATAACGGCTCACCTCTTACCGTTAACGTATGACAGCGGGACATGGACTATGCCTTGTCCCCGTTCGCATACCTATTATTCCCTTCTATGCTGCTGCCCATGCCAAATGTCCCGATCCCCCATAGAATGCATCAGGAACCCAAGGGGAGATGGTTATGAAAATGAGCAGCATGCGGGATGTGCTGGCCGGCATTATGCAAGCGCCCGGCAGAGGCAGCATTAAGAGTGGAAAAAAAAGTGCGGGGCATGTGCGCAAGATGGTCGTCCTGAAAAATAGCCATTGCTATCACCATTGTCTGGCCCAGCTGAAGGCATTGGGCATTAAGCCGGTAAAAAAGGTGGCGGGTGCCCATGCGGTGGTCTGCCGGTTTCCGGCCAAGGCAAGCTTAAAGGCATTGTCAGCCCACAGCATGGTCAAGCGGGTGGAGCATGACGCGAAGGTGAAGCTGCACCGCCGGAAATCCTTACGCCGGGTGCGGATCTCGGCGCCTTGCGCCTCTGTGGATGCCCCCCAAATCATTCCATGGGGCGTCAAGCGGGTGGGCGCTCCCAATGTCTGGCGCTCCTATCAGGGGAGCGGTGTCAGGATCGGTATCATCGATACCGGAATCAGCCCCCACCCCGACCTCCGCATCCGCGGACGGTTCAACGCCATAGCCGGTACGCCGGATACGGATGAAAACGGGCATGGCACCCATGTGTCCGGCACCGCCAGCGCCTTGAACAACAGCTTCGGGGTAGTTGGGGTGGCCCCCAAAGCCCGCCTGTATTCCGTTAAGGCTTTTGATGCCAGCGGAAGCGCATTTGTTTCGGATATTGTGGAGGCACTGGAATGGTGCATCAGCCACAATATGCATGTCATCAACATGAGCTTCGGTATCCGGGAAGGCAGCGATACGGTAAAGGAGCAGATCGAACGCGCTTACCGCAAGGGTATCGTGATGGTGGCTTCGGCCGGCAATGACGGTCCCAACACCGACCAAATCGATTTCCCCGCCCGTCTGCCTCAGGTGATTGCCGTGGCGGCAAGTGACATTAGCAACAAGGTGGCCAGCTTCAGCAATAGAGGCAAGGGCATTGCCGTCACCGCTCCCGGTGTGGATATCTGCTCCACGCTGCCCGGCAGAAGCTACGGCAAGATGAGCGGCACCTCCATGGCCGCCCCCCACGTTACTGGGGCTGCTGCCCTGCTTTTATCCAAAAACCGCAAGCTTAGTCCGGCCCGTGTCCGCCGGGTGCTCCGGGCTACAGCCAAACGCCTGTCCGGCTTCTCCTCCCTGGCCCAGGGAGCGGGTCTTGTCCAGGTGGATAAGGCGATCCGCCAGGTTTAAAACCCGCTGGAAAACGAAAAAAACCCTTTGCCGGGAACGTCTCCCGCTGAAGGGTTTTTATTTTAGCTGCTTTATTTCGCCTTGGCTTTGGCCTTCTCCCGGCATCTGTGGCAGATACCCTGAAAATCCAGCCTGTGATCCACCACCGTGAACTGGAACTCCCGGTCCAGCCGCTCCTCCAGAGGAGCCAGCCAATCCTCCAGGATTTCGTCCACCGATCCGCATTGTACGCAAATCAGATGATGGTGATGATGATGCGTGCTGTCGTTGCGCAGGTCATAACGGGCAACGCCGTCTCCGAAATTCATTTTCTCGAGAACATGCAGCTCCGATAACAGCTCCAAGGTACGGTACACTGTCGCCAGGCCAATTTCGGGAAATTTATCCTTAACCAGCATGAACACTTCTTCCGCGCTCAGATGGTCTTCTTCATTCTCCAGCAGGACTCGCACCGTCGCTTCACGTTGGGGTGTCAGCTTGAAAGCCTGCGCCTGCAGCTGTTGTTTGATTTTTTCAATGCGCGCTTCCATCGTTGCCCTCCCTAGGGTTTTCCCGAGGAAAACCGGCGTCGTAAGCATCATGAAGCTGCTACAGCCCCATCCCCGACACTCTTTCTTCATTATAGGGTGACACGGGAAATAAAGTCAACTTATTCATAGAATCGAGAATACCGACAAGAGCCGTGGCGCCACCTGCTTCATTAGCTCCGGTGACAGATACCCCTCGTACAAGGCCGCTCCTGTAAGCGCAATAACCATACACAGAGCGGTGGCCGTATAGCGCCAGAAGGCGCCGGCCAAGGAACCCTCCCGGCCCACCACTCTTGCTTTCACCAAATGGATGGCGAACAGGGTTGCGGCAACGCTGACGATAATGAATGCCGGAATGATCACCAGGTTCTGGGGGAGCACCGACACAAAGGCAAACCACAGCCCGTCCCAGGAATAGACGCTAACCATATAGCCTACTGTGAAGCCGACCAACACACCCTTCAGGAAATCCAGTGCGAACACAATTGGAAGCCCGATAACGGATAAACCCAGCACCCAAATCAAGCCCAGCCACTTCAGATGCAGAATTACCGCTTGCTGGAAAGAGGCTCCTTCATCAAAGCCGCCCCCCTGATCCACCGTTGCCGCAAAAGCCGCCAGATGCCGGGCCATTTCCTCCCTTTGCTCCAGGGTGAGGGCTCCTACCAGCACCGCGCCGAAGACTATCCCCGTGGCGAACAGGACAAAAATAAACAGAAAAAAAGGAAAATGTGCCTTCATATACGAACGCAACGGATGTCCGTTTGAATTCATGGTCTCTTCGCCTCCTTGTCCAAGCCGCATAGTACAGAATATGAGGCTTGGCCGGAAACTATGATGCCCACTAGAGAGATAAGTTCATCAGAAGTGCGTCGTAATAGGTGCCGCCGATCTTGAAGAAACGGCTGTAGGTACCGCAGGCCTGAAAGCCCAAGCTTTCATAGAGGCAGATAGCCCGTTGGTTGTCGGTACGGACCTTCAGTTCAAGAATTTCCCTGCCGCTGTCCCGGGCAAAGCCAATCAGTGCCTCCATCACCGCGCGTCCGATGCCTTTTCCCCAGCACTCCCGGGACACCACCACAGACAGCTCCGCCCTGTGGGCAATCCGCTCCCGGCTGAAACCGGCCAAGGAGCCGATGGCCACGATTTCACCATTAAGCTTGCCTATAAGGGTAACAGAATGGGATTGACTGTTCTCCCGGATAATCCAGTCCCGTTCCTGCTCAACTGTCAGCCGCATTTCTCCGGCGCCGAACAGCAGATTATCGCTCTCCCCGCCTACCCGGTTGAGAAAACGGAGCAGTTCCTCCGCATCCTCCGGATCAGCCTTGCTGATCCTCCATTCTGACTTTTCCATAGGTTCCTCCTCCGCCTGCATTCACCTGCAGAACACCGCCGCGGGCGGCCCCGATCATGCCGGCTATAGCGGCTCCGGCTGTTTCCGCAATTTCCTCCAGTGCAGCCTTGTGCAAAATGTTCATTTCCGTTCCGAAGCGGGAAAGGAGCTTGTCCAGCAGCTTGGGGCCGAGTCCGGGAAGAAACTCCAGCGGTACCTGGTAAAAATAAGGCGGCCGATGGGCTCCCACTACAGGCTCAGAGCGGTCTGCAATATCTCTGATCCGGTCCATAACCCCGCGGACAATCTTGGTGCTCCCGCAGTACAGACACCGTTCCGTGGACAGCTCCGCCTCATCCACAATGGAGCCGCAGGCGGCGCAATAGGTGCGGTGGTACTTGCCCAGCCGTGGATTCAAGCCGTAATTGGCAGTAACCCCACGCCCTTCCTTGCCCTGCAGAGCCAGCACAATTTCCCGGAAGGTGGGCTCCGCCATCCGGATGCGATTGTATTCCCGTCCGATCTTGCCCAGGGAATGGGCGTCCGAGTCCGTCAGGAAGGCCAGGTTGTCCAGCTCGGGAAGGTAAGAAGCCATTTCGGTATCGGAGCTAAGCCCCAGCTCTACCGCCATAATCCGCTCCACATCCAATAGCTCCGACATCCGCTCTGCTGCGCTGCCGTACACACTTTTGTACGGTGTGAAAATATGGGCGGGAATCAGGATGCCGCCGCGGGCTTCCGCCTCCTGCTGAAGCTGGCGGGTAGTCACATAAATCCGCTGGGAGCTGAGCTGCACATTTTTCATAACCCCGGATAACCAGACTGTGAAGGCTTTCATGGAACGCAGGTCCGGCAGGAACACCAGGAAATGCGCCGCTCCTCTGCCCGGTTCCTTCACCTCCAGCTCTGAACCAAGGATAATCGTGGTGTTATGATAGCGGATGCCTCCGCCCTCCAGCTCCTCCATCTCCCCCCGCTCCAGGTAGCTGTCGATTTCCGCCTGCACCGCAGGAGAATGGCAGTCAATAATGCCCACTACATCGATTCCCTTGCGCTCCGATGCCTCCCGGGCAATATTATGGAAGGTCAGGTTGGCGGCGCCGCTGATCTTCACCGGCAATCCTGCTTCCGTACGCCCGATATGGATATGCATATCCACATAATACTCCTGCAGGCCCTCCATATTACAGCTTCCCCGTCAGCCGGTAGAGCTTCCAGGCATACACTGCCATAATGGTTTTGGCGTCCCCGATACGTCCTTCAGCGATGTACTGCTCCGCTTCCTCCAAGGTGATGGCGCTGCAGTCGAGAAATTCATCCTCATCCAGATGCGCTTCGCCTCTGGTTAAATTTTCCGCAATAAAAAGATGGATAAGCTCGTTTGCAAATCCCGGAGATGTGTAAAAAGAATGTATAAGGCGAATATCTCCGGCAGTATAACCGGTTTCCTCCGCCAGTTCGCGGATGGCCGCTGCCAGGGGCACTTCCCCGTGATCCAGCTTGCCCGCCGGGATTTCCACCAGATTTTTTTCGAAGGGCTTGCGGTATTGCTCCACCACCAGCATCTTATCCTCCACAAGAGCAATAACCGCAACGGCCCCCGGATGTTTGACAATTTCCCGGGTGGCCGTTTCGCCGTTGGGCAGGCGGACTGTATCCACTTGAAGGGAGATAATCCTCCCCTTAAAAATAGATTCCGTACTGAGGGTGACTTCCTCAAATTTGCTGGATGCTTGCTCGTTCATGGTCTCTTCTCCTTTTATCCGTGAAAATTGTGCCTGATCCGCTGAATTGAACCGTTACCAGACATGGCTGTGACGCAATTGTCATATGAATAGCATTATACCATGCCTGCCGGGGAAATAACTTCAAGGACTGCGCATTCCGGCAAAGGCCGACTATGAAAAGAAAAGAGGGTGCCGACTATGAAAACCCGCTACAGCACCGCAAGTCTCCTGATGACCGGAAAAGCCCATGAAGTACGCCGCATGCTCCGGCTTCTTCTGGACCAATCCCCCAATCCCCATATGCCTTTGTTGGAGCAACTGGATCACCGTGCTTCTCTGGGTGCCGAAAACACGATTGTGCGGCATTCAGCATTCCGCATCCGTCCGGGTATAGCAGCCCGGAACACTGCCGTACCCAAAGGGAAATCCCGTTAACAAAGCAAGGGACGAAAAGGCGCTGAAAGACACCCGCAAGCGGGTTTGCAAACACGGCCTAGGACTCGGGTCCGGAATCCTGCGAACTCTGGCGCAGTCCGTCCCAGATGGCTTTGACGTTCCGTTCTCCCTCGTAGTAGTCCGCTTCATCCGCCCGCCGGAATACGTGCTGATCAGGCAATATATTCAATTTGCCTGAATCCGGGTACTCGCATACATCCATTCCCCGATCCGTCCGGATATCCAGATACACGCACGGCTTTTCAGTATGATTGTACAGCTGGTGCGCCCCCTCCGGTCCTATCCCGAAAAACACCGTATCCCCTTCCCCAATCTCCTGCAATCCCTCCGGCGTGCGCAGCATGGCTTTCCCCGACAGGACAATAAACAGCTCCTCCGCATTCCGGTGGAAGTGATACGGGTATGAATACAGCCCTGGATCGAGGGAGCGGACCTCAAACTTCATATGCTCCGACCCCAACCTTTTGGACAAGTCCTCCGTTGTATGCCAGGCGAACTCCGGCACAGGCGAACGCCGCTGCGCGTAAGAAACCGTCTTGGCATTAAATACAAACGCCATTCCCAACCACCCTCTCCATGATTAAGATTTTCCTGCTCCTGACAAGTATTGTACAAGATTCCGGACGGATGGTATACTGTTGCAAAAGGGAAACAAATGTTTGCCTCTTGTTTTTTCGCATACGTTCTGGAAGGAGTATATTTACATGGAGCCTTTGAAGCATATGTACACCCCGGAGCTGCTGGAGGGTTTTGCCCACAAGGTGGCAGAGGTTTATCCCGCCTTTGACCAACCGGGATTTCTTGCATCTGTATTCGACACCGAATGGGACTCCCGGGAGCTGAAGGACCGTTACCGCCATATCGCCCGGATGCTGGAAAAAAAACTGCCTGCGGATTATGATCAGGCTATACATATCCTGGAGGGGATTACCGGAGACTGCCGGGGCTTCCCGTATATTTTCTTTCCAGAGTTCGTGTGCCTCTACGGCTTGGAGCATTGGGATACCTCTCTTCGGGCATTGCGCAGCTTCACGCCCTCCAGCTCCTCCGAATTTGCGGTGAGGCCCTTTATCGAGCTGAACCAGGAGCGGATGCTCGAAGCTATGCTTGCCTGGACGCAAGAGCCGGATGAGCATGTGCGCCGGCTGGCCAGTGAGGGCTGCCGGCCCCGACTGCCCTGGGGGAAGCCGCTGCGTCGGCTGATTGCCGATCCCGGGCCGATATTCCCTATTTTGACGGCACTGCTGCAGGATGAATCGGAATATGTCCGCCGCAGTGTAGCCAACAATCTCAACGATATGACCAAGGACCACCCCGAGCTGGTGCTGCAGTTCGTTGCCGCCCATCTGGGGTTAAGCCGGGATACGGACCGGCTATTGAAGCATGCCTGCCGGACTCTGCTGAAAAAAGGGAATCCGGAGGCTCTCCGCCTCTTTGGCTTTGGCAGCAGCGAAGTCCAGTCCTCCGTAGACATCCGTGAGCTGCGGATTGAGCCGGAGACGATCCGGCTGGGGGAACAGCTCCGTTTCTCCTTCCACCTCTCCTCCAAGGAGCCTGCTTCCTTCCGGCTGCAATATGCTGTGGAGTACGTAAAAGCCAATGGCAAAACCGCCCCTAAGCGCTTTCACCTCCCCGAACGGAAGGGATTTTCCGGGGATGAGGTGATTTCCTGGGGCGTGACGGTCAAGGATTTTACCACCCGCAAGCATTATCCCGGTTATCACCGTGTTTCCATTCTGGTGAATGGAGAGGAGCGCGCAGCGGGGGGATTTATGCTGGAGATGCCCAGGGAGTAAAAGGCAAAGCAAATATACGGTTTAGGAGAGGAAATCAACCGGATGCGGCAATAGCACCCGGATGCATATTATCGGTGTATATCCGGCTGTCCCGTTTCATCCTGGCGGACCCATCTGAGCGTTTGGCGCGGCGGTTGTATCACACCATTGTCATACAGCTCCCCCTGCCACCGGATCCCGCCTGGTCCCTCCACTTGAACTACCACTCCGGCGTCGATGCCGTCCTTCAAAAAGTACAGGGAAATATTCCGCAGAAAATCGGCTACGTGGGAGAGGTCGCTGGTCTCCTTCCTAAAAATAGCTTCATGATCCGCCACATCCAATTGCCACATGCCTACCGTATCCATTAAAACCCAATCCTCCTGAGGCAGGCGGTAGAGGCGTATATTGGACCATAGGTCAGGGGCAAGGCTCTTTCCCTCCTCCATCTGAGACCACGCCTCTTGGAGCATCCTCCCGGAGGCCAGGCATTCCCCTGCGGGATTGAAATAACAGAGGGCCTCCGGCAGCGAATCCAGGAGCCTGGCCGCCACCGCCATCAACATAACAAGCTCTTGCATCGAGTCATAACCCTCCGGCAGCACCGGGGCATCCTCTCCCGCTTCATTGCCGAGGATATAGCTGGTCCGCAGCCGGATGAAGGCTTGATGGCCGTCCACGGCCTGCCGCCCTTCGGGATAGCTGCCCCAAGCCTGCTCCACGGCCCGTTCCAGATTGCCCGGATACGTAAAAGGCCCAAACTGCCCCAAGGACCAAGCGTCGAACAGCTGGGGATCTTCCTGGGGATGGCCCATACCGTCCGGCCAGGGGCGGTCCACCACATCCACCATCACATACCCGTTTACCTCTGGACGCAGCGGAATCACAAAACTTTGGCCCCCGTAGGCCCACTGCTTCGAGAAATCATTGATGTCCCCTACGGCAAACTGCTCCCGGAGAACCCCATGTGCCCGTGTGATGGATACAGGGTTGGAAAGCAGCACAGCAATGCCTTGCGTAAAAATTCCTTTTTGCATAGAGAGCCTCCTGGGTTTTCGGGGTGGTCCATATTTATTCTAGTAAGCTTACCAGAAAGCCCGGGCTCCGTCCATAATTATCTGAAATTTCTGACATCGGTCAATTTATTTCAGTTCCTGCCATTTCGTCCATAACTCCTGCGGATTCAGGACATAAACATTATTCTCCCGGTACATGTACTGGTGAATAATAAACTCCCTGCGGATGGTAGCGAAATCCCCGTGGAAGCCCTTGATAAACACATTCAGCTCCTTCTCCGGATAGGCCCTGCCGAATTCCAGCTGGCGGACCATTTCCTCCAGGACGATCAGCTTCTTCTTCAACTGAACAGGTATTTGCTTCAGTGTCCCGTCCGCCCCGAAGAAGTTCCGGATAACGGAATGCCTGAATTTCTCCATTTCCTCATTCATCGGATTTACCTCCTCTTCCCTTATTTGCCGGTTGATCAGCTCCTCCGCCCCTTTGGAGAAGCTTCTGAACACCTCATGGTTCAGTGAAAAATAAACGGTATTCTTATCCCGCCGCTCCGAAATCAGCCCGGCCTGCCTCAATTTCGCGGAATGATGGGTAATGGTGGCGGGGGTTACCCCTAGCTTCTCTGCCAGGTGCAGCCCGTTACAACTCCCGGCCGCCAGAAGAATCAGCATTTTGACACGGGTAGGATCAGCAAGCGCCTTATGAAAATTAACCACCTTCTCCAATTGCATCTGTGCGTCACACCCTTGCAACTAATTTAATAAATATCTAATTAGACGTTTATTAAATTACATTCTACAAATCGATCCCCTCTTTGTCAATATGGAGATCAACATCCGCGGCAGCAAAAAAAAGCCGCCGAGGACAATGTCCCGGCAGCCCCATATCCATTTATACTGGTGGAAAGGTAATACGGATCTCCAATTCGTCCCGGTCCAGCAGCGCTGCAACCTGCCCCCCCATCTGCTCTACCAGTGCTTTCACAACCGCCAAGCCGATCCCGCTTCCCTGTCTGGCCCCATCTCCTGTATAAAACCCTTCAAACAAACGGGCCGCATCCATTATGTCCGCTGCCTTGACCCTATTGGAAATGCGGAGAATGGGTTGCCCCAGGGCTTCAAGCGTAAACCGCACATCACCAGCGGCATGTTTGGCGCAATTGGCCACCAGATTTTGCATAATCCGCTGCATGAATCCGGAATCCACATGAGCGTACACTGGCGTTTCAAAACCGGACAGAACAGGAATCAGCTGCCTTTCCTCCAGAAGATCCGCATTTTCCAGAATATATCCCGATAGCAGATTGGCCAGATTCACCCGCTCCAGCCGGCATTCATGCTCTCCGTTATCCAATAGCGAAAGCTCATAAAACTGTTCGACCAACTGATTCAGGTCACAGGCTCTGCGCAGAGCTGTGCCGATGTAGGCCTGATTTTCCACCCCTGGCTTGCACAGCTGAAGGTACCCGATTACCGAGGTTAGGGGTGTACGGAAATCATGGGAGATGCCCGCAATGGTGTCCTTCTGCAGCTGCTCCGCCCGCAACGCCTCTATCCGGACCTGCCGTTCCTGCTCCAAACATCCGTTTATGGCAGCGGCAAGCCGGTTCAGCGTTCGGTCCATCAGATTAATGTCCAGATTGCTGGGTACTCGGCCGTTTTCCCGATTCTCGAGCCGTTCTGCCATGCGAGAAAGCTGGCGGCGGAGCACCAATAGATAACCCCCTGTGATAACAAGCGCTATCGCCATAATGATGAGCATGGTGTGCCTCCCGCCTAACCCAAATCAGCCCGGCGGAATAGCCGGTAAGAGATGACGATAGAGGCCGAGATAAAGAATAGCCCGGTAATCACCGCAATCACGATAGTTGAAACCTCTACCTGGGGCTCCATCACGGCTTTCATTTGATAAACGGGATGCCACCCGGTTACTTTGAATATCCATGTGTCCCGAGCCAGAGATCGCACCAAGCCAAAAATAAAGGATAACGCCAGTGTAAGCACCATTGAATATGCCACCGACCGGATCACATCCCGGCAGGCAAATACCACAATCAAGCATAGATGTACCAAGGCCATATCCAGCAGCACATGCATCCCCAGGCAGCGCCATATATAAGCCACAGCCTCAGCTGGAGGAAGGGAATGGAGCCACTCCCGGCTGTAACGGAGAATGCTGATGACGGGATACAAGATCGATACAAGGCATGTGGCCAAATAGAAAAATACCAATTTGACTGTAAAAATGCGGAGCCGGGAATGACCAGCGTATATTGCGTCATTTATGGTCCGATCGGAAAAAACGGAACCGATTAAAAGCGGTGTCAGAAAGATGGTGATTAAGGTGGTTAAGCCGGGGTCGCCCATGGTATTTTTGAACACAAACTCTCCCCAATAAAGAGTCATAAAGTCGGTCTTCCATGAGGCAGTATCGCCAAAACGGTTACCGGAATACCAGTAGACGAACAAAGCCGTGACCAATATCACTACGCCGTAAGGAATGTTATAACGCATCTTGGTCCATTCTGCTCGAAGTAGGTTAAGCAAGCTTCCCACCTCCTACCAATGCCGCGAAATATTCCTCCAGGCTGACACCCTTCGAACTCATTTGACCGATTCCAACTCCATTTTGGGTCAGTGCCTTCACCAACGCTTCAGGCTTGAGATCGGCACTGTACAGCCGGATCTCATTGCCTGGGAGCACCTTCAGCTCCTGTTCTCCGCATATCCCCTCCAGTACGGCCACGGCAGCAGGAGGCTGATCGGTTACGATGGAGATGTACCGGCTGCAGCGCTCCGACAGCTCTTGTTTGCTGATCTGCTCCAGAAGCATGCCTTCATGAATAATAATAAAGTCTGTAGCCAGATGATACAGCTGCTCGAGATAATGGCTGGAAATCAGCATGGTCATGCCCCGTTCCCTGTTTAAGGACACAAGAAGCTCCCGGATGCTGCGGATGCCGTTGGGGTCCAAACCGTTAATCGGCTCATCCAGCACCAGGAAATCCGGCATCCCCAGAAGAGCGGCGGCCAGTCCGAGACGCTGCTTCATCCCGTAGGAAAAATGCCTGTACGGGTAAGTATCTGTCAGCTCCAGCAATGCCAAAGCCTCCGGCACTGCTTTTTTGTCCGGAATGCCCTTCAGAATCCGCAGGACCTCCAGATTTTTCTCTGCCGTCATGAAGCCATGAAAAACAGGCCTTTCGATCAAAGCGCCGATCTGTCTCCGGCTCCTGACGATTTCGCGCTCCTCCCGGCGGCCGAACAGGCTGATAGACCCTGCGGTGGGGAAGGCAAGCCCCATAATGATCCGCATCAATGTGGTTTTCCCAGCTCCGTTATTGCCGATCAGCCCGTAGATCTTTCCCCGTTCCAAACGGAACGACATGTGTTTAAGCGCTTGCACTTTCCGGTAGTGTTTGGATAAATCCTTACAGTGGAATACTGAATCAATCAACGTTTTTCCCTCCTTTTTCCATAAGTGTAACCCTAGGAAGTCAAGAAAACGTCAAGCCTTCCACATTCGGTACCCCATTCCCCAAACGGTTTCGATGTAACGCTCCTCCGGGTTCAATTGCTGCAGCTTGATGCGGATATTGCTGATATGGGTTTTCAGGGTGCCGTCGTCGCCCAGATATTCATCACCCCATATGCTTTCGAAGAGATTGGCCTTGGAGAAGATTTTTTGGGGACGGCTGACCAAAAGCCGGAGCAGCTGGTACTCCTTGGCGGTCAGCACCAGTGGACATTGCCCAACCATGGCCGTCTGCTCTTCCACATCAAGCCGGATATCCTTGAAGCATATCACGGTCTGCTGGGCCGGACGTTTCCCAAAACGGCGGACATTCGCTTCCACCCGGGCCACTACCTCCTCTACCTCAAAGGGCTTAGCCACATAATCATCCGCCCCAAGCCGCAGCAGCTCCACCTTGGTATGGGTAGCCCCACGGGCGGAAATCACCATAACCGGAACCTCCGAGGCCGCCCGCAGCCGGCGCAGCACCTCTTCACCAGATGCAATCGGCAGCATCAAATCCAGCAGTACGATATCGTAGGCGTTGGCCTCAGCTTTTTGCAGCCCGGCCGCCCCGTCAAAGGCAGAATCGGTAGCATACCCATTCTGCTCCAGAACATTTTTCAACAGTGCATGAATGTCCCGGTCATCCTCAATAATCAATACCTGATGCCGCTCAGGCATCGCCATCACCACCTGGGTATGGATTCCAATCTCCACGGATAAAAAGAATGCGCCTCCGGAAGAGACGCAGTAATATTCACTATTCAGCCGCGCAGCCTTACAGGCATTCATGGCCTGGTTTAACCTTACTCGTTTGCCTGCGGCGTTATTTCGTTGCTTGTCCCGCCTTGCGTGAAATCTCCACCACCAGTTCCGCCACCTTTACCAAATCGGAAACGGCGATATTTTCATTGACGGTGTGGATGGCCTGGTAGCCAACGGACAGATTCACGGTGGGGATTCCTTGGCCGTTAAACAGGTTGGCGTCGCTGCCGCCGCCGGAATGGAACAGGTTCGGTGTTAATCCGATGGCTTCTGCCGCATCCATAGCCAGCTTCACGTGAGGAGCGGTTTCGTCAAATTTATAGCCGGGGTACATCAACTCGTAGCGGAAGTCGCAGCTTGCTCCCATTTCGGCACAGGCGGACTCGCATGCGGATTTCATGGCGTCCAGCTGTGTCAGCAGCTTTTCCTTCACCAGGCTGCGGGCTTCCCCGATCAGCTCCACCTTTTCGGTTACGATGTTGGTTTCACCGGAGGCGAAAAAGGTGCCGAAATTAGCAGTGGTTTCCTTGTCGATCCGGCCCAGCGGCATCCGGGCTACGGCTTTGGCCGCAACGGTAATGGCGCTGATGCCCTTCTCCGGGCTTACACCGGCATGGGCGGTTTTGCCCTTCACGGTAATGTAAACCTTCGATTGGAACGGCGCCGCAACGGCAATGCCGCCCACCTCGCCGTTGGAGTCGATGGCGTAGCCAAAGTCTGCCTTCACCCAGCCTGGCTCCATATTCCGGGAACCGAGCAGTGTGGATTCCTCACCTGCGGTAATCACGAATTTAATGATGCCGTGGGGGATCTTCTCCTCCTCCAGAACCCGTACCAGCTCCAGCATGGCGGCGATTCCGGCCTTGTCGTCGCTGCCCAGCACGGTAGTTCCGTCGCTGCGGATGATACCGTCCTCCCCAACCTGGGGCTTCACACCCTTGCCCGGTACTACTGTATCCATGTGGCAGGTGAAATAGATCGTCGGCGCATCCTTTGCATCTGCAGTGGCCGGCAAGGTAAATAAGAGATTATTGCCTTCGCAGCCAGACTTAGCCGAGGAATTATCCTCCTCCACCTGAAGACCCAATTTCGCAAACCTCTCCTTCAGTACCTTTGCAATCTCCGCCTCATGCTTTGTTTCACTGTCCACCTGGACCAAAGCGATAAATTCCTCCACCAGTCTTTGCTGGTTGACCATACCCGTTTCCCCCCGGCTTCATTTTGCGTTACAATAGATAGATGGGCAAGCATGTCCGGTACGGCACCGGACGTTCATCCGTTATCATTCCCGTTTTGCTTCCCGCCCTTATACTTTCTCCTTGAAGGAGCTGATTGTCCTGATTAACAAAAGAGTAATGCGTGTGGTCGTATGGCTGATGATTGCCGCCATGCTGTTTTCAACGGTTATGTATCTGGTTGCGGCGTTCACCGGGATCTAAGCCTGATTAACGGAGTGGTTTTGCTGTAACCATATTCTACAACAAGAACGGAGGGATAGGTTGTGAAAGTTTTCCGCAAGGAAAACTGGCTTCGGATCAAGGCCGACAAAACGTGTTTGAGCTTCCAAGCCAAGCCTATCCCGGTAGTGTATGTTGCCGAGTGAATATGGTTTCACTCCTAGTACAGTTTCGTATCCAGGTTGTAGCCCTCCAGGTTTTCCTTCACCCGCTGCAGGAAACGTCCGCAAATAACACCGTCAAGAATCCGGTGGTCCAACGACAGGCACAGGTTTACCATGGACCTGACTGCAATCATGTCGTTGATGACTACCGGTTTTTTGACGATGGATTCAAAGGTCAGAATCGCCGCCTGGGGATAGTTTACAATCGGGTACGACAGAATGGAGCCGAAGGACCCGGTATTATTGACGGTAAAGGTACCGCCTACCATATCATCAGGCGTCAGCTTGCCGGCACGGGCTTTTTTGCCCAATTGGTCCATTTCCTGCGCCAGTCCGGCGATATTCTTCTGGTCCGCTTTCTTGATAACCGGAGTCAGCACTGAATCCTCCGTGCCCACCGCCAGGGAGATGTTAATATCCCGCTTGACGATGATTTTGTCCACCGCCCAAACGGAGTTCAGAATCGGATAGTCCTTGATGGCATTGACCACCGCCTTGATCAAAAACGGCAAATAGGTCAGGTTGATGCCCTCCTGGCGGGCAAAATCATCCTTCAGCTTGCTGCGCAGCACCACCAGATTGGTGACATCCACCTCGATCATGGTCCAGGCATGAGGAATTTCCGAAACGCTTTGGCGCATATTCCGGGCGATGGCATTCCGGATCGGGGTCACATCAATGTAATATTCCCGCTGGTTGCTTGACTCCGTCACCACCTGGGGCAGCAATGGTGTAGGCGGATCCTGGGACAGATGAATACCGGAGGAACGCACGTCCTGGGATGCAGAAGGAACAGGCGCCACAACAGCTGCAGGAACCGCCGCAGCAGGCTTGGAAGCCTCCTGGCGTCCAGGCGCAGGGCGTTTGCCGCCTGCCACGTAAGCCAACACATCCTTGCGGGTAATTCTGCCGCCCAGGCCTGTGCCCTCCACCTCGGACAGCTCCACTCCATGCTCCGCCGCCAGCGTCAAAACCGCAGGGGAAAACCGGGAGCGCAGGCCGTCTCCTCCGGCAGCTTGTGTGCCGCCGCCAGATTCAGTCTGCCCGGCAGCACCCTTAACAGAGGCTCCTGCCACACCCGCCGCAGTACCCGGCTCAGCGATCAGACAAATGGCCTCCCCTACCGCCGCCGTGCGGCCTTCCTCAACTAACAGTTCCAGAATGGTGCCTTCTACAGGAGAAGGCATTTCCACATTCACCTTCTCTGTGATCAACTCGCAGATGACATCGTATTGCTGCACATAATCGCCGGGCTTTTTCAGCCACTTGCCGACTGTCGCCGATACCAGGCTCTCCGCCAGATGCGGCACCGGCACAGGCGTGCCTTTATTCAATTGGGTCATTCCCCTGTTACCTCCCAAGTGCCTAAATTTTCCTGTAAACCAATTATCGGGGGCTCCCCCAAAAGTACCCGGCCTTAACAACGAAGCCTCATTTCACTTTTGGGGGGTTGCTTTAAACTTCGGCCAGCCGCAGCATGGCTTCCTTCACCTTGTCCGGGTTCAGCAGGAAGAACTTCTCGATGGTAGGCGCCATGCCCACTGCCGGTATGTCCGCCCCGCACAGCCGCATAATCGGAGCGTCCAGCTCGTAGAACATTTCTTCCGAAATGATGGCAGACACCTCGGCTCCAACTCCGCCGGTTTTATTATCCTCATGGATAATCAGCACCTTGCCGGTTTTACGGGCGGCTTCCAGGATTCCCTCCTTGTCCAGAGGCTGCAGCGTCCGCAGGTCCAGAACATGGGCGCTGACACCCGATGCCGCCAGCTCCTCCGCCGCCTTCAACGCATAGTGAACCGTCAGGCCGTAGGAGATAATGGTAATATCCTCTCCTTCACGGACTACCTTGGATTTGCCGATGGGAACAATATAGTCCTCCTCGGGCACATCGCCGCTGATGGACAGATAGCACTTCTTATGCTCAAAGAACATCACTGGATCCTCGTCCCGGATAGCCGCCTTCATTAATCCCTTGGCATCGTACGGATTGGAGGGGGCCACAATCTTCAAACCCGGTGTCCCGAAAAAGATGGATTCCGGGCATTGGGAATGGTACAAGGCACCGCCTCCGGTGGCTCCGTATGGAGCCCGGATCACAACGGGACAATTCCAGTCCCCGTTGGAGCGGTAGCGGATTTTGGCCGCTTCGCTGATAATCTGGTTGGTGGCCGGCAGGATAAAATCGGCGAACTGCATCTCCGCCACAGGCCTCATACCGTACATGGCCGCACCGATGGCGACTCCAGCAATGGCCGATTCCGCCAAGGGCGTATCCAGCACACGGTCTGCGCCGTACAGGTCACGCAGCCCTTTGGTAGCGTTCAGCACACCGCCCTTGCCCACATCCTCGCCCAGAACGAAGACGGAGCTGTCACGGCGCATTTCCTCCTGCATGGCAGAGCGGATGCCCTCCAGATACGTAATTACAGCCATTGTCCCGTCCCCTCCCCGGCCTGTTCAAGATAAACATGCTTCAGCGCGTCCTCAGGCAGCGCATACGGAGCCTGGTCGGCATATTGTGTGGCGTCGTTGATCTCCGCCGTAATTTCCTTCTGAAGCGCCGCTTCCTTATCGTCGTCCCACAAGCCGCATTCCGCCAGATACTGCCTGAAGCGGGGAAGCCCGTCCTTGGCGCGGTTTTCCTCCACTTCCTCCTTGCTCCGGTAGAGCATATCGTCATCCGATGTGGAGTGCGGGGAAATTCGGTACATCATGGCTTCGATCAAGGTCGGCCCTTCGCCGCGGATTGCGCGGCTGCGTGCCTCGCTGACCACCCGGTAAACCTCCAGAACGTCATTGCCGTCCACCCGGACGCCTTCCATGCCGTAGCCCTTGGCCCGGTCCACCACACGTCCGCCCAATTGACGGGAGGTGGGCACCGAAATGGCATACTGGTTGTTTTGGCACATGAGAATCATCGGCAGCTTGTGCACCCCGGCAAAGTTGGAGCCTTCATGAAAGTCTCCCTGGTTGCTGGAGCCTTCCCCGAAGGTCACCCAGGAAACGCCGGGTTCGCCGCGCATTTTTTTGGTCAGGGCAATGCCCGCCGCATGAGGCACCTGGGTCGTCACCGGGCTCGAGCCCGTCACGATATTCAGGCGTTTGCAGCCGAAGTGTCCCGGCATCTGGCGGCCGCCGCTGTTGGGATCCTCCGCCTTGGCAAACACGGAGAGCAAAAGCTCCCGCATGGTCATCCCCACCGTCAGCACAAATCCGTAATCCCGGTAATATGGCAAAAATACGTCTTCATCTGTATGAAGGGCGGTTGCCGCCGCCACCTGCGCGGCTTCCTGCCCGATTCCCGACACGTGAAAAGCAATCTTGCCCGAGCGCTGCAGCAGAAAGGAGCGTTCGTCGAACTTTCTGGCCCGCATCATGTTGCGGTACATGCCGGTGACTGCGTCATCCGTCAGCCCCAACGAGCGGTGCTTGAAGATTTGTCCGATTGACATCAGGAGAATTCCTCCTCACAAAATAGGCTTGATCCCAGCCTGTCATTTACCCCATTTTAATACCTGGTACTAAGACTTGGGCTTATGGCTATTATAGCTTTTTTCAAGGAGGATTACAATCAGGTCCTGTTGAGCGTTAAGCGTTAATCATTCTTCCGTCCACAGCAAGCATGGCTTCGGCCAAAGCCTCGGACATGGTAGGATGGGGATGGATGACAGAGCCGACCTCCCAGGGAGTGGCGTTCAAGAGCTGTGCCAGGGCAGCCTCGGAGATCAAATCCGTTACTTGGGCGCCGATCATATGCACCCCGAGGATATCCCCCGACTCCTTGTCGGCTACAACCTTCACGAAACCGTCCGCATCCCCGTGAACCAGCGCCTTGCCCAAGGCCTTGAAGCTGAATTTGCCCGTTTTGACTGCATACCCCTTCTCCATAGCCTGTACCTCCGTCCAGCCTACGCTGGCAATCTCCGGACGCCCATACACACAGCGGGGAATCAGGTGGTCGGCATAACCCGCAGGCTTCATCCCGGCAAAATGCTCCACCGCCAAAATCCCTTCATGGCTGGCCGCATGGGCAAGCTGCATGCCTCCGATTACATCGCCGATGGCGTAAATATGGGATTCTGCGGTCTGCATCCACTCATTGACCCGGATGACACCCCGCTCTACCTTCACATCGGTATTCTCCAGCCCCAGCCCTTCCACATTAGCCTGCCGTCCCACACTCACCAGGACACGCTCACAGCCGAGCTCCAGCATCTCCCCGTTCCGCTCTGCCTTCAAGGTTACCCCTTGTCCATCCTTCACGACGGTTTCTGCCAGCACCTGGGCGCCGGTTATGACCTTGATGCCGCGCTTTTTGAAGAGCCGCTCCAACTCCTTAGAAACGTCAGCATCCTCATAGGGGACAAGCCGCGGGCCATATTCCACAATGGTGACCTCCACACCGAAGTCATGGAGAAGGGAGGCCCATTCCACACCAATGACGCCGCCCCCGATAATCAGTATCGTACGCGGCAGGGTTTCCATTTGGAGGGCATGATCACTGTTCAAGATAAGCTCCCCGTCTGTTTCGAGCCCCGGCAGCTGGCGCGGACGGGAGCCGGTAGCCAGAATCAGCTGCGCCGGCACCAGATTCTCCGTTTCCCCGTCAGGCAGCTCTACAGCCACCGCACCGCTGCGCGGCGAAAAAATAGAAGGTCCGATAACCCTGCCGTTGCCGGTGTAAACGTCGATTTTGTTTTTTTTCATCAAAAATTGAACACCCTTATGCAGCTGGTCCACAATGTTCTGTTTACGCTCCAGCACCTTGGGAAAATGAACAGACACGCTGCCGGCGGTTATGCCGAAGCTTTCGGATTCCCGCATGGCATGGGCCAGCTCCGCACTGCGAAGCAGCGCCTTGGTGGGGATACACCCCCGGTGCAGACAGGTTCCTCCCAGCTTGTCCCGCTCCACAATGGCAACGGATTTGCCCAGCTGGGCTGCCCGGATCGCCGCCACATATCCGCCTGTGCCGCCTCCCAGCACCACCACATCATATTGCTTTGTCATTCGCGGTCCCTCCAGAAAATTAATCATCACCTAAGCATACACTATTGGGAATTGTAAGCAAACTCCGCCTCATTTTATTCTTTTTTTCAAGGGGATTTCTGGTATAAAATAACCTTATAGCAGCTCTCACTCCCGGACCCCGATGTCTGGTATGATAGAAGCAATCAACCTTTATTTTTTGATGCGATAGGAGTGGTCCCATGCTGACCGCCAATCCGGAATTCCGCACCGAAACCGACCTGTTGGGCTCCCTGACCCTTCCGGCGGACGCCTTATACGGCATCCATACCCGGCGGGCTATGGACAACTTCCCTGTCAGCGGCAGGGCGGTGAACCACCGTCTGATCGCCGCCATGGTTTTGGTTAAACAAGCTGCGGCTATGACCAATAAACGTCTGGGCCTTCTGCCGGCTGAAATAGCTGATGCCATCCTTTATGCCTGCAGCCAAGTGCTGTCCGGCGATTACAAAAGCGCTTTTCCCGTTGACGCCCTCCAGGGCGGAGCAGGCACCTCCACCAACATGAATGTGAACGAGGTGCTGGCCAACCTGGCCATCCTCCGGCTGGGCGGAAAACCCGGAGAATACCATCGGGTCCATCCTTTAGACCACGTGAACCTCGGCCAATCCACCAACGACGTGTATCCTACCGCTCTGCGCATCGCAGCCATCCGCCTGCTGCGTCCCTTGGCCAATGCTTTTGCCTCTCTCCAGGAAGCGCTGCAGGAAAAGGAGGAGGCCTTCGCCAACGTGCTTCGGTTAGGACGGACGCAATTGATGGACGCTCTGCCGATGACCACCGGACAAGGCTTCGGCGCTTACGCCAAGGCAGTGGCCCGGGACCGCTGGCGGCTCTACAAGGTAGAGGAGCGGCTGCGGGAGGTGAATATCGGCGGAACTGCCATCGGGACGGGGCTGAATGCGCCTCTGAAGTACACCTTTACCGTGACCGAGCTTCTTCAGGAGCTCTCGGGGTTGGGACTGGCCCGCAGCGAGTTCCCCATGGACCCTACCCAGAACATGGACGTGTTCGTGGAAGTGTCCGGTTTGCTGAAAGCCGCCGCAGTTAATCTATTGAAAATATCAGGCGATCTGCGGCTCTTGGCCTCCGGTCCCGCCGGGGGCCTGGGTGAGCTGAAGCTGCCCGCCGTACAGGCCGGCTCCTCCATTATGCCGGGCAAGGTTAACCCGGTCATGGCCGAAATGACAGGTCAAACTGCCATGCGGGTCATTGCTAATGATACAGCCATCACGCTGGCTGCCATGAGCGGGCAATTGGAGCTGAACGCCTTCTCGCCTCTGATTGCGGAATCGCTTCTGGAATCTCTGGAAGTGCTTACAAGCGCTGTGACCCTTTTCGAGGAAAAGTGTATCCGCGGGCTGGAAGCGAACGCCGATAAATCCGCTGCGCGGGTAGAGATGTCCTCTGCCTTGGCGACGGCGCTGGTGGATTATATCGGCTATGAAGCCGCGGCGCACATCGCCAAACAAGCACAGAACGAGGGCATTTCCGTTCGGAAAGCCCTCATCCGGGAAGGTTTGATGACCGCCCAGGAGGCAGAGCGGGTCCTGAGCCCGCGCCAAATTACCAAACCCGGAATTCCGGGCAAATGAAAGGGGAAGCCGGATCATGAGCATGAACTCAACCCCCCGGTCCAACCGCATCCACATCGCCCTGTTCGGCAAGCGGAATGCGGGAAAGTCCAGCTTGATCAATGCGATCACCAAGCAGGAAACCGCCGTGGTTTCGCCTGTGAAGGGTACCACCACCGATCCTGTGTATAAATCCATGGAGCTGCTGCCGCTGGGCCCTGTGGTCTTTATTGACACGGCAGGACTTGACGATGAAGGAGAGCTCGGCGAGCTCCGGAAGCGCAAAACGCTGGAAGTGGTGGAAAAAACCGATCTGGCTCTTCTGGTGGTGGATGCGGAGGAAGGCTTAAGCGATTTTGACATATCCTTAGCGGCATATCTGCGCCAGAAGAAAATTCCTTCATTGGGCGTTTTGAATAAAATCGATCTGGAGGCCGGTTCGGAGCCGCTTCTGAAGGAAATGCGGGAAAGGCTTGAGCTTGCGGTTTACGCCGTCTCTGCTGCCAGCGGCAAGGGCATCAATGAGCTGCGCAAGGCCATGGGCGAAGCGGTGCCCGACGATGAGGACAAGTTCAAGATTGTGGGCGATCTGGTGCGTCCTGGAGATTTTGTGGTTTTGGTTACACCAATCGATAAGGCGGCTCCCAAGGGCAGGCTGATTCTTCCCCAGCAGCAGACCATCCGGGACATTCTGGAGGCGGATGCCATTGCGGTGGTAACCAAGGAATATGAATTAAAGGAAACTCTGGACCGCCTCGGAACCAAACCCGCACTGGTGATCACTGATTCCCAAGCGTTCCTCAAGGTTGCGGCGGATACGCCCAAGGATGTTCCCCTCACCTCGTTTTCCATTTTATTCGCCCGGCACAAGGGGGATCTGGCGGAGCTGGTCCGCGGCGCCCGTGCGCTGGAGAAGCTCCAGGACGGGGATAAGATTCTGGTGGCCGAGGCCTGCACCCATCACCAGCAATCCGACGATATCGGCCGGGTCAAAATTCCCCGCTGGATCCGCCAGAATACGGGCAAGGAGCTGCATTTTGAACATGCCAGCGGCTATACCTTCCCGGGCAATATCACCGATTATTCGCTGATCGTCCATTGCGGCTCCTGTATGCTGAATCGGCGGTCCATGCTGCATAGAATTGCCCAGGCGGTGGATGCCGGCGTCCCCATTGTCAATTACGGGGTGCTGATAGCGTATGTACAGGGAATTTTCCCGCGCGCCATCGATATGTTTCCTTTAGCCCGGTTGGAATGGGATGAAGCCTGATTAATACTTTCTTAAGGGAAGAATGCCGCATCTGCAGTTATGGCATCCTAAACATGTGCTTTGCGCATTCGTCCCATAAGGAGGAGACCATTCATGACCGAATATCTTCAGCACCAGCAACGGCTGGAGCATGTACTCACAAGTGTAAACGAAGCCATACACGAGCTGAATCAAGCCCGGGAGGAGGCGGCTAAAGCCCAAGCCTCCGCCGATCCGGAGGACCGCCGTCACGCATGGGCCAAGCTGGAGCAAGCAGAGCGCCGGGCGGCTGAGGCCAAAACCCAGCTGATGGCGGAAGCAAACAACTCCCAGGAGCAGCAGGTACTGCAAAATCTTCAGGAGCTGGAGGATGCCATTTCCAGCTCCCGCCAATATTAACTCTCTTCCAGCGTGGATGTGTAACAAATCCCTGGACACAGCAAAAGCGGCGGCACGCTCATACGTGTCCGCCGCTCTCTTTTCTATTCCAAGGGTGTTGAAATCGGGTAGATAAGCTTCTCCAGCGGCAGCCTGGGTGACTGATGGGGCGGCTCATCCGCAATCCCGATGGAAATCAACATCGCCGGTACATACCGGGCATCAATGTTAAAGGCATGGGAAAAGGCCGCGGCATCAAAGCCAGTCATCGGTACAGAATCGTATCCTAACGCTTTGGCAGCCAGCATAAGCTGCATGGAGATCAGCCCTGCATTCAACATGGCATGGTCCCGGCCGAATTGCTCGCCTCTGGTATCATACACATGGTTGATGTTGGCGATCTGGCGGGTTGCCAACTCGTTGGACATTCCTCCAGCTTCAGCAAGCTGCGTGTAAACCGTTTTGGCGTTCAGATTCGCCTGAAGATCCCCCAACACCGCTACCGTCACGGCACTGTCCAGAATCTGCTTCTGGCTGTTGGCAATGGGAAAAAGCGTCTCTTTGTCCGCTTGCTCCTGTATCACCGCCAGCTTCCAGTGCTGTAGATTCCATGCAGATGGGGCAAAATGGGCAATCTCCAAAATCTGCCGCAGGTCCGCCTCAGGAATTATGGCTCCCTTTTTGTAGCGGCGTACGGAATGCCGGTCGAGAATCATCCGGGTGAAGGCAGCACCTGCGTCTTGCTGCAATTGGGTCATAAAGAATGCCCCTTTCTCCTCATATCCGATGATTACGCGTGTTTTTCGATAAGGGCTTCCAGGGAAGCCAGCGATTGTACACCCACTACCTTGTCAACCGGTGTTCCGTTTTTGAACAGAATCAGGGTCGGAATGCTCATGACTCCGAACTTGCCAGCTGTTTCCGGATTTTCATCCACGTTGGTTTTTGCTACAGTAGCCTTCACTGCAGGGTTGGCAGCCAGTTCATCCAGAACAGGTGCGATCATCCGGCAGGGTCCGCACCACGGTGCCCAGAAATCCACCAAAACCAAACCGTCTTGCCCGACTTCCGATTGGAACGTTGCATCAGTAATATGTTTAACCGCCATGTTCAAACACTCCTTTTTCTAATTTGGGGGTACCGTCACATTTCTCTTCATGCAGGCTGCAAATTTGTTCTAGCACCGCGGCAATGGTCCACTTCCTCCAGTACCGCTCCAGGTGGTCCTCGGCCTCATGAAAAAGACCGTCCATCACCGACTGGACATTGGATGCGATCATACAGCCGTTGTCAGGATCTCCCGAGCACCAACTGGGCTTCAGAGTCCCTGCACATACAACTGTATAGATCTGCCCCAGGTGGGTAGTCTCCGGGTCACAATCCAGCATATAGCCGCCGCCGGTTCCTTCCTTGGTTGCCACAAAGCCGTGGTTCCGCAAAAGACTCATCACCTTGCGTACCCGGGCCGGATTGGTGCAGACATTGTTTGCAATCATCTCACTGGTGGCCATATGATCCGACCGGTGGGCCAGCAATACCAGGCTGTGTACGGCAATGGAGAAATCGCTGTTCATGTCAGGACACCTCCGATATACTGTAATTATATTATTTACAGTTTCGCGTGTCAAATGAACCAGCCATCCTTAGCTTCCCCTGCCGTTTATGAATTATCAGCCTCTACATTGCTTTACCCTGAAATACCGCCGTAAACACAAAAACCGGGAGCCGCACGCCCCCGGAGACATCATCATATACCGCTGGCTCCAAGCTTCTTATCCATATCTCCACGGATATCCCGAAGCAGTTGGAGCGCAGCCTCGATTTCCACCTTTCTGGTAGACACACTCTCCACACTGCAGCCTACGGGAATTCCTTTCTCCAACGCAAAATCCATCAGCTCATCCATAATTTTGCGCACCAGGGTGATGGATTTATCCAGAATGTCATGGGAATGGATTAAATCCTGCTCCAGCCAGCGGGGAAGGCTGATACCCAGCCACTTGATAAATTCAAGGGTTTTTAATGAACCGCAGGGAGCAAAATTGAACAGAATCGGCACCATTTCCAGCTCCTGCTCCTGGCAGGCGTAATAATAGTCCGACAAAAAATCCTTGGAGGCTTCCACATTATAAATGGCTTGCGAAACGAAAAAGCGGCAGCCGCTTTCCATCTTCCGGATCACCCGCAGATGTTCATCCCTCGTATTCATATGGCGCTCCGGAATCATAACTCCCCCCATCAAGAGGTGAGGATAACGGTTCCCGATTTCAAACGCCTGGGGAAGAGCTGTTTTCACCGGCTGGGTACTGGAGGAGGCACCTACAAATACGGCACATGCCCCCTCCGGCTGCGCGGCCATCCAGCTCTCCAGCTCGGCGGGATGATATTTTCCGGCACTTCTGTACAGAATGGATGGCGTTTGCAGGTTGTTCAAGTATGTATTGCGGTAATATCCAGGGTCCATTGCTTCCAGATAAGGAAAAGGCCTGTCTCCTTCTCTGCTGTCTTCCTCCTGAACATCATAAAGAATAAGACCGTCAATAGGGAGAGAGGCGATCCGTTCATGCTGTGTACGGGCAATGGTGCTCAGCTTTTCCTCCGGTGTGTCCAATTTGGGCGGTGTCATACCGTAGGTCAGAATGCCGGTCTGCCTGTTTATAATTAGATTGGCGAGCGTTTGGGACATTGAGGGTTTCTCCTTGTTTAGAATCACATTCGAATATAGAAAACCGCCTGTTCATTGGATTAACAGACAACCCAATAAACAAGCGGCCTTAGGCTTAATGGTTTAGTCCTCTTCCTCTCAGGACACCTTATGCTCAATTCTGAGCTTGTCGGCCACCATAGCGATGAATTCGGAATTGGTGGGTTTGGCTTTGGAAATATTAACAGTGTACCCGAACAGGTGGCTGATGCTGTCAATATTGCCGCGGGTCCAAGCTACCTCAATGGCATGGCGGATGGCCCGCTCTACACGGCTCGGTGTAGTCTTGAAGCGTTCGGCAATTGCAGGATAAAGGGTTTTGGTAATGGCCCCGAGAATTTCGATGTTATTGTATACCATGGTGATCGCCTCACGCAGGTACTGATAACCCTTAATATGAGCGGGAACGCCAATTTCATGAATAATGCTGGTAATATTCGCATCCAGGTTACGGGATTTGTTCATCGGTACCACGTTGGCCTTATGCTGGATTACGGAGGACGACACACCGCTTCCCATCATCGAGTTAGCTGTAATCGGATTGGGGGAGATAAGCTGGCGGATGCGGTTGGTCAGAACCTCCATATCGAAGGGCTTCAGGATATAATAGGATGCCCCCAACTGGACTGCCTTCTGAGTAATGCTCTCTTGGCCGAAAGCAGTGAGCATAATGATTTTGGGCTGCGGGTTAACGTTCATCTCCCGGAGCTTCTCCAGAACGCCCAGGCCGTCAAGATGAGGCATAATAATATCAAGAATCAGCACATCAGGGACCCGTCCCTCTTCAATGAGACGCAGCACGTCGTTGCCGTTATAAGCAATTCCGGATACATTCATATCTTGCTGGTCATTGATAAATTCCGATAATAACGCTGTAAACTCCCGATTGTCATCTGCCAACAAAACCTCGATTTTTTGCACTCGACTAATCCTCCAATCCAAAGATGCGTACTTTTGTTTTCCTGACTATTCTAATTCGACACATGGGATTAAATTCCTTCTGTCGAAATTTATTTTTCTTTATTTTTTTTACGGTTTTTTATATAATATATATTTTATCTTATCATCCAACATTTTTCGACAGGTTCACGGAATTGTTGGATTATTAATACCCGCTCAGGATAATAATGAAACATTATTTTAGAAAAAGAAAAAAGCAGGCTCAGCCTGCTTTCAGTTCCTCCATGGTTTGTTTGTCCAAAACTCCTGCATCCTGAAGCATCCATTCAATGAAACAGCCGTACCCGCTGGTCGGATCATTAACGAATACATGGGTTACAGCACCGATCAGCTTGCCGTTCTGGATGATGGGACTGCCGCTCATCCCCTGAACAATCCCTCCGGTTTTCTCGATGAGGCGGGGATCGGTTATTTTGATTACCATTCCCTTTGTAGCCGGATAATCTTGTTTGGCCACATGGGTAATACTAATCGAGAACTTCTCCACCTTCTGCCCGTTAACCACCGTATAGATTTCTGCCGGTCCTTCCACAACATCCTCGGCAAAGGCTACCGGCAAAGCTTCTTTCGTGTATCCATGGTCAGGAACAGCAGACATTCTGCCGAATATTCCAAAGGGCGTATTCTTTTCGATGTTGCCTAAAATTTTGTTCTCGGAGCTGAATTGGGCCCGCTTTTCCCCGGGTTCTCCCGTCAAGCTCTTAGCGATGGAGGTTACATTGGAGTGTACGATTTCGCCGCTGCCCACTTCAATTGGTGTTTGGGTATCCATATCCGTAATCACATGTCCCAAGGCTCCATAAGCGTTTTGATCGGGGGAATAGAAGGTAAGAGTGCCTACACCCGCCGCTGAATCTCGGATGTATATGCCCAAGCGGTAGGCTTTGTCGTTTTGGTCAAAGGCAGGCTCCAGCTTAACATGCAGCTTATCCTTATTCCGTTTGATCTCCAGGTCCAGGCCCGCTTTATCGCGTCCAGCTTGTGCCACCAGCTCGGCCATCTGATTCACGTCCCGGAGCTTCTGGCCGTTAACGCTGAGGATCAAATCGCCCACCTGGATTTTGGCGTCTTCCCCGGGAGAGATTTTACGGTCATTCTCCACCGTTACCATATGATGCCCAACTACAAGCACTCCGGCGGATTTAAGCTTAACTCCGATGGTTTGGCCTCCAGGCACTACTCTTAAATCTGGAAGTACCTTCACCTTGACGGATTTAATGGGGATGTTGCCCAACTTAACCAGCATTTCCGTTTGACCGGCCACAGCCGTGTGGATATGGATCGGCTCCTTGAGGTTGGCTTGAAAGGTCGGCTCCGAAGAACCATTTACACTCATGATTCCCGGATCCCGAATGCTGATATTGCCGGTCACGGGCATGGCCAAGTGAAGTGCCTTGTCCTGGCCTGTAAAGATGCGAAGCTCACCGGGAAAACTGGCGAAGCATTGAAACGGGGCGGAAAAACTCAGCAAGCAAATGAAAAAAGCGATGATAAGACCTATCAATCGTTTGCGGTTGACGGAACTCAATCCCAATCACGCTCCTTTTCTCCTCCTCGCCCGTAACAGAAGGCGCATGTGTCATTTGCGTACCTTTAAGTTACCCCGCCCCACCTGATTTATGACTCGAAAAAGCTGCACCTCAGGCCAATATCTGCTTGAATTCCTTGTCATAAGCCCTTTTTTGGGTTTCTGCCATAGCCAGCATCTCCAAAGCATGCGATAGCGTCGTCTCCGTTATCTCTACGCCGCCAAGCATCCGGGCAAGCTCCTCCGCCCGGTCTGCCGTATCCAGATCCTTGACCTTTGTATAGGTACGTCCATCCTCCACCTCTTTGCTGATGTAATAATGGGCATCCGCCATACACGCCACTTGGGGCAGGTGCGTAATGGAGAAAACCTGGCAATCGGCTGACAGGCGTGCCATCCGCTCTGCAATCGCCTGCGCCGCGCGGCCGCTGACGCCTGTATCCACCTCGTCGAACACAAGGACGGGAATCCGGTCCACCTTGGCAAAAATCGATTTCATCGCCAGCATCATCCGGGAAAGCTCACCGCCGGAGGCGATTTTGCCAAGACCACGCAGGGGCTCGCCCGGATTGGGAGCGATCAGAAACTCCACCTGATCAATGCCGGACCGGGTTAACCGGACCGTGGAGCCGTCCACCTGGACTCCCTTAGGATCCTCTACCCGTCCCATCTGAACCTGGAACACCGTTCTCTCCATATGCAGCTCCTTCAGCTCCGCTACAATTGCCTCAGAGAGCCTTACGCCTGCAGATGCCCGCTGTCCCGACAGCTTCAGAGCAAGGCGCACACATTCCTTCTCCTGGCGCGCCAGCTTCCGTTCCAGCTCCTGCTGCCGTTCCTCCTTATGATCCAGTACCGCCAGCTCCTGGCGAACCTTCTCCAGATAACGGAGGATTTCCTCCACGTTCTCCCCGTACTTCCGCCGGAAGGAGGAGATCAGACTGAGTCGGTCCTCGATTTCATTCAACCGGCTGGGATTGAACTCCACACCCTCCCGGTAATCCCGCAGTTGGAAGGCCGCATCCTCCAGCTGGTAAAAGGCGCTTTGCATCTGCTCCAACACAGGACCCAGCCCAACAGCATCAAACTGGACAATGTCCTGAAGCTTAAGAACCGCCCTGCGGACCTGATCCAGGGCTTTGCCGCCGGCGTTAAGCGCCTCATACGAATCATTCACGTTCTGGTATAATTTTTCCGCATTTCCTAGCTTGCTCTTTTCTTCCGCCAAACATTCATCCTCGCCGGATTTCAATTGGGCATCCGCAATCTCTTCTACCTGGAAGCGGTACAGATCCTGCATCTGAAGGGCCTGCTTCTCCGCCTCCCGGAGTGCAGCCAGCTCCTTATGGATGCGTATATATTCACCGTATGCCGCGCTGTAAGCGGAACGGGTTTCTTCAATTTCTTGCCCGCCGAACAAATCCAGCCAGCGGATATGCTCCTCTGCCTTCAAGAGGGATTGGTGCTCATGCTGCCCGTGAATATTAATCAGCCGCTCGCCTGCTTCACGAAGTGTGGAGAGATTCACAAGCTGTCCATTGATCCGGCTTACGCCCTTGCCTTGGACGCTCAGCTCACGCCGGATAATCAGATGCTCATCGGCTGCCGGGGTCAATCCGATCCCCTCCAGCACCTCCCACACAGGGTGATCTGCGGGAACATCGAATAACGCCTCAATCTCCGCCTTATCCTGCCCGAACCGGACCAGGTCGCTTACGCCGCGTCCTCCGGCGATTAACCCTAAAGCATCTATAATGATGGATTTCCCGGCGCCTGTTTCGCCCGTGAGAACATGAAAGCCGTTGTGGAAAGCCAGACGGACCGATTCGATAACCGCCAAATTGCGGATGGACAGTTCTTGCAGCATTGGGCAACTCCCCTTTTTCCCATTTAAAAATGAGCGTTCATAACTTGTCCTCCTCATTATATCAGCATTTCACGGAAAAAGGGAACACCTATTCGCATTTTATTTTTACCTCATACTTTTTTCGCAAATAAAAAAAGCCGCCCTGAGGATCAGGACAGCATGGCGGTAATCCGGCGTACGATTTCCTGGCTTTGCTCGCGGCTGCGGCAGATCATGAGAATGGTATCGTCGCCGCAGATGGTGCCCATCAATTCAGGCCATTCCAGGCTGTCCAGCAATGCCCCGATGGCATTGGCTGTGCCCGGCATGCTTTTCATGACGATCAGATTCTCCGTAAAATCAATGCCGATAAAATGCTCCGACAGTACACGCTTCAGCCGGGATACTGGATTCACCCGCTGCTCACTGGGAAGCGCATACTTGTAATGGCCGCTGCTTAAGGGGGTTTTGATCAGGTGAAGCTCCTTGATATCGCGGGAGACGGTAGCTTGGGTCACATTGTAGCCGGCGGTACGGAGCGCTTCCACAAGCTCGTCCTGGGTCTCGATATCCTGCGACGCCAGAATCTCCCTGATTTTCAGATGACGTTGGCCTTTCATATTGTCCTCCTTACGATTTGACGGTGCAACCACGTAAGCGCATCCTTTATGAGGTGCGGCTTTCCTCCTCCGGAACATCGAAGCGGATTTTTTCAATCGTCTTTTGTCTGGGGTCCACGTACAGAATCCCTTCCGCTTCCGGATATAGGAGTTGGTATACCAGAAGCTGGTCACGTAAACCGCTGCCGGTCCAGTCCAGGGGCTTGCGGTCCCGGGCTACTTTAACCACATACAGCTTTTCCTCTTCCGCGGCGAAATGATCGATGAACAGCCTGCTCTCCAATAGCTCTCTGTCATTCACCTGAATCTGGATGGGTATCCGGCGTTTGCCCGTCAATACCTCATATCCCGAAAATTCCAACAGCTCCACTGCCGCCGTAGCCGGCACCTCCGGGTCCGGGTCAATGGCAGGCCTCCCCTTGGGCGGGGCCATCAGCCAAAACCGGAACCGGTAGAGCAGCCATCCGATGATGAAGACACTAAGAAGCAAGAGAATCAGGCTGTCGCCTCTGTACATTCCGCATCCCCCCGAATACTATACTTTTTCTAGGAGATTAAAGAAAATCCTGCAAGCTGTGTATCATCATTCCGGAAAAGTTCAGCCCGGGGAGGAGCGGAAGGTATGATGGGCTTGATGCACGGTTTCCCGGACCAACGGTGCGAAGTCCGGCTTAACCGGACACACAGGTTCGGAACCGCTGCTCTCTGCAGATGACTTTCCTTTGTAGGTCCAGTATGCCAGAAACTCCACGTTTCCCTCTCCACCGGTGATGGGCGAATAAGTTAGCCCCTCCAGATCAAAGCCGAGCTGCCATGCGAATTCCAAAACAGTTTCCAGCACAGACTCGTGCACTTTGCCATCCCGGACCACCCCGGACTTCCCTACCTGCTCACGCCCAGCCTCGAATTGAGGCTTGATCAAGGCAACAATCCGGCCGCCGCCGGACATTAGCTTGGCCAATGTGGGCAGAATCAGCCGGAGTGAGATGAAGGAAACATCAATGGAGGCAAAGTCCGGAACAAACCCCTCCAGATGTTCAGGCTCCATATACCGAAAATTCGTCCGTTCCATCACATGCACCCGGGGGTCATTGCGTAGGGAATAATCCAATTGATTGTATCCTACATCAATGGCATACACCCGGGCTGCCCCGTTCTGTAAAGCGCAGTCCGTAAAACCGCCCGTGGAGGCCCCGATATCCAGCATGGCAGCGCCGTTAAGCTCCAGGCCGAAGGCGCGGATCGCCTTCTCCAGCTTCAGTCCGCCGCGGCTGACATAAGGATGGGGTGCTCCTTTAACGGTGAGCTGCAGATCCCTGGCGATCTTCATGCCGGGTTTTTCCAGCCGTTCCGTACCCGTAAAGACCAGCCCCGCCATCACGGCGGCTTTGGCCTTCTCCCTGCTTTCATAATAGCCCTGCTCAACCAGCAGGACGTCTATCCGTTCCTTCTCTTTAGCCACACTGTCCTCCCAGGCGCTCCCCAAGGCTGAAGCCTCAGGCATGCTGCCGTTTCTTCTGGATGAAGGCGGCCAGCTGTCCGGCTACGCTTTCGGCTGTAAGCCCGACCTCCGCCCGCTGTTCCTTGATGCTTCCGTGCTCAACAAAATAATCGGGAATAGCCAGGTTTTTCACTGCCAGCCCGTAAATATCATGATCGGCATAAAATTCCAACACAGCCGATCCGAAGCCGCCCATCCGGACGCCTTCCTCCATTGTGATGAGCGGCAGGCGCTCCGCCGCAAGGCTAAGGAGCATGGCCTGATCCACCGGCTTAATAAATCGGGCATTCACCACCCGGAGGGAGATGCCATGCCCGGCCAGAATGTGGGCAGCTTCCTCCGCCACCTCTACCATAGGTCCAACCGCCAGCACTGCGGCATCGCTGCCGCCACGCACGACTTCCCAGCTTCCGATGGGAATAAGCGACATAGGCGCCAGCTCCACCCCTCTGCCGTTAATGCGGGGATACCGTACGGCAATGGGGCCGTCATCATACTGGAGCGCCGTATACAGCATGGAGCGAAGCTCCTGCTCATCCTTGGGCATCATCACGGTTAGATTAGGGATGCTTCGCATAAACGCCATATCATAGATCCCTTGATGGGTTTCCCCGTCTGGTCCGACGAACCCGGCCCGGTCAATGGCAAACACCACATTCAGGTTCTGCCGGGCGATATCATGGACAATCTGGTCGTAAGCCCGCTGCATGAAGGTGGAATAAACGGCATAAACCGGCTTCATCCCCTCCATGGCCAAACCGGCGCAGAAGGTGGCGGCATGCTGTTCGGCAATGCCCACATCGATCATCCGGTCGGGAAAGCGCGCCTGGAACTTAAGCAAACCGGAGCCTCCCGGCATAGCCGGAGTAACAGCGACGATCCGGCTGTCCGTTTCCGCCAGCTCCATCAGAGTATTGCCGAAGACCTCCGTGTACATGGGCGGTCCGGAGGATTTCATCACCTGGCCGGATTCAATCTTGTAGGGGCTGATGCCATGCCAGGTATGGGAATCCGCCTCTGCAGGGGAATAGCCCTTACCCTTGGTGGTCAGCACGTGGATGAGAACAGGCCCCTCCAGGTTATCCGCCTGGCGCAGGGTTTCCAGCAGCTGCGGCAAATTATGGCCGTCCACCGGACCCATATACTGAAAGCCCAGCTCCTCAAACAGAACACCGTTGACGAGAAGGTATTTGAAGGAATCCTTCAGCTTCTCCACAGTTTTGGCGACCTTGCCGCCGATGGCCGGGATTTTTTTGAGGAGATACTCTACATCGTCCTTGGCCTTCAGATAATGCCGGTCCGAGCGGATCTTGCTTAAATAATTATGCATAGCGCCCACATTGGGGGCGATGGACATTTCATTGTCATTCAGAATCACCACGAGATTCTTCCCCTCGTGGCCGATATGGTTCATGGCCTCGAAGGCCATGCCTCCGGTCATGGCGCCGTCGCCGATTACCGCCACCACTTTGTTGGACTTCTTCTGCAGGTCTCTGGCGCTGGCAAAGCCCATAGCCGCCGACAAGGAGGTGCTGCTGTGCCCGGCCTCCCAGACATCATGCTCGCTTTCGCTGCGTTTGACGAAGCCGCACAGACCCTTGTACTTGCGCAGGGTATCGAAGTTCTCCTTGCGCCCGGTGAGGATCTTGTGCACGTACGATTGGTGTCCGACGTCGAATATGATCTTGTCCTGAGGGGACTGGTAATAATAATGCAGGGCCAAGGTCAATTCCACAACGCCCAGATTGGGCGCCAGATGTCCTCCCGTCAACGAGAGTTTTTCGATCAGAAACCTCCGTATCTCTCCCGTTAAAGCCTCCAACTGCTCCATATTCAGCTTTTTCAGGTCTTCCGGCTGGTTGATTTGATCGAGCACTATTGTAGCCCCGCTTTCGTGTTTAAATATGCATCATTATACCACAGTCCGGAAAACCGCCACAACGCGAAAAGAGGCGTTTACGAAAGCGGATTCTATCCGGACTTCACCCGCCGGAGCGTCCGGTATGATCAGAACTCCCGGTGCACCAGGTAATCCGCCAGCTCCAGCAGCCTGCGCGGATCAGCGAATTGTGCTTCCAGCACGGCATGTTTCCCCGTTTGGGTGAGCTCCTTCACCTTCCGACGGGACTCCTCCAGACCATACAGATAAGGATAAGTCACCTTCTGGGACGTTTCATCACTGTGCAAAGGTTTGCCCAGCTTGGATTCGTCTCCGGTGATATCCAGTATATCATCCTGGATCTGGAACGCCAGGCCGATGCTGTAGCCGTAGATCTCCAGCGCCTTCAATTGCGCCGGACTCGCTCCCGCCGTACGTCCTCCGGCCTTAAGAGAGAAAACAATCAGATCCGCGGTTTTGTGGGTGTGGATATATTCCAGCTGCTCCTTGCCGGTGGTTCCCTGCTCGCCCAGAATGTCCGCCGCCTGGCCGCCTACCATGCCTCTGGCTCCTGCATAAACGGACAGCTCCTCCATCATGTCAAGCACCGTTTCCGCCGGAACGCCCCCTGCTCTTCCCGCCTGGGTGATGGAATAGAAGGCGTGCGTCAGGAGAGCATCCCCCGCCAGAATGGCCATGGCATCGCCAAATACCTTGTGGTTGGTGGGTTTGCCGCGGCGGTAGTCGTCATTGTCCATCGCCGGAAGATCGTCATGAATCAGCGAGTAGGTGTGGATCATCTCGA
>JAEWMH010000166.1 GCA_023393235.1 Bacillota bacterium | reverse complement strand
GCCCTACACCCTTGGCGCCGTATTTCAAGGCCATATCCAGCTCCTTAGCCGAGCTAATGTTGACCTTCAACTCCATCTTAACATGATCCTTGGTGACGGTAGGCACATGGGCGATTTGCTTCAGGCGCTCCAGATTGGCCGCGGCGCGGTTTCGTTTCTCCTCATAAACCGAGATGACATCCTGGGGCGGATTCACAATGACGCTGCCTTCATCCCCGTCGATAACCAGAATATCCCCGGTCTGAATGGCAGCGGGAAGCCGGTTCTCCATTCCCATTACGAAGGGAATACCCATGGCCCGCAGCATAATGGCTGCATGCGAGGTGGTGCCCCCCAGCATAGTGACCACACCCAGCACCTGGGCGGAATCCAGACGGGCCAGGTGGGACGGGCTCAGTTCCTTGGCCACAAGAATGTATGGCATATCCGCCGGCGGATCGGCTTCCTCCCAATCCCCCAGAAGATGCTTCAGCAGGCGGTTGCCCACATCCTTGATATCCGCAGCCCGTTCCTTCATGTAATCATCGTCCAGAAGATCGAACATGCTGACGAATTTGTCGATGGTTTCCTTCACCGCCACCTCGGCCGCCTTGTAATGGCGCTGCATGAGTCCCTGGATTTCGTTCATAAAAATGGGATCCTCCAGAATAGCCAGATGGGCGTTGAAGATATTGGACTCCTCTTCGCCGATCAGATCAGAGATATCCTGCTTGATATTTTCAATTTCGCTTTTGGAGCAGCGGATTCCTTCATACAGCTTCTCGAACTCCACTGCCAAATCCGCCACATCCACCAGCTTGTCCGGCAGCTCCAGCTCCAGTGAGGGCAGCACAAACGCTCTTCCGATGGCAAACCCCGATGCTCCGCCGAATCCCCTAACCATTGGTCTCGCCCCCCGCTGCGCGTATTTCATCCTTCAGAATAACCGACATGACAGACGCCTGCCCCTTGCGAACGGACTTGAACGGGGCGAAGCTCCAGGATTTGATCCGGTCGGAATTGGTAATCAGCATAGGCGTTGCCAGAGATTTGGCATTCTGCTTCACCTTGTTCAGGTTGAACTTCAGAAGCAGCTCTCCTGCCTCCACCCGGTCCCCCTGCTTCACCATACAGGTGAAATATTTCCCGTTCAGGTGGGAGGTATCGATGCCCACATGCAGAAGGACCTCCAGACCGTCGTCGGTAGTGATGCCCAACGCGTGAAGCGACGGGTAAATCAAGGTTACGGTTCCGTTCACCGGGGCCACCAGCTCGCCCTTTTCCGGAAGGAAAGCCACACCGTTGCCTACGATCTTCTTGGAGAAAATCTGGTCGGGCACATCCTCCAGGGGGATCATCCGGCCCAGCATGGGCGAATTGAACAGCACCTGATGAAGGTCTTTTTTGGTAATGCGCACAATTTCCTCCCGGATCAGCTCCGAGAAGGTGCCGAACACCACCTGGACATTGCCGGCTCCAAGCCGGATAATACCGGCTGCGCCCAAATGCTTGAGGGTGGCGATATCCATCAGCTTATCGTTAACCAGGGTGAGGCGGAGCCGGGTGATACAGGCCTCGATGGTCTTGATGTTGTTCTTGCCCCCCAAAGCCTCCAGAATCAACGGGGACCGGTATGGGATATCCCCGGCGAATTCGTCGATGGTGGAGCCTTCCTCCCGGCCTGGCGTAGGCAGCTGGTACTTGACGATGGCATACCGGAACAAGAAGTAATACACAGCGGCATAGAGAATGCCGATAGGCAGGATCAGCCATTCATTCCGTGCCAGATGCATGTTAATGATGAAGTCGATAGCCCCTGCCGAGTACGAGAAGCCGTGGTGGATGTCCAGCTCATAAGCAATCCACATGGATGCGCCGGACAATACGGCATGGATGAAGAACAGATAAGGCGCCACGAACAAAAAGGCAAATTCGATAGGCTCCGTTACCCCAGTCAACAGGGAGGCCAGCGCCGCCGTCAGGAAGGTTTTGCGGATTTTGGGCTTCAAGTCCTCCCGCGCCTCCTGGATAATCGCCAGCGCCACAGCGGGAAGCGCAAACATCATAATTGGATAAAGCCCGGCCATGAAGATGCCTGCCTTGGGATCGCCGGAGAAGAAGCGGGGAATGTCCCCGTAGACCATTGTCCCGTCGGGCAGCTGAAAGGCCCCCAACTGGAACCAATACACATTGTTCAAAATATGATGCAGCCCCGATGGCACCAGAAGCCGGTACCCGAAGCCGTATAGGAACGCCCCGAAGCCGCCTAGGGAAAGCAGGAAATCCCCGATCCGCCCAAACAGCTCCTGCACCCAAGGCCCCACCGCCACAACCACTCCCGACAGGAGGATGGTGGCCACACTCGTCACCAAGGGCACAAACCGCGGCCCGCCGAAGAACTGGATATATTCGGGCAGCTGGATAAACCGGAACCTCCTGTAGCATAAGGCGGCGAGCACACCGATGAGGATGCCTCCGAATATCCCCAGCTGCATGGTGCTTCCGGCAAACCGCTCGGTTATTTGTGTAAACATAAAATAAGACAGGACCGCTGACATCCCTGCCGTTCCGCCGTTATCCGTCAGCCCCATAGCCACCCCTACCGCAAACAGATAGGGTAGGTATTGGATGATGAGCCGTCCGGCAAATTCCAGCAATTCTCCTGCTTGGGAAAAATGGATGAGCTGCCAGGGCATCTGTCCCAGCCAAAGCAGAATTGCCGCTACCGGCAGGGCCATGGTGGGCAGCATTAATGAACGGCCGAGCTGCTGAAGATTGCCCATCCAATTCATCGTATAGTTTCGGTCCACTTTGTCTTGCCGCGCCATAGTACAGCCCCTTCCCATAGTGCTCTACCTTTGAATGGTAATGCCTGCCCGGACTTTTGTCAAAGGTCAAAAAAAGCCCGGGTCCGAAAAACCGGACCTGGACTTTATTTGCACAACCCGCTTATTGCTTGGGAAACTGCGACTTGTAGCCGTTAAACTGCTGGTAGGCCTGCTGGATCTTTTGCTGGTCGGCCGCCTCAATCTTGTACCAGCCCTTTTGCCACATTTTATCGAACACCTGGAACTGCATGTTATGCTCATCGCCCAGAATCCCTTGAATGGTTTCATGGAGCTTCGGGTTTTGCATTTCATTCAGTCCGGTGTTGTAACTGGCCGTCATATATTTCTCCATGGTCAGAATATCATTCAGCCGGTCGCGGTCGCTGAATTCAGGACCTGCTGCTGTTTGATTGGCTGACTCCGGAGTGGCGATCTCCACACTCACAAGCTATCCCTCCTTCAATTATTGAAGCTGGCTCAAAATCGTGTTGTAGTGCTGCTGGTGCTTATTCCCCAGATCACGCACCATTTGGGCCAGCTGCTGGCATTCCATCGTCTTGGCGGTTTCTTCGCATTTTTTGACAGCCAACAGCTCCCATGACAGATAATCCTTGATATAGAGCAATTCCTTTTCCCCAATCAGGTTGCGGTCCTGGGTGAGGGTGCTTTGATTCTGCTGCATGCCGTACGCCTCCTTATCTGTGGCTGAAAGCGGACCCTACGGCCCGCTTCCAGATCTATTCAAATATGCGGTTTTCCTTAGAATCTGTTGAAGCTGTTGAAATTGCTGCCCGTGCTTGTGCCGCCAAACTGGGATTGAGAGGTTTGGGCGGAGTCGGAACGCAGATAGGCGTCATGGTTCGGCTGGTCGCCCTTGTAGTTGGCGGTATGGAAGGAATTAGGGGAAACAAACTGTTGTTGGCCGTAGCTTTGTTGGTTGTTTGCAAACCCGGAATTCATACCATAGCTGCCGGTAGAGAAGTTTTGGGGTTGGGTTTTGTACTGCTGCGGAATGGAGGTTTGGCCATAACCGCTTGTGTATTGTCCTTGTGTCGGCTGG
>JAEWMH010000134.1 GCA_023393235.1 Bacillota bacterium | reverse complement strand
TCCGGCTCTTCAGCTATCTCCGGCTCTCCAGTTATCTCAGACTCTTCAGTTATCTCCGGCACTCCAGCCATCTCAGACTCTTCAGCTATTTCCGATTGGCCAACCATCCCTAGCTCTCCAGTAACCTTAGACCCTTCAGCTACTCCCGGCTTACCAGTTACTCCCTGTCCACCGATCTCGCCAGCCTCGTCAAACTCTCCCGCCGCTGTCCCCCCGGGCACAGGCTTTGCCGCCCTGCAGTCTGTCTCCATCCGTCCCGACACCCTCGCCGGCTCCACGCGCACCACCCCGCCACCGAACCACTCCTCGGTCAGGGGCAGCAGCCGTGCGGGAAACCGCAGCTTCAGCTCCACCAGGCTGCCTTCCATGGGCCAGTGGTTGTTCCATGGCAGAGACTCCGGCTCCGTCTCACGACGCCGGAACTGCTCCGCCGTTACCTCCGGCTCCCGTATCCGGGAAAGCCGGAACAGCCGGAAGCCTTGACGGAGCAGGCAGTAGGCATAGAGGTACCACTGACCGCTTTTCAGCACCAGGGTATAGGGCTCTACCAGGCGTTCTCCCGCTTCTCCCCCGGCGCTGAAATAGCGGAAACGGACCAGACGGCAGGCCTCAATACCCTGCCGCAGCAGCGCCAGCTCCTCCGTGTAACCTCCGGGACGGTTCCACGGCGTATGATCGAAGTGCAGGCTGTCCATCCCCTCCAAGAGCCGGGTATGCCCCGCCTCCTCCTGGCACGCGCCTGCCAGCACCGCCTTCAGCTTCTCCAGGACGGCGGAGCCGGTTTCGCCGGGCCACAGGCCGGAGGTGCTGTGCAGAGCCAGCAGCACACTGGAGAGCTCCTCCTCCGACAGCACCGTCCGGTCCAGCCGGAAACCCTCGGCAATACCGAGCCCGCCCCCGGCACCGGGATACGAGACAATGGGAAAACCCGCCAGGCTGATGGTATCCGCGTCCCGGTAAACGGTGCGAACAGACACGTCAAAATACTCGGCCAGCTCCTGGGCCTTCATCTGCCGGCGGTTCGCCAGCAGCGCCACCATATTCAACAGCCTGTCCATGCGCATAAATCCGTCCCCTTCTTCCCCGCCTAAAAGGCTGTCGCCATAGAAATGCGCTTCCTGCCAGCTCCGAAGCTTTTCTATATACTCTGTTTACTTCTGCCTACTTCTGCCTACTTCTGCCTACTTCTGTCTGCTCTGTCTTCTCCTACCTAGTCCTACCTGCTCCTACCTGCTCCTACCTGCTCCCAACCATCCCCATATGCTCCTATAAACTCCGCATGCTCCCGCCTTGAAGCCTCTGCTTAATCTGGGCGCACCGGTTCACGTGCACCAGATGGTGCCGGGTTGCAGGCATAAGCACAAGGCCGCCCAGCGTCTTTTTAGCCCAATAATCGGCAATCCACCTGGCTTCCGGAAGCACTGCCCCTTCCTCGAACAACCGCTCAATCCGCTCCGGCCGGACCTTTTCCCGGAAGGCGCCGGGCTCCAGCGAAGCAATGATCCGCCTGGTTTGCCTGCCTACGGCAATCCGGTAGGCTCGCAGCTCCTCCCTGCGGATTCCGGCGCTGAGCTCCGCTATCTCCTTTTTTCCCATAGCGTTGCCGCTGTGTTCAAAAGGAATGCCCAACCTCTCCGGCCAGCTCCCTTCATGAAGCACCTGCCGCCCGCCGGCAACCAGAAGGTTCATGGTCATATCCTCCACCCGGGCAAGATGCCAGAGATGCCAGGCGATGGAATTTTCTGTATCCGGAGAAGGGGCGGGATAAGCACGGAAGGTCCCCTCCTCCAAACTCTCCAGCACCCCATCCTCATAGGTGAGGAACCCGCAGCCGCTCATTTCCTCCGGATACAGCCATTCATGCAGAGCCAGAAACTGTTCCACTGCCCTGCTATGCTCCCCGGATTTACCGATGATTTCATTCAAATTCTTATGCTGCCGGTTCCACTCGTTGCGCTGCAGCAGCTCCACCTGTACCCACCCCTACTCTGAAACAACATGGTCCAAGCCGCAGGCCGGATAATGTCATGGAAGCCTAGAACCTGCAGAAGCAGCCGTTTCCATGGCGAGATAGGCTTTCTTCAATGCGGCCAGCCCTGCTTCCTCCGCTTTCCGTGCGTTCACCAGCGCATCCGTCAGCTCCCGGCGGAGCTCTGTCGGCATTCCTGGCTTCCGGCCAAAAAACGGCATCAGGTTCCGGTACCGGACCAGTTCTCCAGCAGCCTCCTTATATGGCCCCGCTGCCTCACGCAGCAGCACTCCCGCAGCACCGCCGATCCGGTCCGCCGCCTCATCCAGGAACGCTCCCGCATAACGGCGGCATTCCGCCCACACCTCTCCGTTATAGGCCAAGCCTTCGGGGTCAGCCTCCTCCGGCGCATGCTCCACGGCATGAAGCCAATTGTCATAACCGGGCAAACCGGATTTGTAGCCGGGCATTACCCACTTGGAGGGATTGCCGGCGAACTCCACTGCAAACTCCAACGCCTCGAGCACAGTGGTAAAATCATCGGACGCCGCCCCTGCCTCCAGCCAGCCCGCATGAAGCCAGCCTACGGGAGTATTCCCCAGCTCCTCCCACGGCTTATACCCCTCACTGTGACGGGAATAGTCGTCATGGATTTGCACCCGCCCGTTCATGGGAAACGCGCAGAACTCCCCCTCCACCCCTTGGCAGCGGATCACAATGTCCCCGTAGCCGCCGGGTGCGAAGCTGACACCTCCGTCAAGCGTGATCCCTTGTGCGGCGAAGGCCTCACGTAATAGCGGGCCGTCCTCCTCCCGGACAATCTCCTCCCATACGCCCATATCCGCCGTAAACTGCAGCGTGGGGGTACCGATGCCTTTATACAGATAACCATGGTCGTTATAGCCGCAAATGGTATAGAACTCCGCAATCCCCAGCTCCCAGCCGTAGCAGGGCAGTCCCTTGTCCAGGGCCCGTTTGGTGTTTTCCCAGGCGATTTTTTGCTTGAGGGCAAAATCATGCTCCGTTCTCCAGCTGTTCACCGCATTGACGCTGACCCCCAGATTATGGGCCAGATTGGTGATCATATCGCAGTTCCATGCGGTAGGCCCGGAGCTGCAGCCGTCCGGCGCCACATTTAGGACAAAAGCATGTCCAGTGGCTCCGAACAGCCACGCATCCGAATCCGTTTTGCCCAAAAACTCCATACACGCCTTCAGTGCTCCCAGGCGGGTCACCCAAAAATTCCTGTACTTCAACCGGTTCAGCACAACGCTCATAACACACGCTCCTTCTAATGGGATCGGTCCGACAACCCCATCCTAACACTTCACTCTGCCATATAATGTCATCGTGGTTTTCCGGCACTCTTTTTATGGAAGCACATTCCCCTCAAAAGAAGCCTGCATATGCCGAAGCCGGTTCTGCATCATATTGCGCAGCCACCCGGGCCGTTCGATCCGGTATTCGCAGGCGCAGCCCAGCAGTACCGAACCCAGACTTTCCGCATCCCGGAAAAACACCCGGTAGCGCCGCCCCTCCAGCTGTTCATACCGGTGCCGCAGCAAGGGCAAATACTCCGGCACAGCCATGTAAATCACTGCGGAATACGGCTCCTCCGCCGCTACGGGCACAACCTCCCCCGCCCCTACCAAAGGGGAAATGGCATACCGCTCCCCGCGCAGGGATACATTGGCCACAGAACGGAGGAACATCAGCCGGATCATACCGGCAGCTTCGTCGAAGCCCAACAGACAGTTCTCGGAATCATAGGGAAACAGCTGCATTGGCGCAAAATGCTCCAGCCTTCTGATCTCCCCCTGCTCCCGGACATCCAGCCGGACCTTGATCTGCAAACGGATCGCCCGGGCCAGCAGCTCAAATTTCTCCGTTTCCATGGTTTGAATCGTATGTACGGGAATGGGCTTATCCAGGAGCCCGCCGGTTTCCTCTCTGCCCTCCCCTTTCCGGAGCTCACCCACCGCCAGCTTCTGGAACAGCTCCGCCATGCCCAGGGACTCGGGATCTCCGGTTTTTTCGTACCGGTAGGATAAGTACGAGAGATTCCGCGCCTGGGAGGCCGTCAGCAGCATGGCAGGCAGGGCGAAGGTAGCCTCGGTATAATGGTAGCCTTTGTTTTTGCGGCAATATTCCACGGGCGCCCCCAGAGAATCCCGGAGATATTCCACATCCCGCGCCGCCTGCCGGAGGGAAATGCCGAATTCATCGGCAATGGCCTGACAATTGGGGTAGGCCTCCGCCCGGAGCCTTCCGTCGATCCAGATCACCCGGTGCCAGTTGCTCATGCTTTTTTTGCCAGCCTCCTGTCGCTTATTTCACTATAAAAAAAGTATACTCTCATCTACCGGTTGCGCAATATGGTATAATCAGCAAACTGATTGTCCGGAGTGGTGCCCTAAACATACGTTTTACAGCATAAGGAGGCGTGACGGATGGAGAGGCTTAGAGATTTTGAAGGCCGGTTTGTGAAAATGGAGCCGCTTCAGAAGGGGTTTTCCAGCGACAAAAAATTTGTGGCCGAAACGGCGGACGGTACAGTGTTCCTTCTGCGTGTAGCCAATGCGTCGGCGGGTTCCCGCAGGAAACGGGAATTTGACATGATGCGCAAAGCCGCCGCATTGGGAGTGCCCATGCCGCAGCCGGTGGAGTTCGGAGAATGTGAGGACGGGCAGAGTGTGTATTCTCTTTTTTCCTGGTGCGAGGGGGAGGATGCGGAGGCTGTGCTGCCGGGCCTGGCGGAAACAGAGCAGTATGCGCTGGGCTGGCGATCGGGTCAGATTCTAAGGTTCATCCATTCCCTTCCGGCTCCACCTGAGCTGGAGGACTGGGAGCAGCGGTTCGGAAGAAAAGCCAGAAGCAAAATGGAAAAGTATCAGGCCTGCGGCATCCGGTTCGACGGGGATGAACGGATCATCGGCTATCTGGAGGAGAATTTCCATCTCCTGGCCAACCGTCCCCAATGTTATCAGCATGGCGACTACCATGTAGGCAATATGGTGATTTCCCGGGAGGGCGAGCTGTCCGTAATCGACTTCGACCGTTGCGATTTCGGCGATCCGTGGGAGGAATTCAACCGGATTGTGTGGTGTGCGACGGTCAGCCCGCATTTTGCCACGGGGCAGCTGAACGGCTATTTCGGGGGCAGACCTCCGGAACTGTTCTTCCGGCTGCTGGCATTTTATATTGCGACCAATGCGCTGTCGTCCATCCCCTGGGCCATGCCCTTCGGGGAGGAGGAGGTAGCGGTGATGCTTAAGCAGGCGGCGCAGGTGCTGGCCTGGTTTGACAACATGGACAATCCGGTGCCCGTGTGGTATCTGGGGGAGCCATACCTCCAATATCTGGACGGTGTGCCCTGCCGGTTGAAGGACCCTTTTGACCTTTCCTTCATAAGTGGATACGGCCGGGTCTTCAAGATTTTCGATGACCAGGATTCCGGGAATATTTGCTTTGGCGTGGAAAAGGACGGGGAGCGGCTGTTCATTAAGTTTGCCGGAGCACCCGCGTTGCGGTATGACGGAGCACCGGAGGACGCCATCGGGAGGCTGAAGGCCTCCGTGCCGGTTTATCAAGAGCTGGCCCATCCTCATCTGGTTCGTTTGCTCCGGGCGGAGGAAGCCGGTGGGGGGTATGCCGTGGTTTTTGAGTGGAGCGATGCGGAATGTATGGGCAGACAGTATCCCCGGTCCAGAAAGAAATTCCAGCAGATGCCTCAGGAAACCCGGCTGTCTGTGTTTAGTGATATCATGGACTTTCATGCCCATGTGGCGGAAAAGGGGTATGTGGCCGTTGATTTTTATGACGGCAGCATCATGTACGATTTCGGCCTGGCAAAAACCGTCATCTGCGATATTGATCTGTATGCCAAGCAGCCTTACGCCAACCGGATGGGCCGGATGTGGGGCTCGTCCCGGTTTATGGCGCCGGAGGAGCTTCAGCTGGGGGCGGGCATTGACGAAGTGACCAATGTTTATCTGATGGGCGCTACCGCTTTTGTTCTGTTCGCCGGGGCGGACCGGACGCGGGAAGGGTGGCCGCTTAGCGGAGCGCTGTACGAGGTGGCGGCAAAGGCGGTTAGCCCGGAGCGCAGCAGGCGGCAGGCCTCCATCCGCCAGTTCAGGCAGGAATGGCGCGACGCTGGCGGCGGTCCCGTGAACGTGTAATTCGCTGCAGTACCTTTCCGTTTTTAATGCCCTAGGGTGAACAAGCGCCTCCCTGAGTTGGGAGGCGCTTGTTTGGTTATGGAATGGGCCTGGATGCGGGGGGAGCTTAACGGACTCATAAGCCGCTATTTGGTCCATAATCGGCTTTTTCTTCGCCTTACGGACACACGATCCGCTAATTGGGATAAAAGTAGTGTTTTGAGCACCTAATCGGGCAAATAGCGGCTCCTGAGTCCGTGAAATTTCAATAATTGGCGTTTCCCCTAAAATAGCGTATCCTCAGTCCGTTAGCGCGCCTCCCTACGCCAGCACTCCTGCCTCAGCCCTCAGCAAACCCAAGGTTACTCCTTCACACCAGCCAGCAATCGACGCACTCCCGTTACTTTCATCCACCAACTAACTTCGACGCACTCCCGTTACGTTCATCCACCAACTAACTTCGGCGCGCTCCCGTTACGTTCACCCAACAGCCAGTTACCGTCGTTACCCGCCCTTCCAACTACTCTCGCACTTAGGTTACTCCTTCACAGCAGCCCGCCTCTTCCCGCCGGCTGCCTCCCCAGACTGCCCTCTCACTCCTCCAGCCAGAGGATGCTGGTGACGCCCCGCGGGTAATATTTGCTGCCCGCGATTTCGCCGGCGATGATCTGGTCGCTCCAGCTCCAGACGGACAGCTCTTCATGGGTGAGCCACGCGGCGTGGGCGGCATCCGCCCTTGCCCCCTGCTCCCCCCATTCCCTGCCGAGAATCCGCCGGGCGATGAACTGGCAGAGGTAGATTTTGCTCAGCCAGGAGTTGTTGCTGGTGGAGGACAGCTTCCAGCCGCCGTCAGGGAACAGGCAAACCCCCTCCGTCAGCACCGTGGTCAGATGCGTCTCCAAGGCCCGGATGTAGCCGCCGAAGCGGCTGTCAGGGTCCAACGCCTCCGTCAGCCCCATGTAATAGGGGAAGATCAATCCCTCAATGGCCGGGATAATCCGCGATTCATTGCCTTCCCCCAGCACCGCCGGGATAAAGCCGTCCTCCCGCAGATGTCCGGCCAACGTCCGGGCACAGCGCTCCGCCTGGTCTCCGGCCTGCGCAGCCAAGCCGCTGTCCCCCGCTTCGCCCAACAGCTTCTCCAGCGCCAGATAGGCGGCCCAGCATTTGCCAGCCAGATAGATATTGTTCCGCGCCTGCCCCAGGGACACATCCAGGGAGTCGTAGGTGGTAATCTCCGCCTTGCCCATCACCCGGCTGCTGTCCAGCCCCATCAAGCCGTTGCGCGCAGTTGGGTTCGGATGGTCCCGGTTCAACAGGCTGACTAAACCATCCCGGAATACCTGCACATGCTTCCCGAACCACTCCCGGTCGCCGGTGCGGACCACATAGACCGAAGCGCACAGCACCCAGTTGACCAGCTGCTCATGGGTCATATGGGAGAAGCAGCCGCTGTGCCCAAACAGCTCGTAAGCCGAATGCCCCGGACGGGACAGGGTGTTGGCCACCCCCATGTCATGGGTGAAGCTTAAGCCCCCCGGATACTCCGTATCATCCCCCGGAAAACGCACCGAATCCTGGTAGCTGTACCGGCTCACGAACATGTCCAGCTCATTGCGGACCGTCCACGGATTCATCCGCAGCTCATAATACAGCTGGTCCACCGTCAGGTCGAAGGTGTTCATCATCCGGTATTCGCCCTCATTCACCACCCAGAAGGGGCCGTCCGCCGTATCAAGCAGCTGCGTGTTTCCGTAATAGCTGCGGATGCTGTGGGCCAGCATAAACCGCTGGTCCTCCGACAAGGCCGTTTTCTCCAGCATCCGGTTGGACTCCGCCGCCAAACGGGCCACCTGGTCAAACTGCCCCAGCGCGTACATCCCCACTTCCTCGATGCTCCGGAAGAACCGGGCGTAATAATAGGAGGCGTCCAGCCCGGCCGTCACCGTCCCCCCGTGATAAAAGCACACCGCAAAGCGGTACGTCCGGCATTCCCCTGCCGGCACCTCCGCCACTAACGCCCCTACCGGGCCAAGGCCGAAGCCCCAATTTTCCCGGTGCGGCGCAGACAGGATGCTCTCCATGCTGAAATGCAGCGCAGCCTGCACCTCCGGGTCATCCGACACGATGGCGGTGGTCCGCCCCTGTCCGACGCCGGCCAGCCCCGGGCAGGTATCCTCCAGCCGCCGCATGGAGGTGTACGGGTCGCTCCCCTGATAGCCGAAGAACGCCCGGCGGGCCGTGTTTCCCCGGGTATTGTCCACGGTCAGCTCCGCCAGCACGGCGGGCATAATCACCCGTTTCAACACCTCCTCGGAGCCCTCCCCAGGCTCCGGGACCTGCTCGGCTTGCGTATACACCGTAAACGTCAAATCCCCTGCCCGCCACGTGTCCGTGGACAGACGGAAGTCCCGCTCCACCGCCTCCTTGGCAAAGGAAAACAGCAATTGCGGCTTCTGCGGCCGCTTCTGGGCCTGCTCCACATCATAGCGCTTGCTGTCATCCTCCCGCGGCTTGAAGAAGGGCAGCACATCATAAAGGCCCGGCTTCTCCGCCGACTCCAGCCCGATAAATACATTTTGCAGAGGAGAACGGCCCAGCTCCTGTTCCAAGCCCCCGCCGTTTCCGGGAAAACCCAGGGTGAAGCTGGCGAAGGCGCCAACCGGGGAATGGTGGGCATTAAAAAACATATTCTCAGGCATCCTTATTCGCCCCTCCCCTCAAGCAGCCGCAGCCAGCCGTCCCGTTCCTCCACCTCCAGGAAAAAGGGTCGTTCATGAGGTGTTTTGTTGGGGGAATGAACCGTCAGCATCAGGCGTCCGTCCAGGGTACGGAACAGCATGCCGTGCCCGCCGTCGCTCCTGAACAGCGCCTCCTCCTCATGCTCCCATGGCCCCAGCACACTGCCGGAAGCAGAGCGGGACACACCAAGCGCATAGGTGTTATCGATAAAGCTGGCCCACAGCATCAGCAGCGCACCATCGGCAGCACGGTGAATAAAAGGACCATCGGTCACATAATTGTCCTGCCCGGGATACCGCTCGGAGCGGAAGGGAGTGGGCCAGCCCGCCTGGGACGCCCGGAACAGCACAACCGGCTCTCCCGCCGCAGCCTGCAGATCCTCCGTCAGCCGGACGGCACAGATTTCCCCGTCGGTTACCTGCTGCCACTCATGGCAGAACACCATCCAGGGCAAACCCTCCCCGTCCACAAACAGCGTACCGTCCAGGCAGCACCAGCTCTCCGGTGTCACGGGCCCGCTGCTGTGCAGGCGGTAAGGCCCCTCCAGACTGTCCCCGGCCAGCACCGCCGTGCCCAGCAGGTTGTTGTCACTGCGGCGGAAGGTGGCCAGCATATAATACCTCCCCCGGTATAGATGCACCTCAGGAGCCCAGAAATTCCGCTCCGCGAAAAATCCCGGTTCCGGCCGGAAAACGGGAAAAGGTCCCTCCCAGCTTTCCAGATTCTCCCCCACATACATGTCAAAGCCTGTGCCTGGCCCCCATATATTCGCATCCGTGCTGCCGAACAAGCAGTAGCGGCTCCTGTCCAGAACCGGCACCACAAACGGGTCGCGGATTTGAATCTCCTTAGTGGAAATCAACGTCGTAGCCTCCTCCATGAATTATCCGTGAACCGGAAACACAATGCCCGGCTTCTCTACACTTACGAAGCCTTCCTCTGTCAGCTCCAGCTGCTCATTGCCGTCAACAGCCACCGGCAGCTCTGTCCCCTGGTACCGGACAAGTCCCTCCACTTTCCGCACGCTCAAACCCACTACCCGCCTCAACCGGCCCTGCCTGTCTGTTACCGCCCTTGTACCAGTAGGAATGCTCAGCAGCGGTTCACCGTCTCTCCAGGCCGTGGCTCCCTCCGCCGTCACCGTCCATTCGTACAGCACCCCGTCCACCTTCCGGCTGTAGGCCGTTTGTGAGGCAACCGCCTGCCCGTGATCCTGGGGATAGGGCAAACAGGCGCTAAACCACAGCTCCCCGTCCGGCCGGGGCATAATCCCGCACAGCCGCTCCACCGCATCCAGCAGGCAGAGAATAGAGGGGGAATAGGTCTCCGTAAAACCCGCCTCCCCGGTCCATGGGCTAAGCGTTTGGGGGAACCGGTCCATCCGGGTCAGGGCGGACACAATGGGGTTTAAAATCCAGGTCAGCTCCACAAACCGCCCGTGATGCTCGAAGGCATGGGGCGTCCGGATCAGTGTCAGGAAATTGGAGGTGCCTCCCCAGCTGTTATAGCCGGAGAAGGGATCAAAGCGGGGATCGTCCATCGCAATGGAGGTAAGAGGATATTTGGCGAAAAACTTGCGGGTGTTCAACAGATAACGCTCCAGCATTTCATCGAAAAATCCCCTGTCCCCTACTTCACAGGCCAGCACCCGCAGCAGCACATCCGACTGGATCCGGACAAACCGGTCCTGGCGGTCACGGTCATAGAAGAACCTGTCCGCCTCGTCGAAGCACCAGCGGTAAAGGGCCTCCAGCGACTCCCCGGCCTTCTTCTCCCATAAAGCCGCTTCCTGCTCCATCCCGAGCCTCTTGGCCATCTCCGCCAGATAGAGGCGCTGGCAATACACATTGGCCGTCAGATCCGGCGCAAGGAACGGCACCAGCGGCGAACCCGGGTCCACCTGCCGGGCATCATCCTGGTGGCAGGTATCCGGCACATGCCAGAAGCGGGGGGACAAGTCATGCCCCGTATCAAAGGTGCAGAAGGCCTCCACACAGCCGCTCCCCCGGGTATTCCGGTAGGCGGCAAGCCATTCATCATACCGTGCCATAGCCTGATACATGATCCGCAAAAATCCGTCATCCCGCCCGTTCAGCTCTTCGTGATTCCATACACTGCGGGCCAGGGGCGTCACCATCTGGATCTGCCGGTATGCCGGCCCCGCTGCCGTCACCTTGTAGGGCAGCTGTCCGTCGTCCTTTTGGTAGCGGGCGAACAGCAGGAAGCTTTCCCGGGCTACTGAAGGCACGAACCGGGACAGCAGCTCGCTGTTGATGGTGCCCGTGCTCTCCATCCAGCACCCGGAATATCCTCCCCCTTCAAAAAGCACAGGCTTCTCGTCCACCATCGGTGCAATACAATCGAAGAGCTTGCGGAACGCCCGGTAATAAGCGTCCTCCAGAGGACCGCCAAGGGCGGCGAATTTGACTCCGGACTCCAACCACTCCTCCAGCACCTGCCTGTCCGAGGCCTTCGCCAGGGCATCTGCCCGCCCCTCCAGGGACAGGCCACGCAGCCGCTCCAATACTGTCTCATTCATGTTTGTCTTCCCTCCCCGTCAAACTCCCGTCCCGGATGATCAATTATCCCTTCACACTGCCCATAACCAGACCCTTCATGAAATACTTCTGCAGGAAGGGATACAGCACCAGAACCGGGAATGCGGCCAGGAACACCTGGGCGGCCTTGAAGGTACGGTCGGAAATTTTGGAGATATCCAAGAGCTCATTGGTCGGCACCATACTGGGATCATTGCCGATGACAATGGTCTGCAGATAGCTTTGCAGCGGATAATTGGCAGGCGAATTCATGTAGATCAGGCCGTCAAACCAGGAATTCCAGTGGCCCACGACCATAAACAGAGTAATGGTGGCGATGGCCGGTTTGGACAAGGGGATATAGATGCTCCACAGCACCCGCCAATGTCCCGCTCCGTCGATATAAGCGGCTTCCTCAATCTCCTTGGGCAGATTGCGGAAGAAGTTCATCAAGAGAATCACATTGAATACGGAAATCGCTCCGGGCAGCACCAGAGCCCACATCGTGTCCAGCATCCCCAGCGCCTTGATGGTCATATAGGAGGGAATCAGGCCTCCGTGGAACATCATGGTCACGATGAAGAACCAGGCATACACGGTCCGCGAGCTGAAGGAGCGTTTTTCCTTGGCCAGCGGGAATGCGGTCAGTACCGTTACGATAATGCTGATGACATAACCCAATGCCACCCGCTGGAGCGAGACGGCAGCCGCCGTCATAAACTCCGCCTTGCCTAATGCATGCTTATACGAAGCCAGGGTAAAATTCACCGGCCACAGCTTCACTTCCCCTGCGGCGGCGGAGCTGCTTGCGCTCATGGAAATCGCCAGCACGTTAATAAGCGGCAGGATACACGCGATGGCCATTACAGCCAGTACCACACAATTGATGATGAGAAAAACCCTTCTGCCAGCCGTCAGCTTGTGCACGTCTTTTCCCCCCTCCTAAAAGATCCGGTAGCCGGCATATTTGCCCGCCAGGAAATTGGATAAGGTAATCAGCCCTAAGGCAATCACCGATTTGAACAGCCCCACCGCCGTGGCTACCCCGTACTGGGCATCAATCAAGCCGATCCGGTACACCATGGTATCCAGGATGTCCCCGGTGCTGTATACCATCGGGCTGTACAGGTTAAACACCTGGTCGAAGCCGGCGTTCAGGACATTGCCCAGACTCAGCACAGCCATCAGGGTCACAATCGGCATAATGCCGGGCAAGGTGACGTGCAGGGTTTGCTTCCAGCGGTTGGCTCCGTCCACAATGGCCGCTTCATACAGATGGAGGTCAATGGCCGTCAGCGCCGCCAGATAAACGATGGTGCTGTAGCCGAATTCTTTCCACGTATTGGAGAGGACCAGGGTGAAGGGGAACCATTTTTCATTGCCCAGGAAGAAAATCGGATCAATACCGAAGAAGCCCAAGGCCTGGTTAACGATGCCGTTGGTAGGCGACAATATATCGATCAGGATGCCCCCGAGAATAACCCATGACAGGAAGTACGGGAAATAAATAATGGTTTGGATGGTCCGTTTGAAGGAGTTGCTGATCACCTCGTTCAGCAGCAGAGCCACAATAATAGGAACAATGAGTCCTGCAATAATCTTCATTACGGCGATAAAAATAGTATTCCACAGCACGCTGGTAAAGTTGGGCAGGTTAAACAGGTAATGAAAGTTGTCCAGCCCGATCCATTTGGAGTTGAAGATGCCCCTGGACGGAACGAATTTCTGGAAGGCGATGACGATGCCTCCGATAGGGATATAGTGAAACAGTATCGACAGGATAACACCTGGCAGCAGCATGATATGCAGCGGGATTTCCTGCAGCTTTTTTCTTCGGGTATTGCTTGCCATATGGTTCCCTCCATCCGTAATTGCCGTCTCTTGAATAGACAGAGGGGAACCGGAACTGTTCCCCTCCGCACCGGCAAGCTTTATTTGTTTTTGGCGGCCCACTCGTTGATTTCCTTGGTAATTTGGTCGCCGCCCAGCTTCTTCCAATCCTCCACGAACTTGTCAAAAGAATCCACGGACTCACCCATTAGAATCTTGGTGAATACTTCCTCCTCCATCTTCTGGAGAGTAGCGCTTTTCTCCACCATAGTTGCCGTCGGCGAGCTGTAGAAGGCATCCAGGATGTAGTTGTCGTCCTTCACGTACTGCTCGATGACATCAAAGCTGCTGGGAGAGCCGAATACCCGCTCCGTGCCCCAGTTGGCCTTATTTCCCTTGCGGAAATCCAGCACCTTGTCGTAGTAGCCCTTTTCCTCCGCGCTGAGCTTGGAGGCGTCGTTTGCGCTGATGGACTTCACCACATTCTGGTGGGCGATCAGGTTTTTGTTGGCCGGCTGCGGCAGCAGAAGACCGTAGAGCCATACGGGAACGTTGGTTTTGCTGTGGCTGAATTCCGGTCTGGCCGGAACAGCCGGGTCATATCCTGCCATAACGGAGTTGAGGATTTTGATGATAGCCTCGGGATTCTTGCTCTTTTTGCTGACGCCGTAGTAGATGGTAACGGGCATTTTGCCCATGGGAACGGCCTTTTTGCTATCGATGGAAGCCAAAGGAATGGCCTTCCACTCGGCCTTGGGATCGTTGTCGATATTCTTCTGGATAATGGACAAAGGTGCGGACATGGAGCCGTAGAAAATACCTACCTTGCCGCCGACCACCGACTCGGTGACCTTGGCCCGGTCCTTAATGCCGAATTCCTTATCCAGCAACCCCTGCTTATACATGGTTTGGAGCTGGCGCAGCGCGTCCTTCACCTGGGGCTGGGTGCTGCCGTAAACCACGTTACCCTTGTCATCCTTCACCCACTTGCCGGGATAGGCATGATAGCCGGAGAAGAAGCCCGAGGTGCCGAAGTGGGAATCCGTCAGGAAGGTTTTGGTGAAGGCCAGGCCGAAGGTATCCGCCTTGCCGTTGCCGTCCGGATCCTTTTGTGTAAACGCTTCCGCAACAGCGAATACGTCCTGCAGTGTTTTGGGCTCAGACAGCCCCAGTTTGGTGAGCCAATCGGTGCGCACATACAGGATCGGCAGACCGTCCACTGCGGAGGCCGTTTGCGGGATGGCCATCAGCTTGCCGCCGATTTTGGCAGTATTGAAGCTTTTCATATCCTGCTGGAGAATGCTCTTGGTGATGGGCGTGGCATATTTTTCGAACAAATCCGTGAGGTCGTACAGCATGTCGTTTTCCGCCAGGTCTGTCAGCTGCTTGTTCTTCAGCCACATGACGTCCGCCGTATCCCCGGAGGCAATGGAAACGCTCAGCTTCTGGTCGAATTGCTCCACCGGCACAGTCCATTTGTATTTCAGCTTAATGCCCAGCTCATCCTCGTACATCTTGGTGTAAATGTTGTTGTCGATGGTGTCCCCGTTTTCATACTGGTAGGTGGACTCCGTGTAGCGCCAGGCGGTAATATCCACCGGCGTGTCGTACTTCTTGGCAATATCCAGCGCAGGAGCAGCGGACGCGCCGGAGGATGCGGCAGGCGCCTTGGCGTCCCCGTCGCTTTTGCCGCAGGCGCTTAAGACCAGCAGGCCCGCTGTGGCGGCAAGTGCAATCGGTTTCATTTTGTTTGCCATTTGTGTTTTGACCTCCCCGATTCATGTGTGGTGGTGACAATTTCATCATACGTTCTCCCGGCCCGCACATCTATAATCACCTGTTTACATTCCATTCCGCTATTGACTTGCTATTTCAGCACGATACTCCTGGGGGGTCTTTTGGGTATATCGGCGGAAGGAGCGGGTGAAGTTGGCCGACGAGTTGTAGCCTACCTGCTCCGCTACCTCCTGGATTTTCATATCGGGGGAGCGCAGCAGCTCCATGGCTTTGTTCATGCGGGAGGAATTGATGTAATCCGACAAATTCAGACCCGTTTCCTGCTTGAACAGCCGAGAGAGATAGGACGGATTAAAGTATACCAGCTCTGCCAGACGGACCAGGGAAAGCTCGTCGGGATTGTCCAGATGCTGCTGGACATGGCGCTGGACAGCGCTGATGATGGTTTGGGCCCGCCGCTCCTGCTCCACATGCTGCAGATCGAACATCATGGTCCCTACCGAGGCCAGATACTGCACCGCATCGGCCCAGGAGCTGTGGCTGCCCGGCTGCATCAACCGGTTCAGCTCCGCATTAGCGGCCCGCTCCACCAGGTTCCAGCGGTTCAGATAAGACAGATAGATCAGCGCTATGGAAAAATACAGCTCCTGCCCGGGAATATGCTGCATATCGGTTCCGTTTTTGCCCTCCGTCAGCTCGGACAGGATACGTCCGAATTCATCCCGGTGCCCATGCTCCAGGCTGTCGGCCAGCCGGTCCAAGAGGGATTGGCGCATATGCTTCATCTCCCGCGGATGCTGGGCCGGACGCTGCAGCTCCCGCTCCAGGATGTGCTTGTCCAGAAGCAGCATTCCGCTGCCTTGGCCGATGCGGTAATTGACCAGCATATTAAGCATGGAGAACCGTTCCCCCACCTGGTCCAGCTGCACCGGGCTGTCGTCCAGGGCAAAGGAAATCAGCGCTCCCACCGATTCCCGGCAGGCCGCCTGGATCAGCTCCACATTTCCCGTCACAAACATCCGCAGCGCCTGCCGGCCGCCCTCCAGCCCCGCCTGCGGATTGGGTTCACCCTGCTCCTGTATCAGCCAGACCAGGTCAGTGTTGTCGACCACCACATGGGCCAGCTTGGCCCGGGCGGAGAGATACTGCTCGGCAATCAGCCGGATGCTGAACAGCAGATGGGATTTCTCCGAATAGGACAGTCCCCCGGGAAGGCTGTTCAGCCGCCCCAGCATCATCAGCACCGGTTTGTCGGCATCCAGAGGAATGCCCAGCTCCTCGAACTGCTTCCGGCTGATGTCCTCTTTATGGTGCAGCCCCTTGACGATGCCATGCAGATAATCCCGCTGCAAAAGCTCCCGAGCCGCCCCCAATCTGACCTCCGCCTGCTCCAAAAGCGCCTCCGCCTTAAGCTCGGAGTCCAGATCCGCCAGGGTTTGCTCCACCACCTGAATAATCCGGTCATACCCTTCGGTTTTCAGAAGATAACCCACACTGTCATACTGGATGGCGGTATAGATATAGGAGAACTCGTTATGCCCCGTCAAAAAAATCACCCGGCACTTGGGCCACATGCCGCGGATACGCTCCAGGAGCTGCAGGCCGTCCATTTCCGGCATGCGGATATCGCTCAGCACAATGTCAGGGCGCATCCGCTGGCACAGCTGCAGCGCCTCCGGACCGGAATAGGCCTTGTACAGGTCCAGCTCCAGATGCTGCAAATTTTCAAATACTTCATACAACCCGTCGGTAATAATCGCCTCATCATCCACAATCAGCATCCGGTACATCTTAGCTTCCCCCATCCTTCGGATAAATGGTCATCATTACCCGCAGCCCCTGCTGCTCACCCGTCTCCAGGTGCAGCCCGCTCCGGGGCCCGAATTTCATGCGGATTCTCTGGTGGATATTGAGCAGCGCCGTGGTTTCCACCGTCCCGTCATTGCTGTTCAGCTCCCGGTTCAAAGCGGCCGCCTGAAGGTCATCCATCTGCCCCCCGTTGTCCTCCACAATCAGGAGCAGCCGGTCCTCATCCTTTTCGAAGCTGACACACAAAAGGCCATTGGCCCGTTTTTTCTCCAGCCCGTGCTCGAAGGCGTTCTCGATAATCGGCTGAAGGATCAGCCGGGGCACCATAATATGCTCCGTCTGCGGCGGCAGCTCCCCGAACCTAACCTTGATCCGGTTGGAAAAACGCATAGCCTGGATATCTGTATACACTCTGGCATGGCCAACCTCCTTGACCAGCGGCACCTCGTCGGAGCTGCTCCGGGTAATGAACTGGTAATACTCCCCAAGCTGGTTCGTAAACTGCTCCAACTGCTCGTAATCCCCGACCCGGGTCATGGTATTCAGCATAAAGAAGCTGTTGTACAAAAAATGGGGATTAATCTGGGATTGGAGCTGCTTCAGCTCCGCCCGCTGGGTGAGAATCTGCTGCTTATACACCTGGTCAATGAGGGAGTTCAGCTTCTCCACCATAGCGTTGAACCGGGTGTAAATATACTGGAACTCGTCGTTTTGCCTGTGTCCGATGATGACACTGAAGTCGCCGTATTCAATTTTGCGGAAGGCCTTGGCCAGCTTGATCAGCGGCTTGTGAATGTATTTATAGACATAGAGGGAATAAACCACAATCACCACCAGAGCGATCCCCGCCAGGGTGAGAAACCATCTGCGGAACTGGGCCAGCGGCTGGAACACCGCATCCTCCGGCACATACTTGCTCAGCACCGCCCCGAAAAAATCCGAGGAGGTAGTCACCGCCAGATAAGAGGTCCGGTTGATGTCTACCGTCTGGGCAGTGGGTTTGCCCTCGGGTTTGCCCAGAAGCTCCACCAGCTGCCGGTTAAAACCCTCGTCCCTGCCCGTGCTGAGCGTGAACTGGGGACTGGTGAGGATCAACCCCTCATCCTCGGAATTCCGCATGGATTGCAGCGTGTCCTCCAGCTTGTCCAAAGACAACTCCACAGCGATCAGAAAAAGCGGCTCCCGTTTGCCGCTTAGGCTGAACGGATAAGCAACGCTCAGGAACAGCTTGTTTTTCACCACCCGCACCCGGGATTCGAAGGACAGCGGGCTGTTCATCAGGGCGTCGTATTCCACGGGATCAAAAGCATTGACCGTAATGGCCGAGACGTTTTTGTCCACACCCGGAATGAAAGCGTATACATCTTGGATGTAGGAACTGCTGTTCTTGATGGCATTCAGCCGCTGCTGTAGACGCAGAATGTTCTGCATCTTCTCGATATCGTCCAGGGAATCAGGTATGCCCGCCAGCCGGTTCAGGTTCTCGTCATTCAGGCAGTCGTACTGCAGCGTCTGGATCCTCTGAAATTCCTTCTCCAGATCGGTGAGGTATTGGGACACCTGGGAGGTCATGGACTTGGAGATTTCCGACTGGAGGGTGCGGATGCTCCAATTGTTCATGATGGTGCTGAGGATATACATCGGCAGCATAATGCAGATAAGCGAAAAAATCAGCCGCGTCAACGTGGCTTTTCTCCAGGGTTGCTTGGACAATCTCATGTGATTCCCCCTACTTCCTTCTGACCCTCTGTCGCTCTCATTATAAGACCAAACCTCAGGAATGAAAACGTCAACATGTGGAATGAAAAAAACGCCTCCCCCGAAGGGAAGGCGCCTCATGCGGCAGAAATGGGCTTAGCCTTGGCTGCCGACGAATACATAACGGAGCACGATGAGAACGGCCAGAATCCACATCAGCCAGTGGATGTTGTATTTTTTCTTGCCGGCCACGTTGGATACGCAGGCCAGGATCACATACGAGAAGATACCGAAGGAGATACCGTTGGCGATGTTGTAGGTGAACGGCATGAAGGTAATGGTCAGGAAGGACGGAATCGCCAGTACCATGTCTTGGAAGTCAATTTCCTTGACGGACTGCATCATCAGTACACCCACTACGATCAGTGCTGCCGCTGTAGCGGAGCCAGGAATCAGAGCCACTACAGGAGCCAGGAACAGGGACAACAGGAAGCACACGCCGGTTGTAACCGAGGTAAGACCGGTGCGTCCGCCTTGGGCAACACCCGCGGCGCTTTCCACATAAGCGGTAATGGTGGAGGTACCCAGCATAGCGCCGCCGCCAACGCCAACAGCGTCAACGAACATCGCCTTGCCCACACGCTTTCTGCCTTCTTCCGGATTCTTCATGAAGCCGGCGCGGTTGGCAGTGCCCACCAAGGTTCCGAAGGTATCGAACAATTCAACGAAGGTAAAGGTAACAACGACCGAGATAATCCCGGTATGGATAATGCCGTCCCAGTCAAATGCCATAAACTGCAGCTGGCCCAGATCCGGAACCCAAGGGGTTTTGTCGCCGGTCAGCACGTCGAAGTTTACTTCGCCCATCAGCATGGCGATGACAGTGGTGCCCAGGATACCGAACAGAATGGCGCCCGGCACATCCAGCACCATCAGGATGGCGATGATCACCAGACCGATGATGGTCAGCTGAACAGTCGGGTTTTCCAGGCTGCCCAGATGGAAGATGGTTTCAAACGAAAGAAGCTCTGTATATTTGCCTTTTTCCACATTGTTGAGGGTTTCTACGCCAACTGTCAGCAGGCCGCTGTTCTTCAAACCGATAATGGTGATGAACAGGCCGATACCGACGGTAATGGCATGCTTGAGGCTGTCAGGAATCGCAACGAGCAGCATCTGCCGGACCTTGGTCACGGTCAGGATAATAAAGATAATACCGGAGATAAATACCGCTGTCAGACCCATCTGCCAGGTAAACGGCTTGTCCGTTGCGGCGGAGGACAGTACAACCGAGGCAAAATAGGCGTTCAGCCCCATGCCCGGAGCCAGCGCCACCGGAAAATTAACGAAAACGCCCATAGCGATGGTAAAGATACCTGCGGCGATGGCAGTAGCCAGGAACACAGCGTACCAATCCATGCCGGTCCGTCCGAAGGCATACAGGGTATCCGGATTGACCGCCAGAATATAGGCCATGGTCATAAACGTGGTCAGACCGGCCATAATTTCCGTTCTAACCGTGGTGCCGCTTTGCTTCAGCTTGAAAAAACGATCCATTCTGCTTGCTTCCTCCTTTGTTCTCATACACGGCTGCAACAACAAAAAAAGCCTGGAGTCCTTGACTCCGGCTCTTCAGGAAAAGCAACGCCGGGCATACGTGTGCCTACCGCCCCAGAGTGGTCCCCTGGCGGGTATGCATACGCTGCCGCAGTGATGTTTCCATTCGTAGCCAGATCATTTACGGTGATCTTGTAGAGACTTCCGGGCCAATCCCCGGATTTATACGAAGTAACATTTGTTGTTAGTGTGCCTTGACCTAGATTATTTTAAAACGTGGGTCGAACAGTGTCAACAAATATCCGAATATTTCAGGGGTTAATTTTTTATCTTGTTCGTAATTTGCCACAAATCATCGTTCCGCAGAACATAAACAGAGGAAGAAAGACATTTTATGTCTATTCTTCCCCTGTTTTTCCGGAATTAATTTTTAGTTTTACTGCCCGTTAATCTGCACATAGACTCTCCGGCTCCGCGGCCCGTCGAATTCGCAGAAGTAAATCCCCTGCCAGGTGCCCAGCAGGAGCTGTCCGCCGTCGACGATGACGGTTGCGCTGGACCCTACGCAGCTTGCCTTCAAGTGGGCGGAGGAGTTGCCTTCCGCATGGCGGAACTCCGACCGGTCCGGGAAGGCCTTGGCCAATCCCAACAGCATATCCGTGACCACATCCGGGTCAGCGTTCTCATTGATGGTGATCCCCGCGGTTGTGTGGGGGCAGTATACCAGGCAGATTCCCTCCCGGACCCCGCTTTTGGCCACAGCCTCCCGCACCATCGCCGTAACCTCAATCAGATTCTCCGCATCCGTATTCAGCTTGTATTCATAGAGCATGGCGATCATCCTTTGCCGGTATAATACTTCATTATACCCGGCTTTGGCCGATCCTTCACACTCCCCAGCCTGTTACTGCCGCAAGCGGATTGGGATGGCAATCTCCATTTGGCAGGTGCCTTCATGCAGCCAGGCGTGGTCCCGCTCGTCATACCGTTCGAAGTCCAACCGGGATTCATCATATTCATAATCCGAATCGGGCAGCCAGTTGGTCAGGATTTCCTTCCAGGCGGCAGGAATTGACTGAGGATACTCCTTTTCGGGAACCTTCGGTGTGGTAAATACGGCGTACAGCCCGCCCGGTATGATCTTTTGGCACATATCCGCTTCAATCTTGGCCTTATCTTCGTTATTGTCCACCCCTACCCCCAACACCCAGGAGAACTCCCCTGTGTTTTCGTCCACATTGTAACAAACGCTGTATTCACAGTGCTCCGACTGGGTAAAGGTATGGTGCAGCCGTGACAGCAAGGGGCCGTATTCCATGGACAAGGTGTCCCAGAAGGCGGGGATATCGCTGACCCGCTTCACCTGCGGCATGGTGTGGCGGGATTCGAAACCCACCACCAGAAAGGGCTCTTTTTCAATAATCGCAACATGCATATGCTTTATTCCTCCGGTTCTCGATTGGATGATTGCTAAAGCCGGTTTACCCGGCGGCTGCGCCTTAACATGCAAGTGGTAGAGGGAGGGAGGGCAGCCGAAGCTTTTTTTGAAGGCCTTGGTAAAACCTGCGTGGGTGCCAAACCCGTAATCCATGGCCACGTCTATGACTTTCCTGCCCAAGGACAGGTCATACAGTGCGAAGTCCAGCTTGCGCCGGGTTACATACCCCATGATCGGCGTCCCGACTAAGGCTGTGAAAATCCGGCAAAAATGATAGGTGGAATAGTTGGCGAGAGCGGCCAGCTCGGACGGCGTGATTTCCTCCTTGATCCGGTCATCGATGGCTTCAAGCGCCAATTGGACGGAGTCCTCAACACCCATTTGTATTCCCCTTTCTCCCGTACGGTAGCTTTATTATAACGAGGCCTGGAGCCTGCGGCTTATCCTGGCTTGCTGCCCTGCGGTGTCTGGCGCCGGCTATTGGCCAATAATGGATATTTTCCAATTGACAGACAATTCGAAGTTTGCTACACTTCCACGTAATCGAATATCAAAAGCGATGAAAAGAACCAGTACGTATGCTGGATGTCCCAGAGAGAAGATGGTTGGTGCGAAATCTTCACGGACAGGATGCGGAAACCCCTCTTGGAGCTGTGGCCTGAATCGTATGTAGTAGGGCTTATCGGATTCCCTCCGTCATAAGGGAGAGGTATCGGGCTAAAGCAATTGGCTCCGTACTTGGAAAGCACAGCGCAGCGATGCTCTGTGGAATTTAGGTGGTACCGCGGACTGTCTGTTCGCCCTAAGCCGTTTTTTCGGCTTGGGGCTTTTTTTGTTTTCCTTATTCTCTATCCCCTAAAAGGAGGCGGCAGGTATGAAAATGGCAAGGCTTGTAGGCGAAAGGTTCCGGGAAAAACCCTCCGATTGTGTGATCGACAGCCATGCGCTGATGGTGCGTGGAGGATACATGAAATATGTAGGCAATGGGATTTATGCCCAGGCCACCCCTTTGCGCCGGATCACTCGCAAGATTGAGGAAATTATCCGGCAGGAGATGGACATCATCGGCGGCCAGGAGGTGCTGCTGCCGGTTGTGTTGCCGGAGAGCCTGTGGGAGGAATCCGGCCGGGCGACCAGCGTCGGCAGTGAGCTGCTCCGTTTCCGGGACCGGCACGGCAGCCCCCATCTGCTGGGCATGACCCATGAGGAAGCGGCGGTGCAACTGGTGCGGGAATATGGCAGCAGCTATCTGCGTTATCCCTTTATGGTCTACCAGATCCAGACCAAGTTCCGGGACGAAGCCCGCCCCCGCGGCGGATTGATCCGTGTACGGGAATTCACCATGAAGGATGCGTATTCCTTCCACACCTCCCTGGAGGACCTGCAGGAGTATTACCAGCAATGCTACCGGGCCTATGAGCGAATCTTCGCTCGGACCGGGCTGCCCCAGGTAATCGCCATCGCAGCGGATACGGGAATGATGGGCGGAAGCTTGTCCCATGAATTTATGCTGCCGACACCTGTAGGCGAGGACACCCTGGTGCTTTGCCGGGAGTGCGGCTACAAGGCCAATATGGAGGCGGCGGGGCATGTTGTGAAGCCTGTTGTGGAGCCTGCTGCTCCGGCCGGCGCCGCCTCGCCCGGGAAAGCGCAAACCGGCAGCCGGGAGCTTGCTTTGGTCCATACCCCAGGGATGCACAGCATCGAAGAGGTATGCGGCTTTTTGGGGCTGCGGGAAGAGGAATCCTGTAAGGCGGTGGTGTACCAGACAGAGAGTGACGGGCGGCTGGTAATTCTTTTTATCCGGGGCGACCTGGAGGTGAATGAAACTAAGCTGACGAACCTGTTGGGCTGCGATGTGAAGCCGGCTGTATTGGAGGAGGGCTGCGGCCTGCAAGCGGGTTTTATCGGGCCAGTGGGGCTTGAGCATGAGCAGGGCTGCACCGTTTTGTTCGACCGGTCTTTGAGGGGATCTTCCGGCTTATGCTGCGGCGGAAATCTGCCCGACCACCACTACACCGGCTTGGATATGGAACGGGATTGTGCCGGGGCGGAATTTCATGAGCTGGCGAAAGCCCGGGAGGGTGGTATTTGTCCGTCTTGCGGCCAACCTGCTCTTACCCTCTCGAGGGGAATCGAGGTGGGCAATATTTTTCAGCTGGGGGACAAATATACCCGGGCCATGGGCATGCTGGCTGCTGATCAGGCGGGCAGGCTCGAACCACCTGTGATGGGCTGCTACGGCATCGGTATCGGGCGGCTGGCCGCCTCCGTTTGCGAAATCCACCGCGATGAGCACGGGCCGATCTGGCCCATTTCCATCGCACCGTGGCAGGTACACCTGTGCTGCGTGCGGGCGGACGATGAGGCTGTACGGGCAAACGCCGATGGGCTATACCGGGAGCTGCAGCAGTTGGGCATCGAGGTGCTTTATGATGACCGGAGCGTTAGCGCAGGCGTGATGTTTTCCGACGCTGACCTGCTGGGCGTTCCCGTCCGGGTTATCGCCAGCCCCCGAAATTTGCAAGCGGGCTGCTGCGAGCTGGTCACCCGGGACAAACGTTTCAGCACGAAGGTGCCCATAGCAGAAACCGCACAAGCCGCCGCCGATTTGGTGAAGAGGCTACTGGATGAGCTGAGGTCGGACTCTCTCCAATAACACCATCCGGGCTGTAGTAGGAATCCGTGTTTTCCGAATAGCGAAAAGAGAGGTTCCGTTATCGCTCCAAAAGCAGCTATGTGGGGTAAACAGCGGAAAGTAACCTTCCTTTATTTCATAACACATAGACTTTTAGAGCTGACGCATCAAGAAAATACCATAATATGGTTATTTCCAAGTGATAATATCTCCCTTTACCTCCTTGTCGTCCATTATCCCCTTTAGTCAGGAAGCACGGTATCAGTCCTGCAAGGAGAGATGAACCTGAACCAGAGTCCGCCCACGCTGCCTATATGATCTTGGATGAAGTGGTTACGATTAGTGGTTGCTTCCTTTATGGGGAGTGTATCTGCTATTGATTGGTGGTTACTTCTTTTATATATAGCTGACCTGCTATTGATTGATGGTTGCTTCCTTTATGGGGAGTTTTAGGCTTTGGGCAGGCTTCCTGAGTGTAGGGGATAATGGACGACAAGGGGGAAAAACACCACTTTATCACCTTGGTAATATGTAAATATATGGTATTTAGTATATGTTTTACAGCGCAAAAAGGGGCGGATCCCCGCTTAACCGCCTAAGGAAACGTGATCCGGATGAATCAATTCCGATCCCTAAGTTTCCACCGCGATTAACGGTTCCGTCCCCATTTGCTGCTGCAATGCTTCTATGTACACACTCTGCTCAGGGCAGCTTACAACTGGTTACCCTGTTCGGCTTTACTGCAAGGATTCCCCATCGGGACAGGCTTACGCCTGGAGAGTGAAGCTGCCGTTTTTGAACTCGTAAACCCGCTGCGGGTTGGGGGTGTAATCATCCACGGTTACCCGTGCTTCCTCCAGGTAGAAAATTTTGAATACGGGATTATCGGGGGTTTTGTAGATGTTGGCTAATTGAGGCTCATGCTTGAAGAGCGCTTCCTTCGCCTCTGGTGTTTCGTCGAATTGAACTGTTCCGCTGATTCTGACCCACACATTCTCAGGAGAGGTTTGGGAATATTCCACATAAGGCACCGTCAGGAGCTGCTCATACACGGCTTTGGTACTGGATGTGCTGAAGTAGAGTCTGCCGGTTTCGGTGTCCAGATGGGGCAAACCCCAAGGGCGGACTCTCGGCTTGCCGTCCTCGACTGTAGCGAGATAGGCAGGAGTGTAGTGCTGGATTACGGACAAAATTTCCTGGCTCAATGAGTTAACCTCCATTAATAGAAGCAGCTCATAAAATTTACGCTGCTTGCCGGTATCAGTTCATCCTCATCATAGCATCCGTTCGCTGCCCAATGTCAAGATCAGGATATTCCCCAGCCGGCCGGGTAGTCCGCCGAAAGAGTTACCGGCAGTTTACCGGAAGCTGGCAAACGGCCGGTAAGCACCTTAGCGGCAGCCTGCAGCATAAGGGGCCGGTTTTCGTAGCAGACCACATACGTATGCACGCCAGTAAAAGAAAGCAAGTCATAAGGGCTGCGCAGCGCTACCGCCGTTACCTTGGCACCGGGCAGGTCCAGCAGCGCCTGCACCAGCCGGGCCTGGCCGGGATTAAAGGCGGCGTTATAGGTGCCCGCCACAATCTGCAGCCGGCCTAACCGGGCGGCAGCCAGCACAGCTTCTATCTCCGCGTCATCCGGCGCCAAACTTACCGCAAGCTCCTGCACATCGGCGAGATAAGGCGCCAATGCTTTGCCCAGGGTTATTTCCTGGCGGATGGCTTCGTCCACATCCGTCCGGGCCTCCACCCGGGGCCAAATCACCAACGTCGGCGCGGCGGCATCTAGAGGGAATCCGTCCTCCCCCACCGACTTGACCATCGTTACCGCCAGCTCCGCCGCTTTCCCGGCAACCTTCATATGCTCCGAATTGCCTACCTCGGGTATACCATGCTCCCGGATCAGCCGCTGCCAGCTTTCTTCACGGCGTGCCTTGGCCTCCCGGATGCGGCGGGCGGACGCGGTAATCCTCTCCTGCGGCAGCTCTCCCGATAAAACAGCCTGATAAATCGCCTCCAGCGCTTCAAGCTGCAGCTCCGGTGTGTGGCTAACCAGAACCAGATCTGCTCCCGCCTTCACCGCCATAACAGCACCCCGGCCAACCCCCACTGTTCCAGAAATAGCCTTCATTTCCAGGCAATCCGTGGCAATAACTCCACCGAAGCCCAGCTCTTCGCGCAGAAGCCCCTCAAGTACGGCGGCAGACAATGTAGCCGGAAGCCCGCTGGCATCGTAAGCGGGAAATTGCACATGGGCGGTCATCATCACATCCGCTCCGGCTGCAATAGCACTCTGGAATGGAGGCAATTCAACCTGGCGAAGCCTCTCCAAATCATGGGGCACGGTCGGCAGCTCCAAATGAGAATCCGCCGTTGTATCCCCATGCCCCGGAAAATGCTTGGGACAGGCGCTGATACCCGCATCCTGATACCCCTGTACCGCCCGGGCGCCCATAATACCCACCACTCCCGCATCCTCCCCATAGGAGCGGACGCCAATAACCGGGTTTGCTTTGTTATTATTCACATCCACACACGGCGCAAAGTTCAGGTTAATGCCCAAGCTCCGCAGCTCCGTCCCCGAAATCCGCGCCGTTTCATATACGAGCTCCGGCGATCCTGCTGCACCCAAGGCCATATTTCCCGGCATAAGCGCCACCTGCCGGTCGATTCTCGCCACCATTCCTCCTTCCTGATCCACGGCGATCCATAAAGGGCCGTTTCCTGCCAGCTTAGACGCCTCCTGAAGAGTAACGGACAACTGCTGTACCTCCTCCGGCGTGCCGATATTATCCCGGAAATAGATCACATTGCCCAACCTGTACTCCCGGATAAGCCGCAAGATATCCTCTGTGGGCTTTTTTCCGGAAAACCCGCACATGACCATTTGACCGATTTGCTCGCGAAGAGCGGTATGCTGGAGCTGATCCATGTGTCCACCCTGCTTTCATGTTAGTTTACATGACACAAAATCAAAATTTTCTTTTCTTATTTGCCGCCATTATAGCATCCGATTTTTAAAACAACAATATGGACTTTAAAATTTTATTTCAGTATGATACAATATCAACGAAATTAAATTTCAGTCATTACATCATATACCATTGCTTGCCAACAACCCCCTCTCCCTTTACTATGAAGGTAAATCTATGAAGAATGCGCAGGTACCTTCTATGGCCATTCAGAACAATCTTTTGCTCAAAATCCGGGATGTGAAGGAAAGCCTCACCCCCGTCGAAAAGCTCATCGCCGAGTATATCCTTGCCAATCCGGGCGAGATCCCCCATCTTTCCATCAAAAGTCTAGCCTTGTTCAGCCGTACCAGCGACGCATCAGTGCTCCGCTTCTGCAAAACCATGGGTTATAACGGATACCGCAGCTTTATTGTCAGCTTGTCCGCTGCTTTGGGCTCCCATGATGAGGAGCAGCCCGCCCATTATTCCGATATCCAGCCGGGAGATGAGCTTGATGTCATCATTTCCAATGTGGCCCGCAACAACGCCAAGTCCATTGACGATACCCTGTCCATTATCGACCACACGGAGGTGGCCAAAGCTGTAAAGGCACTGCGGGAAACCCACCGCATCGTCTTCTTCGGCATTGGTGCATCCGGCCTGGTATGCCGGGACGGGGAGCAGAAATTTTCGCGGATCAACAAGATGTGCCACGCCTATACGGACGGGCACAGCCAGCTTACTGCAGCAACCCTTTTGGAACGGGGCGATGTAGCTGTTTTTGTTTCCAATTCGGGTGATACCGAGGAGATTCTGGACGCATTGGATATCTCCCTCAAAAACGGCGCCACCACCATCGCTCTGACCCGTTTCGGCAAAAGCGAGCTGGCACAGCGCTCGGATATTGTGCTGACTTTCTCCTCCCAGGAGATCACCATGCGCAGCGGAGCCATGGGCTCCCGGATTGCCATGTTGACCGTTATTGACATTCTGTTTGCCGGTGTAGCTAGCGCAGAGTACAACTCCATCAAAAAATACCTCATGAAAACCCACAATATTCTTTCCGCCAAACACAGAAGGGGTTAGGTTGCCTAGACGTTCCCTAACCCCCCGCCTGCCACGCGGCGCTTGGTCATATAAAGCGCCGTTTTTCACCACTCTACCGGATTCATCCGGACATAATCCGGAAGTCCGGACAATATACGTGTTTATGTAAGCCCTTTCATTATCCGCTGTCATGAAAAATAGGAGGAATATTTTTCACCATTTCCCATATAATTTTGGAGCATAATAATCATGGTATTTTTTTAATCCGAAATTTTATTTCAAAAAACGATTGACAGTAAAAGCGCATTGGTACTATGCTTAAAGCAATTGCATGGCAGGTAACCTAACAACAACTCCTTGTTCCCCCTCATGATCATGCTGAAAACTAACACATCAGGTAGGAGAATGCGCATGAATGAATATTTAGCGGGCTTAACGACGGAGACCATCAATCCGGCAACCCGGACCATTGACGAATGTTCAACAGAAGAGATGCTGGCGCTTCTGAACCGGGAGGACGCCAAGGTGCCGGCGGCAGTGGCGGAGGAAATCCCCCGCATTGCGCAGGCCGTGGATATGATCCACAGCCGCCTCGCAGACGGCGGCAGGTTATTTTACATTGGGGCCGGCACCTCCGGCCGGCTGGGTGTGCTGGACGCCTCCGAATGCCCCCCCACCTTCGGCGTAGAGCCGGAGCTGATCCAGGGGCATATCGCCGGAGGCGATGTCGCCCTCCGCACAGCGGTGGAGGGCTTCGAGGATCTGGCTGAGGAGGGCATCGCCCTCGTGGAGCGCTGCGGTATCACCGCCCGGGATGCGGTGGTTGGCATTTCCGCCAGCGGCAGCGCCGCCTTCGTCATCGCCGCCTTGAGGAAGGCGGGCGAGCTGGGCGCCGCCACCATCGGCGTGGTCAACAACCGGAACTCCCGGCTGGCAGAGGTATGCCAGGTGACCATCGCTCCGGTGGTGGGCCCGGAGGTCATAATGGGCTCCACCCGGCTTAAGTCCGGCTCCGCCCAGAAGCTGGTGCTCAACATGCTCACCACCAGCGTGATGGTGAAGCTCGGCAAAACCTACGACAACCTCATGGTGGATTTGAAGGCCACCAATGCCAAGCTCAGGGACCGGGCGGTCCGCATCATTACAGCCGCATGCGGCGCCGGGGAAACTGAAGCGGCCGAAGCCCTGGCCGAGGCGGGAGGCAGCTGCAAGCTGGCCATCCTGATGCTGGTCACCGGCTTGGATGCCTCCGCCGGGCAGAAGCTTTTGGACGAAACCAAGGGAATGCTCAAACAGGCCATCCGCTTGCACCAAAGCGGCAACGGCCAACTAGCTGATTAACGCTCATGGATTCCATTACCACTGCCGTCGGCGGCTGTTTTCAAAGAAAACCGCAGCTGGCCCGCAGCCCACATTATCTGCATACCACACAAACCGGAAGTCCTGACTCATCCATACTTTTACCCATTCAAAGGAGGAAGCAAGGAATGAATACAAAAGGAAAATCCATCTCCCTCATGTTAGCCGCCGTTTTGTCTCTAGCACCCCTGGCCGCCTGCTCCGGCGGTAAGGACAACGCCTCTTCTCCCGCCCCAGCCGCATCTGCGGGAGGTTCTCCTGCAGCAAGCGCCGCCGCTTCCGGCGAGAAGGACACCATCACCGCCCTGCTTCCCCCGGTTTCGGCCAACTTCCAGAAGAAATTCGAGCAGATGGCCAAGGATTTCAATGCCCTTTATCCCAATTTGACCCTAAAAATCGAACCGGCCAGTTGGGAGGACATGACCCAGAAGCTGGACACCCAGGTGAACGCAGGCAGCCCGCCTGACATCGCGTTTATCGGCTCCGACGGCATCTCCAAGTATGTGCAGCAGGGAATGCTTATGGATATTACCGATTTGGCCGACGCCAAAATGGTCTCCGACTTTGACCCGGGACCTCTTGAATATATGAAGAACGGCAAAAGCCTGTACGGCTTCCCCGCTTATATGGAGGCCCATGCTATCGGCGGCAACAGAGAATTCCTTGAGGCGGCAGGCATCGATTGGAAAAAAGTTCAACAATCCGGCTGGACTTATGAAGAATTCCGCGAGGCTATCAAGAAGGGCGTAGTTAAGGACGGCAACGCCACCAAACGGTACGGCTTCGTCTTCGCCACCTCCGGTGTGGCGTCCAAGGATTATCTGAGCATTTTGGTGAAAAACGCTGGCATGCCCTCTCCCTTCACAAAGGATCTGAAGTACGCCTACACCAGCAAAAACTATCTGGGTGTCCTGAAGGCGGTCCGTGAAATGATCGACGACGGCTCCATGCCGAAGGAATTAGGCTCCATCGACGCAGGCAAACGCTGGAACATGTTCCTGACCGGCCAAACCATGATTACCGGCAAGGGCCTGGCTACCTTCGAGAACTCCGCCAAAACCAACAACGGGAAGATTGACGCCAAGGACGGCAGCGCCGTCAAGGACAGCATCAAGGTGGATTACATCGTGCTGCCTGTGCCCAGCTTCCTCGGCCAGCCCGCTGTGTCCAGCACCGTGGTAGACGGTTATGTCACCTTCCGCGGCAAAAAGGAGCCCACCGCCGAGCATAAAGCCAACGTGGTCAAGGCCGCCTACTTCCTGGCCAGCGGCAAGGTCGCTGCCGAAACCAACAGTGAGCTGTTCGTGGCCCACATCAGCAAAACCGGCGCCGAAGCCGCCAAGAGCATCACCATCAACCGCAGCCCCGAAAACGAAGCTGCTGTGAAGGTACTTCTCTCCCGAGCCGCTCCCGCCCGTCCGGATATTCCGGTAGAGCTGGGCGCCAAGGCCACCAAGCTGGAGAATGAGGTCATCATTCCCAAGATGCAGGCGCTTCTGGCCGGTGAAATCAAGCCGGAGGACATGCACAAAGCCATTACCGAGGCGGCTGTCAAAGCCTTCGGAGACACCGGCGTCGTCAAGGATTAACCAGGCCGTGTCTGAAAACTCGTTGAGGGCATCTTTTAGCGCCTTTTCGTCCCTTGCTGCGTTACTTTCGCTTGACGTACCCCCGGTGAACTAACGCAAAAGTGCCTTGCCATGAACAAAAATTCGCTAAAATCTGCTCCCCTCGGAGTTTTCAGACACGCCCTAACCCCTCCACCGGAGGAGTGTCCCGGCCGGCCGAGTCGCTTGCCCATAAGGCGCAGGCGGCTGCCGGCTGGGCCCCTCCCCGGCTTTTTTGTAAAGTCCCATGAATGAGAAGGGAGTTTCGCCATGGCCGTGTCCACATCCAACGAACGTGCAGCCAAACCGGCGGGGAGACGCCGCAAGCATACGGACAATTTTCCGGGCTATGTCTTCATTGCCGTTGCCCTGGTGGTGTACGCGCTGTTTACCGCCTATCCGGTGATCAAGGCCTTCATTATCAGCTTTCAGGAATACAAACCTCTCGGGTCCACCTATATCGGCTTCGACAACTATGTGGCCACCTTCGAGAGCTCTCTGTTCTGGAAGTCCATCCGCAACACCCTCGTGTATACCCTGTTGACCGTTCCCTTTAACCTGTTCCTCTCCTTCGTCATCGCAATCATGATCCTGCCCCTGCGCAAGAAGGTGCAGAATGTGTTTAAGGGCATCTACTACCTGCCCACTGTAGCCTCGGGTGTGGCCTTGTCCGTGGTGTGGCTGTGGATTTATGATCCGCTGCCTGCCGGTATTTTCAACAAGCTTATCGGCTTCTTCGGCATCTCCAACCAGAATTGGCTGGGCTCCAGCGCTACCGCTATGCTGGCCCTGGTGATGATGAGCTGGCTGTCCAGCCATGGTGCGGCCATCATTATCTTTCTGGCGGCGCTGATCGGCATCGACAACAGCTATTATGAAGCGGCGGATCTGGACGGGGCTTCCTTCCTGCAGAAGCTGCAGCATATTGTGGTTCCTTTTGTAAAACCGACGATTCTGTTTCTGCTGGTGACAGCTGTCATCGGATCGTTCCAGGTGTTCCAGAACGCTTACCTGATGACCGGCGGCGGACCCAACCACTCCACCACCATGGTCGGCCTGCTGATTTTCGACAATGCGTTCAAGTATTTCGAGTTCGGCAAAGCAGCCGCCCAATCCCTGGTGCTGGCCGCCGTTATTGCGCTTGTGTCCCTGATCCAGTTCAAGTTCCTCGGCAAAGAGATCGAATACTAGAAGGGAGGAGCCCACCATGTCCTTATACAACAACCATATCGGCAATCCGAAAATCCGCGTGGCCCGCAATGGAATCCTGAGCTTCTTCCTCCTGGTATTTGCTCTGGCGACGCTGTTTCCCATCTATTTCATGCTGATTTCCTCCCTGGGTGATCCCGTGGAGGCTGGAGCGGTGAATTATTCGCTGCTTCCCGGCAAAATCACGCTGGATTCCTTCGTGTTCTTCTTCCAGTACAGCCAATACTCCTACCGCTGGATTCTCAACTCTCTGGTTGTGGCGGGGAGCGTCACGGTGTCCAACGTATTGTTCGCCACTATGGCGGGTTACGCTTTTTCCAAGGTGCGGTTCAAAGGGCGGGCAGTGTTGTTCACCATCCTTCTTGCCGCAATGATGATTCCCTATCAGGTGACGCAGGTGCCTCTGTATATTCTGGTTGTGAACACCTTCCAATTGGAAAATACCTACACCGCTCTCATCATGCCCAGCCTGGTCACCGTGTACAACATCTTCCTGGCCAAGCAGTTTATGGGCAGCATTCCCAATGAAATCATCGAGTCCGCCAAGGTGGAGGGGGCCAGCCAGTTCATGATCTTCTTCAAGGTGATTGTGCCGCTTTCGAAGACCGTCATGGCGGTAATCGCCATCCTGACCTTTATGGACAGTTGGAATACGTTCTTCTGGCCGCTTTTGGTGACGAAGACCATGGATATGCAAACCATTCAGGTGGGGCTGAAAAATTTCCGCTTCGCCAACACCACGTACTTCTCGCCCATGATGGCCGGGGCTACCATCTCGGCGCTGCCCATGTTCATCCTGTTCTTCAGCCTGCAGCGCTACTTCCTGGAGGGCGTCACTGTCGGCGCTGTGAAGGGGTGAGCGGAATGAGGAGACGCAAGCACAACGCGGGCGGGACTGCTTCGGCTGGGACAAAACAAACCGGCCTCGGCGCACGACGCTACGCCATCGGGCTGATGTCCGGCACCTCTGTGGATGGGATTGACGCTGCATTGGTGGAAGTCACGGGTAGACCCGGGGAAAGCTCGAGCCCGCTGCGGGCCAGGGGAACCACCGCGGGTGCTGCGGGGGACGGGCCTGATGGAGGATATGAAGAAGGCTGCTCTTCTTCAGAAGGAGCCGATTCTATTGACGGACCCGGTTCGCAGCTTGGCTCCGCCACTTCAATCGGGGGGCTGTCGGTGAAGCTGCTGGCGTTCCTCAACCTGCCCTATCCTGAGGATACCCGCCAGGCGATCTTCCGCCTCTTCGATCCTGTGTTTGCCACCGTAGATAAGGTGGGCGAAATGAATGTGCGGCTGGGCAGGCTGTACGCCGAAGCGGCTTTGGCTGTGGCGGCAGAAGCTGGGATCGCCCCGGAGGCCGTCAGCGTTATCGGCTCCCACGGGCAGACTCTCTGGCATGCGCCGGAGCAGGGCTACACCGTCCAAATCGGCGAAGGCTCCGTGATCGCCGAGCTGACCGGCATCCCCTGCGTCTCCGATTTCCGCCCGGCGGATTTGGCCGCGGGCGGCCAAGGCGCACCCTTGGTGCCCTATACCGAGTACCTGCTGTACCGCAGCCCGGAGGAAACCCTTCTGCTCCAGAATATCGGAGGCATTGGCAATATCACCGTGATCCCCGCAGGGGCGGACAGCAGCCAGGTCACCGCCTTCGATACCGGTCCCGGCAACATGCTCATCGACGGCGTGATGCGCCGTCTTACCGCTGGCCGGACCGGGATGGACGAAGGCGGAAGGCTGGCTGCCTCCGGCCACTGCTGCGCGGAGCTGCTGGAGCGGCTGCAGGCGGAGGCGTATTACCGCTTGCAGCCGCCCAAATCCACGGGCCGCGAGCTGTTCGGCGACGCCTACGTGGAGCGCCTGATGGACTGGCGGCAGGAGCTTGGCGTCTGCGACGCTGATCTGGTAGCCACGGTGACGCGGCTCACCGCCTGGTCCATCGGCGACGCCTACCGGCGGTTTGTCCGGGACCGCCATCCGGCCCACCGGATGATCGTCGGCGGTGGAGGCAGCTACAACCCGACGCTGCTGCGGGACCTGCGGGAGGAGCTGGCCCCTGTGCCGGTGGTGACCCAGGAGGAAATCGGCCTCAGCAGCGACGCCAAGGAAGCGGTGGCCTTCGCCCTGCTGGCGGACTGCACCCTAGCCGGACTGCCGGGCAGCCTGCCGGCGGTCACAGGGGCGCGGCACCCGGCGGTGCTGGGCAAGCTTTCGCTGCCCTATACGCGCTCGCCGCGCTGAAGCTGCCTGGGGCGTGGCCGGCTTACGCCGGGACAGAACATACCGAGAGTCTATGAAATAAACAGGTGGTTATTTCGAACGATAGCTTCGGCAGCGCCACCATGTTACGGACGGACGCTGTAACCGCTATGTTCTAACGGAAGCTACAGCCGCTATTTGCCCGAAAATTGCCTTCGGCAAATTCTAACGGCGGCCAGCGCCGCTATTTGCATCTTTTTGCCGGTTGGCGGCCTGTTTGGGTGCCAATAAGGGCTCCTGCTTCCGTTAGATTTCGGCAACCCCCGTTTTTGCCCAAATAGCGGCTCTCACTTCCGTTAGAATCGCCTACTTCGTAGCGGCCGTGGGCGAACGCTATGCCGGGTACGTGTAAGCGTATAGGCGCGGCACAATCTTACAATCCTTGCCGCTATGCCGTTCCAAAACTAGCAGCCCCCTTGAACAACTCACCCGCGACGGCTAACGGAGCTATGCTACTCTTACCGGCGTACTAGGACTAACTCTGCTTTAACGGAATTCTGCTACTCTTACAGACGTTTTTGGACTAACTTTACTTTTCAACGAAACTTTGCAGCTCTCGCAGCCTTATTAGCTAACTTTGCTTAACGGAGCTCTGCAACTCTTACCGGCGCTCCAGGACTAACTTTACTATTCAACGAAACTCTGCAGCTCACACGGCCTTATTAGCCAACTTTGCTTTTTAACGGAACTCAGCGGCTCTTAGAGACGCTTTTGGACAAACTTTGCACTTTAACGGAAATCAGCGACTCTTACAGGCCTAATTTTACTCTTTAGAACCCATTCTCCCCCCGTAAGCGCTTCTGAGTTCCGTTAGCGCATCCATCCGGGGTGTTTTCACCGGCTAAGCGCTTCTCCGTTCCGTTAGCCAGCCGCGTTCTCCCGCAACCGGGCGGTTGGGCGGCGCATGTATCTTTTCAAAAGAAAGGATGCCCTTTATGCATAAACAGCTCACACTCGCCACCTGGCAAACGAATGCACAGCATGCCACCGTGCATGCCGCCGTGGATCTGTGGAACCGCACGGCGGTGAAGGACGGGTACAAGGCCATGACTTCCGACTCCTTCAGCCGGCTGATTCTGCAAAACCCTTATTTTGATCCGGCCTGCACCTTCCTGTTGGTTGAAGAAGATGCGTCCGCAGATACGGTTACCTTGCAGCAGGCCGTGCCGGCTCCCGGGACAGAAGCAGCAGGAAGCATAGTGGACTCTGACCCGGAGAAGGAGTCCGGTGCCGGACGCCCTGCCCCCTCCCCCTCCCTTCCCGCTGTCAAAGGCTTTGCCTGCGGTGTAACCGGGGCTGACCTGCCCTTGGGCGCCGACGCCGGGTACTTGACGATGCTTCTATTGGATGAAGATATTGCTGACGACCGCCACTACTCCGTTTTGCTGGATGCCGTGGAGCAGCGCTTCCGCGACCTGGGCAAAACACAGGCGGAGGCGCTTTTTTTCAATCCGATGAAGCTGCCTTGGCTCATTCCCGGTACTCCCGGCCATGAGCACAACAATGCACCCGGCATTCCCGTGGACAGCATGCTGCACCGGTTTCTCCTGGAGCATGGCTACACGGAACGGTCCCGGCAGAACGGCATGTATCTGGATTTGAGCTCATTCCGCATACCGGCTGACATTCTGGAGAAGGAAAAACGGGCGGAGGAGCAGAGTTACCGGGTTGAATGGTTCGACGGGAAGCGGCACACCGAACTAAACGGGATGCTTGCCGCTTTGGGCAACCCCGCCTGGGAGAAGGAACTAACACGTTGTGCGGAGGAAAACATCCCCTTCCTGGTGGCAGCCCATCAGGGCAGGGCGGCGGGGTTTGCCGGACCGGTGGTCAGAGAGCTAAGCGGGCGGGGGTATTTTGCAGGGATCGGGGTTCATCCCGAGGATGAGGGCAAGGGTCTTGGCTCTATACTCTTCTTCCGGCTCTGTGATGCCTTCCGGGGTATCGGAACGGAATATATGTCCCTTTTTACAGGAGAAACCAATCCTGCCCTGCGGATTTACCAAAAGGCCGGGTTCCGTACAGCCAAGCAGTTTGGTGTGTTGCGAAAAGTTTTGGCAGAGTCATAATCCGGACTATGGAAAGGAGCTGTCTTTTGACATGACGCAAAATCAATCTCAAGCCCAATCACAGCCGCAAACCATTCTGGCCATCGGCGGCCATGTAGGAGATATGGAGCTGACTGCCGGTGGTGTGCTGGCCAGCCATGCATTGAAGGGAGACCGGATTGTTACCCTGGCCCTGACGGCAGGGGAAAGGGGTGTGCCGGCCGGGCAAGACATGGCGGAATACCGGGCGCAAAAGGTTCGGGAGGCGGAGGCGTTTGCGGGGAAACTGAACGGCGAAGCTTTTGTCCTGGACTATGCCGATGGCGAGCTGCCGGACAATATGGAGGTACGCCTCCAGGTATGTGATGTGATCCGGCGGGTTCGGCCGTCCATCCTCATCACCCATTTCAAAAACAGCATGCACAAGGATCACAGTACCACCCACCGGATTGTGAATGACGCCCGGTTCTTTGCAGGGCTGGCTTCGTTCCAGCGTGAGCTGCCCGCCGCCTTCGCCGGCAAGCTGTATTATGCGGAAAACTGGGAGGACGCCGTGGATTACCGGCCTTATGTGTATGTGGATTTTGACCAGAAGGCCTATGAGCTGTGGGTGGAGGCGGTGTCCCAGCACTGGTTCGTGACGGGCAGCAAATCCTTCCCGTACCTGGAATACTACAAGCACCTGGCCAGAGTCCGGGGCATCGAGGCCCGCAAGCAGTACGCGGAAACCTTCATGATTCCCGAGGAGGCCCTCCGGCTGCGGCAGGGGGAGCTGTAGCATGGTGCAATACGGCGTGGAAAATCTGCAGGAATTCGCGCATCTCCTAAAAGGCAAACGGCTGGGGCTGATCACCGCGCCCACAGGTTTAACCCGGGATTTTGTCTCCACCGTGGATGTGCTGCATGAGCAGTTCCATCTGGCGGCGCTGTTTTCCCCCGAGCATGGGGTCAGGGGAGATCAGGCGGCAGGCGGCCTGGTGGAAAATTACCGGGATGAGCGCACAGGAGTCCCCGTCTACAGTTTGTACCGTCAGGACTCCAAACGGCTGACCCCGGAGATGCTGGACCAGGTGGATTTGGTGGTCTATGATATTCAAGACGCCGGCGCCCGCTTCTACACCTTCATCTACACCATGCTGTATGCGCTGGAGGATTGCGCCCGTGCGGGCAAGGCTTTTATGGTGCTGGACCGGCCCAATCCGCTGGGCGGAGATGTAGTTGAGGGGAACCGGCTGCGGGAGGGATTCCAATCCTTCGTGGGCAACTATCCCGGTCTTGCCATCCGCTACGGTCTGACCGCCGGGGAAATGGCTTTGATGGCCAATGACCAACTGGGCCTCGAAGCGGAGCTTCACGTAGTGCCTATGAAGGGCTGGTCCCGGCACATGCTGTTTCCCGATACGGGGAATATGTGGGTTCCACCCTCTATGGGGCTTCCACGGTTCGGAACAACGGCGCTTTATCCGGGGACCTGCCTGATTGAAGGCACCAACCTGTCCGAAGGCAGAGGCACACCGCTTCCCTTCGAGCTGATCGGGGCGCCTTATCTGGATGCAGACCGGCTGGCTTCCGAAATGAACCGGCTCCAGCTGCCGGGGGTCCGTTTCCGTCCCGCCCACTTCAAACCCACCTTTTCCAAGCATCAAGGAGAGCTGTGTCACGGAGTGCAGCTGCATGTCACTGACGTTCGTGCCGTGCAGCCTGTGGAAACAGGCGTCCGGCTGATCGATACCCTGCGGCGGAACTGGCAGGAGTTTTCTTTTTTGGAGCCGTTCCGTGAAGGCGGACGGCCCTTTATGGACCTTCTATGGGGGGACAGTACGCTCCGCGAAGGGACTTTACCGGTAGAGGAGCTGCTCGGGCAGCTGCAGGAGGAAAGCGCGGCTTTTGCCGGGGAAAAGAAAGTTTATCATCTATACGAATAGAAGTTCGGATCTATAAAAGCAGAGGGTGAAAACAGAGGGATGAGTGAATTAAACAGCGGTTTTGAGGAAAACGGCGCCCGGGGTTTTGCCGTAGGATTGGACGGGGGCGGTACCAAAACCACCGTTACCATCATGGATATGGAAGGCAAGATCGTCTGCGAGTTCACTGCCGACGGCATCAACTACAACGGCCGCAAAGAGGCCGAGGTGGAGCAGGCGCTGCGCAGCATCTGCGCGGAGCTGTCCACTGTGTGCGGAGGCCTGGGGCACATCCGCCATATGGTCATTGGCGCCGCCGGCATCAGCAACCCGGCTATCCCCGGCCGCCTCAGCGCCGCTGTCCGCAGCCATGGTTATACCGGTCCTCTGCGGATTATCGGGGACCACGAGGCTGCGCTGCACGGCGCCTTCGGCGGCGGACCGGGGATGCTGCTCATCGCCGGCACCGGGTCCGTTTGTTTTGGACGCAGCGCCGACGGAGAAACCGGCCGGGCCGGAGGCTTCGGCCACCTCATCGACGATGAGGGCAGCGCCTACAGCATCGGCCGCCGTCTGCTCAGCGCAGCGGTCCGGGCCTGGGACGGCCGGGAGCCGCCTACGGTTATCAGCCGCCTGCTTCAGGAGCGGCATCAGCTTACCGGCCCGGGTGAAATCGTCGGCTTCACCTATGGTCCGGCTACAGGCAAAAAAGAAATCGCCGCCCTCGCCCCCATCCTGGAGGAGGCCTGCAGCCTGGGCGATGCGGCGGCAATGGCCGTCGCAGAAGCCAGCGCCGGCGCGCTGGTGGAGCTGGTGGCCGCGCTGGCGGGCCGCCTGGGACTGCAGGCCGGGCCGCTTACCCTATCGGGCAGCGTGCTGCTCCGCAACCCTTATGTGAGGAGCGCCTTCGACCGTCAGCTGGCGGCGTCCCTGCCGCGGATGCGGCTTGTGCCGGCCCGCCTCCATGCAGCCGCCGGCGCTGCCGCGTTGGCGCTGGAGCTGGTCGGCGGCTGAGGCTGCGCCGGCGTAAACGCAGCAGCGGGCATCAGATAGATGCCCGTTCTTTGCCTTACCGCCTCTCCTGACGCAGCTCGTTCCTTCCTGCTGCTCCCTCCCCGGCTTATACCCTCACATCATCAGCCCCCCACCGCAGGGCCACGCCCGCGTAGGTCAGTCCTCCGCCAAAACCCAGCAGCGCCAGCCGTTGTCCCTGCTTCAGCTTCCCTTCGTCCAACGCCAGCTGCAGCGCCAAGGGAATGGACGCCGCCGAGGTATTCCCCCGGAATTCCACGCTGGTCAGCGTATGCTCCATGGGCACAGGACCCCGTTCGCAAATCGCCTCAATCATTCGCAGGTTGGCGCTATGCGGTACAAACCAATCCACATCCTCCGCTTCCCATCCGGCCCGGTCCAACAACACCTTTAGCTGCTCGGGAACCGTCCGCACCGCCCACTTGTAGACCTCTCTGCCGTTTTGCACCAGACATCCGCCACCCGTTAAAGCTACGCCCATCAGCTCCGAGGACAACCCGCTGCCGTACACATGGATACCGCCTTCTCCGAAGGTCCCGGATAAAGCCGCCGCAAAATCCCCTTCCCCCTCCGCCCGCTCCACCAGCACAGCGCCGGCGCCATCCCCGAACAGAATGCAGGTGGAGCGGTCCGTATAATCGGTGATTTTGGACAAGGTCTCCGCACCGATCACCAGCACCTTGCGGTACAGACCTCCGGTAACCAGTCCATCCGCCAGCTGCAGCCCGTACACAAATCCGGCACAGGCAGCGTTGATATCCATCGCCCCTGCATGGGAAATACCCAGCCCTGCCTGCACCCGGGAGGCGGTACTGGGGCAGGTAATAGTCCGGTGTGCTGGTAGCCACCAGAATCATATCCACATCCGCCACCGACACCCCATAACGGCGCACCAGGTCCTCCACCGCTTTAACCGCCAAGTCTGAGGAAAACTGCCCGTCAGCGGCAATCCGCCGTTCTCTCATACCCGTACGCTGCACAATCCAGTCGTCATTGGTATCCACCATTTTTTCCAGATCGGCATTGCTCAGAATCCGTTCCGGCACATATGCTCCCAAAGCTGTAATTTTCGATACAGAGTGCTGCATGGTCACAACCCCTCCCGTTTTTTGCCCCGCATAAGAGCTCCTATGATTATTATAGCACTTTGTTCTAATACCTGGTACTAATTTTGTATTATTTTGATCCTGACTCCCCTAATTTACTCTTCCCCTTACCACCTATTTAAACCATTTCCCCCAAGCGGACGTCTATTTATTGATTGAGCCAACCGAAAAGACGGGTATATATTATAATCTCTGACACAAATTCAGGCACAAAAGGAGCTGAGATTTTATGAAACACGTTCCCCATCACTCTGACGCCAACACCTCATCCCGGCGGCCACAGGCCGGACGGTTCATCATCCTGCCGCTTGCTGCTGTAATGCTGGCGGGCAGCGTCTTGCTCCCCATAACTGTTCCCGCTGCACGCGCGGAAACCTCTGTCCATGCCGCAGAGGTCCAGCAAGAGAAGACCCCTGTGTTCAAAAACTTCCTCATGGACATAAACGGCCAACAAGAATCCATTCCCGGTGCGGTCTCCCCCAATGGAGAAACCACTTATGTAGCCATTCGCGTCCTTAGCGAAAAGCTGGGTCTCGAGGTAGCCTGGGACCCGGAGAACAGTATCTCCACCATCACCGGCCGCAACGCTACGCTCAGCACCAAAGCAGGCGATCCGCAGCCCTATACCGTCAATGGGCAAACCATTTACGGAACGGAGCCGCTGCTGGTGGACGGCACCACCTATCTGCCAGCCGGATTTTTTCTGGACACCTTTGGCTATACCTCCGTCACGGATGGGACAAATGGTGTAACATCGCTCACTCCCTTGTCTCTTAACCCGCTGACCATCACCACCGGGGTTATCGATGAGACCACCGACAAGCTGGAGTTTAAGCTTCAGTATCCGCAAGTGAACGGACTGGCAGACACCGCAGTCCAGGATAAGATAAACGGCACCATTCAGGCGGAGGTAAACCGCATCGCCGAGGCTTCCCGCAAGGATCTGGAGAAAGCAGGCGACAGCGGCAGGAGCGTCCCCAACGGCTACACCGTCCATTATTTCGTCACCCAGAACAGCGGCGGCAAGCTGAGCCTGTATCTGCAATCCTACCTGTATACCGGAGGCGCCCACGGTATGCCCGCCCGGGTGCCGTTAACCTTCGATCTGGCTACGGGAGACACCCTGACGCTGCAGCAGGCGGCGGGCAATAACCCGGATTACGCGGCGGTGATCAACAAGCTGGTGAAGGAGGAGTTCGTCAAGCAGGATATGGTGCTGGCCCCCTTCGAAGCCATTTCCGAGAACCAGCCGTTTTTCCTGCGGAATAACGAGATTGTCGTCTACTTTGAACCCTATGAGTATACAGCCTACGCCGTCGGCTTCCCCGAATTTACCATTCCGCAGAGCCTGTTTGAATAAGCTCCTGCATCAAAAATCAAAGCCTCTGACTTTACGGAGTCAGGGGCTTTCACTTTAGAAATAGCCAGAATACTCTCGAATGCTGCAGAGAAACGTAGAAATCCGTCAGTTCACAGGAAAGCATGACAAAAAAATGGGACGTGTTTATGCCAGAGGGAAATTGACAAGTCTTTGAAAGGTAGGCTATAATGATGTCAGATATTTACATTAATTCCTTACACCTACATCTGAATCGGGGAGGTGCGCATTTTTAAGAGAGCGCGTTCACAAGCTCATCCCGTGTACAAGGAATCACCCGCATTTTCGTCCATCCAAATGAGTCCTCACCCCCAAGACTGCTTCCATTTCTTCCAGAAGCGTATGTTTACAGCCTCGCGCAGCTTTCAAGCCTTTTCTTCGATCCTCTACTGCCAAAACTCTCGTTTATTCTTCCTGCTGTTGTCGTATGAATCCGGAGCAAAATGATTAGTTAGCATCAGTTTGAAAGCGCTATCTTTCTTTTCCCCAAAAATGAACGCGTGTTCATGGGAGTTGGATGTCCATTCCATAAAACAGGGAGATGAATGATGTGATTATTTCTGTTCTCAAAAAAAGAACGCAGATGTTGTGTATGTCGGCACTTCTGGCGGCATGTATGGTCGTTCCGGCCGTTCAACCGGCTTCAGCTGCCGAGCCTCATGCGGATAATCCCTTCGTGGGGGCCACCATGTATGTGAACCCGGACTATGCGGATCTGATCGACACCTCCATTGCCCAGGTTACCGACTCCGCACTGGCGGATCAAATGCGTACCATCAAATCCTATCCTACGGCGGTATGGCTGGACCGGATTGATGCCATCTACGGCGGGGACGTGAATGCCGGACGCCGCAGCCTGGAGGAGCATCTGGATCTTGTTCTTTCCCAGAAGCAGGCCAATCAGCCGATTGCCGCAACCTTCGTTATCTATGATCTTCCAGGCCGTGACTGTCATGCGTTAGCCTCCAACGGAGAGCTTCCGTTAACCACAGCGGGTCTCACACGCTACAAAACGGAGTACATTGACGAGATTGCCAACATTTTCGCCAAGCCGAAGTATCAGGACATCCGAATCGTCAACATTGTAGAACCGGATTCCCTTCCCAACCTGGTGACCAACCTGAGCGATCCGCAATGCGCCCAGGCGTCTTCCTCCGGTATTTATGTGGAGGCTACCCAATATGCCTTGAATAAGCTGGCGGCGATTCCCAATGTATACAACTACATGGACATCGGCCACTCCGGCTGGCTGGGCTGGGACAACAACATGTCCGGCACAGTCCAACTGATGACCAGTGTGGTTGGAGCCACTACCCGTGGCTTTGCGAGCATCAACGGCTTTATTACCAATACAGCCAACACCTCGCCTCTTGAGGAGCCGAATTTGCCCAATCCGAATTTAACCATTAACGGGGCGCAGATCCGTTCCTCCAACTACTATGAATGGAATCCCAACTTCGATGAATCGGACTATACGGCAGCCTTGTACAAAAGCTTCACCAATGCCGGCTGGCCCAGCACCCTCGGCTTCCTGATCGATACCAGCCGCAACGGCTGGGGAGGACCGAACCGGCCGACGGCAGCCATAGGCAATGATATTAATTCCTATGTCAATTCCGGGCGTGTGGACCGCCGGGCCCATCGCGGATTATGGTGCAATAACTCCGGCGCAGGCATCGGTGTACCTCCGCAGGTTGCACCAACCGGTTACCCCTCCTCCCATCTTGACGCCTTCGTGTGGGTGAAGCCTCCCGGCGAATCCGACGGGTCCAGCTCGCAGATTCCCAACAATGAAGGCAAGGGTTTCGACCGGATGTGTGACCCCACCTATACCACCTCGGCCAATGTGCTAACCGGAGCCATGCCGAATGCGCCTGTAGCCGGACACTGGTTCCATGACCAGTTTGTTGCGCTGGTTAAGAATGCGTATCCCACGATAATCGGAACTCCGGGTGGAGATCCGGTTGCCCCTGCTGCCCCTGCAGGAGTAACAGCCGTTGCGGGAGACGGCAAGGTTGCCCTCAGCTGGACACCTTCATCGGGCGCCTCCAGCTATACGGTGAAAAGGGCGACGGTTAACGGAGGGCCCTACACAGCATTGCCCGCCAACGTAACCGCAGCCAGCTATACAGATTCCACTGTTATGAACGGCACCACCTATTATTATGTGGTGACTGCATCCAATGCTGCCGGAACCAGTGCTAACTCCCTCCAGGTCAGCGCCACCCCGGCCGAAACGCCGGTGCCAACCTTACCGCCTGCACCCACAGGGCTGACAGCAGCGGCAGGAGATGCCAAGGTCACCTTAGCCTGGTCTCCCGTTAGCGGAGCAACCAGCTATACAGTAAAACGCGCCACTGTCAACGGCGGCCCGTACACGACGGTAGCACCGGGCATTACGGCTGCAGCTTACACGGATACGGCTGTCACCAACGGCACGACCTACTATTATGTAGTCAGCGCTGCGAATACAGCGGGTGAAGGAGCGCATTCTGCCCAGGTGAGCGCTTTGCCTGTAGGAGGCAGCACCGGAACCGGCACCTTGGCGGTTCAGTACAAGGTGGGCAATGCCAATGCCACGGATAATATGATTACCGCCACCTTCAATATCAAGAATACCGGCACCACAGCCGTGAGCCTGAGCGGTCTGAAGCTGCGGTATTACCTGACCAAAGAGGGCAGCGCAAGCTTGAACTTCTACTGCGATTATGCCCAGCTGGGGTCCGGCAACGTGAGCGGAGCCTTCGCCACCGTAAGTCCGGCGAAAAGCGGCGCCGACACTTACCTGGAGCTCTCTTTCGCAGCAGGAGCAGGTACAATTGCGGCAGGCGGCCAAAGCGGAGACATTCAAATTCGTGTTGCCAAATCCGACTGGACTAATTTTGACGAAACCAATGACTATTCCTTCGACAGCACCAAGTCAGCCTTAACGGACTGGAGCAAGGTAACACTCTATGACGGCAGCACACTGGTATGGGGCGTAGAACCATAATGAATCATATGGAGGGATCATGAAGGATGAAATTACACAGCATAACACGCAAATGTGTGAGCACGGCAGTATCCGCTGCAATTGTGATTACGGCTGCGGCAGGATCGGTCGCCGCTCCATCCGGGGCATCAGCGGCACAAGCGGGAGCATCGGCGGCTGCGTTTAATTATGGCGAGGCGCTGCAGAAATCGCTGCTTTTCTATGAAGCCCAGCAATCGGGCATGCTTCCCGAGTGGAACCGGGTCTCCTGGAGAGGCGATTCAGGCCTTACAGACGGGGCCGACGTGGGTAAGGACCTGACCGGAGGCTGGTATGATGCGGGGGATCATGTAAAGTTCGGTCTGCCTATGGCCGCCTCGGCTACCATGCTGGCTTGGGGTGTCTACGAGTATAAGGATGCTTATGTGCAAACCGGACAATTGGACGAAATGCTCTTGAATCTCCGTTTCGTCAATGACTATTTTATCAAGGCCCATACGGCTCCCAACGAATTGTACGGTCAGGTGGGTGCAGGCAATGCCGATCATAATTGGTGGGGTCCCGCTGAGGTGATGCAGATGGACCGTCCCTCTTATAAGATCACCCCCCAGCTTCCGGGCTCCGATCTGGCCGGTGAAACGGCAGCCGCCATGGCTTCGGCGTCCATTGTGTTCCGGGACAGCGACCCCGCTTATGCCGATACGCTTTTGACCCATGCCCGCCAGCTTTTTATCTTCGCAGATACCTACCGGGGTAAGTATTCGGACAGCATCAAGGATGCCCAAACATTCTACAATTCCTGGAGCGGATACCAGGATGAGCTGACCTGGGCGGCAATCTGGCTTTACTTGGCAACCGATGAGCAAGCCTATCTGGATAAAGCCGTCGACTCCACAGATGAATGGGGCAAGGAAGGCCAAACCCCGTACTGGGGTTATAAGTGGACCCATGCCTGGGACGACAAGCATTATGGGGCCCAGGTGCTGCTGGCCCGCCTGACGGGAGATGCCCGATTCACAGTATCCACCGAACGGAATCTGGACTACTGGACCACAGGCACAACCGATACCGGAGAGAAGATCAAGTACACACCCGGCGGTCTGGCTTGGCTGGATACCTGGGGCTCCCTCCGCTACTCCGCCAATGCCTCCTTCCTGGCCTTCGTGTATTCGGATTGGCTGCAAAGCACCAATCCCGCCAAGGCCCAGAAATACCGCAGCTTTGCTGAGCGCCAGATCAATTACATGCTGGGCGACAACCCGCGTAATTCGAGCTATGTGGTGGGCTTCGGCCTGAACTCGCCCAAGAGTCCCCACCACCGTACCTCCCACGGCTCCTGGGCGGACAGCCAGACGGTTCCCGCAGCCCACCGGCATGTGCTGTACGGCGCCTTGGTCGGCGGACCGGATGCCACAGACAAATATACGGATTCCATCAATGATTACGTAAGCAATGAGGTCGCAACGGATTACAATGCAGGCTTCACCGGGGCTGTAGCCAAAATGGCGCTGCTCCATGGAGGAACCCCTCTGGCGAACTTCCCGGTAGCGGAAACACCGACAGATGACGAGTTTTTCGTGGAGGCCTCCATCAACAGCAGCGCAGGTACTTACACCGAAATCAAGGCCTTGCTGAATAACCGTTCCGGCTGGCCGGCACGGATGGGCGACAAGCTTTCCTTCCGGTATTTTGTGGATTTATCCGAGGTGTACGCAGCAGGCTATACCTTCAAGGATATTCCTGTCACAACCAACTACAACCAAGGCGCTAAGGTTTCGCAGCTTCTTCCTTATGATGCGGCCAATCATATCTATTATGTGAATGTAGACTTTACCGGAGTCAAGATCTACCCCGGCGGACAATCCGCCCATAAGAAGGAAGTTCAATTCCGCATGAGCGCCCCCACGGCCTCTACCTTCTGGAATCCGCTGAATGACTATTCCTATCAGGGGCTTGCCGCCGGCAACACAGCCTCCGCCAAGACCGTCTATATGCCGGTGTATGACAACGGGCAGCTTGTGTTTGGTCAAGAGCCTAAGCCCGGTGTGCCCACCCCCCCTGCAGTACCGGCTGGCTTGACCACAGCGGCTGGCGACGGCCAGGTTGATCTTACTTGGAATGCTGCAGCCGGAGCAGCGGAATATAAGGTGAAGCGGGCACTTGCCGCAAGCGGACCGTACACCGTTCTTGCAACAGTAACCTCCCCCGCATACACGGATAAGCAGGTGGTAAACGGAACCACGTACTACTACGTTATCAGCGCGGTAAATAGTGTGGGCGAAAGCGCCAATTCAGCTTCGGCCAGCGCAACACCGAAGAAGCAAACCCCCGTACCTCCGGCTGTGCCTGCGGGCTTAACCGCAGCTGCGGGAGACGGAATCGTGAAGCTGGGTTGGACGGCTTCTGCCGGAGCCACGGGCTATAATGTGAAGCGGGCTCTTACCGGCAGCGGGCCATATACCACCGTGGCAGCCAATGTGACGGCAGCGGTATACGAAGATTCATCTGTGATTAATGGAACCACCTATTATTACACGGTCAGTGCCCTGAATGCTGCCGGAGAAAGCGCCAATTCAGCCCCGGTCAGCGCAACCCCGGTAAAAGCCGGGCCAGGCACCCCCGGTGTAATGGCGGTTCAATACAAGGTGGGCAATGCCAATGCTACTGACAACATGATCAGCGCCACCTTCAATATTAAGAATACGGGTACTGCGCCTGTGAATGTCAGCGGTCTGAAGCTGCGCTATTACCTGACCAAGGAAGGCAGCGCTGGCCTGAATTTCTACTGCGATTACGCGCAGCTGGGAACAAGCAGTGTCAGCGGGGCATTCGTGACCATCAATCCGGCCAAAACCGGAGCCGACACCTATCTGGAAATTTCCTTCAGTTCCGCAGCGGGAACGATTGCCCCTGGAGGCCAAAGCGGTGACATTCAGGTGCGCGTGGCCAAAACCGACTGGACCAACTTCAATGAGGCCGATGACTACTCGTTTGACGGCACCAAAACTGCTTTTGTCGACTGGAGCAAGGTGACGCTGTATCAGGGTGGAAGCCTTGTATGGGGCACCGAGCCTTGAATGGGCGGAAATCACATCTGGATTACCGATTAACCACCCATAAAGGACGGTGCAGGCATGCTGTTAAAAAAACTTGGAAAGCTCCTTCTGGCGGGCGCCCTTCTTGCAGGCGGCTTCGCAGGGGCATCCGGCTTTGCGCTGCAGAAGGCGCAGGCCGCTCCCAACTACTACCATACCTCCGGCAATAAAATTGTCGATGCCGCAGGTAAACCGGCCGTTTTCAACGGGCTCAACTGGTTCGGCTTTGAAACCTCCAACTACTCTCCCCACGGACTGTGGAGCCGATCCATGGACAGTATGCTGGATCAGGTGAAGGCCAAGGGGTACAACCTGATCCGTCTGCCCTACAGCAACCAGATGTTCGACGCCGGCTCCCAAACCAACAGCATCGATGCGGTCAGCAATCCGGATCTGGTCGGCCTGACACCCATTCAGGTCATGGACAAATTGATTGAGAAGGCCGGGGCGCGCGGGCTGAAAATATTCCTCGATCGGCACCGTCCCGGCTCCGGCGGGCAATCCAACCTCTGGTATACCGCCGCATATTCCGAGGAGCGTTGGATCAGCGACTGGAAAATGTTGGCTGAACGTTACCTGAACAACGATACGGTAATCGGGGCGGACCTGCACAATGAGCCTCACGGTGAGGCCACCTGGGGAACCGGTGTACTGGCAACGGATTGGCGTCTGGCGGCGGAACGGGCCGGCAATGCCATCCTGTCCGTAAACCCCCGCTGGCTCATTATTGTGGAGGGCATCGATGCCAACGTGCAGGGGGAAACCGGCAATTATTGGTGGGGCGGCAACCTGAAGGGTGTCAAGAACAATCCGGTCCGTTTGGATGTGCCGAATCAATTGGTCTACTCTGCCCATGATTATGGCCCCGGTGTGGCGGACCAGTCCTGGTTTCACGACAGCTCCTTCCCGGCCAATATGCCTGCCGTTTGGGACAGCTATTGGGGCTATATCAGCAAGCAAAATATCGCTCCCGTTATTATGGGGGAATTCGGCGGCCGCAGCGTAGACTTAAGCACGGTCGAGGGCATCTGGCAGAACAAGCTTGTGGATTATATCAAGGATAACGATCTGTATTGGACGTACTGGTCTCTGAATCCCAACAGCGGGGACACGGGCGGTCTGCTGTTGGACGACTGGACTACCTGGAATACTCCCAAACAAACCATGCTGAGCCGGATCATGAAGCCCTTGTCCGGCACCGTTACACCCACACCGACAGCAACACCTACACCAACAGCAACGGTAACACCGACGCCCACACCAACGGCTACCCATACGCCCACACCGTCGGTTACACCTTCGCCAACGCCAGGGACCTCCTCCCTGGTTGTCCAATACAAAGCTGCCGATACCAACACTGCGGATAACCAGATCAGACCGCATTTTCAGGTGGTGAATAAGGGGAATACTCCAGTTTCTCTGGCTGGCCTCAAGCTCCGGTATTGGTTTACGGGGGACGGCAGTCCATCTAGCAGTCTGGTTCTGGACTACGCGGCAATGGGCAGCGCCAAGCTGAGCGGTTCCGCCGTTAAACTGGATACCGCCAGAACAGGCGCGGACGGATATGCGGAAATTACCTTTGGCGCTTCCGCAGGGACCCTGGCGCCCGGGGCCTCCACCGGAGAAATCCAGACCCGCATCCATAAGTCGGACTGGTCCAACTATGACGAAAGCGACGACTATTCCTACGACTCCCTGAAAACCGCCTATACGGAATGGAGCAAGGTTACCTTGTATCAGGACGGGGTTTTGATTTGGGGGATTGAGCCCTAAGAACAAGAAACAAGACCTGATGAAGATGGAAGGGCTGCGGACGGCCGCTGCCGCCCTTCCTCTCCATACATCACTTGAATCTAAAAGGAGGATGGTTTTATGTACGCTACACTCAGGCGCAAATGCGGTTCACTCGCACTAACGGCCGCAATTGCCGCCACCATGTTTACCGGTACGGCTGGTTTGTCGGTGAATACCCTGAAGGCGGCTCCGGTCAATGAGACTCAAGCAAGTGCTGCCGCTGATTCGGTCTACAAGACACGTTTCCTGCAGCTTTACGCTCAACTGAAGGATCCGGCGAACAAGTATTTTTCGCCTGAAGGAATTCCTTACCATGCCGTTGAGACACTGATGAGCGAAGCCCCTGACTACGGGCATATGACTACCTCCGAGGCCTACAGCTACTGGTTCTGGCTAGAAACCATGTATGGGCATTACACCGGGGATTGGACCAAGCTGGAAGCCGCCTGGGACAACATGGAAACCTTTATCCTGCCCAGTGCCACGGAGCAGCCTACGATCTCCTACTATAACTCCAACAGCCCGGCTACCTATGCGGCTGAATATCCGTATCCGGACCGGTATCCCAGCGCCATCAACGGCAAATATGCCCCCGGCAAGGACCCGCTGGACAGCGAATTAAAAGCCGCTTACGGCAATAACCAGACCTACCTGATGCACTGGCTGGTGGACGTGGATAACTGGTACGGCTTTGGCAATACGCTGAAGCCCTTCCATACCGCCACCTACGTGAATACATTCCAGCGCGGAGAACAGGAATCCGTATGGGAGGCCATTCCCCATCCGTCCCAGGACAATCAGACCTTCGGCAAAACAGGCGAGGGCTTCATGTCCCTGTTCACCAAAGAGAATAATCCGCCCAGCAAACAATGGCGCTATACCAATGCAACCGACGCCGATGCACGGGCGGTTCAGGCCATGTACTGGGCCAAGGAAATGGGCTACAACAACCCGGTTTATCTGGACAAAGCCAAAAAAATGGGCGATTATCTCCGGTACGGCATGTACGACAAGTACTTCCAGAAGATCGGCAGTGCAGGAGCCAGCGGCTCGCCGTCTGCCGGCAACGGCAAGGATGCCAGCCACTATCTGATGGCCTGGTATACCTCCTGGGGCGGCGGGCTCGGCGACAACGGCAGCGGCAACTGGGCATGGCGCATCGGCGCAAGCCACACCCACCAAGCCTACCAAAACGTAGTCGCCGCTTACGCCTTGTCCCAGCCTCAGGGAGGCCTGATTCCCAAATCGGCTACCGGTCAGCAGGACTGGAATACCTCCTTGAAGCGCCAGCTTGAATTCTATACCTGGCTCTTAACCGCGGAAGGCGCAGTGGGCGGTGGCGCCACCAACAGCTGGAACGGGGATTATCAGAAGTACCCTGCCGGCGTCAGCACCTTCTATAACATGGCTTATCAGGAAGCGCCGGTCTACTTGGACCCGCCGTCCAACAATTGGTTCGGCTTCCAGACCTGGTCGCTGGAGCGGATTGCCGAGCTGTACTACATTCTGGCCTCCAACGGCGATACCACCTCGGACAATTTCAAAATGGCCAAAACGGTAATCCAACGGTGGGTGGACTGGGCGCTGGATTATACCTTCGTCAACCAAAAGCCGGTAACCGACAGTGCGGGCTATTACCTGGACGCCAGCGGCAGCCGCATTCTGGGCGGAGCTAATCCGGTTGTCGCCACCACCAGCACCCCGGGCCAATTCTATGTGCCGGGCAATCAGGAATGGGTCGGCCAGCCGGATACCTGGAACGGCTTCAGCAGCTTTACCGGCAACCCCAACTATCACATTGTGACCAAAAATCCCGGTCAGGATGTAGGGGTTATGGGCAGTCTTGCCAAGGCGCTGACTTATTTCGCAGCGGGCACCAAGGCGGAGACAGGGAACTACACGGCATTGGGAACACAAGCCAAAACCACAGCCAAGGACCTGCTGGATGTGGCCTGGAACTTCAACGACGGCAAGGGGGTGGCCATTCCGGAGGTGCGCGAGGACTACTTCCGCTTCTTCGAGAAGGAGGTTTATTTCCCGGCGGGCTGGACCGGCAAATTCGGGCAAGGCAACATCATTCCGGGCTCCGGCGGAGTGCCGTCCGATCCCGCCAAGGGCGGAAACGGCGTCTATATCAGCTACTCCGAGCTTCGTCCGAAGATCAAGGATGATCCGGCTTGGGCTGCACTCACATCCCTGTATAATTCCTCCTATAATAAAAACACCAAAAAATGGGAAAACGGCGCACCTACCTACACCTATCACCGCTTCTGGTCTCAGGTGGATGTCGCCACGGCCTATGCCGATTACGACCGTTTGATCGGAAGCGGCCCTGTAACACCGACGGTTCCCCAGGCTCCCGCGGCGCTTGCCGCAGTTGCGGGTGACGCCAAGGTAACATTGAGCTGGAATGCCTCCGCAGGAGCAGCCAGCTATAATGTGAAGCGGGCTACGGTAAACGGCGGCCCTTACACGGTGGTTGCTACCGGTCTGGCTTCGCCGGCCTACACGGATTTGGCTGTAGTGAACGGGGCCACCTATTATTACGTGGTAAGCGCAGTGAACGCGGTAGGCGAAAGCGCCAATTCCGCCCAGGCCAGCGCCAAGCCGGCAAGCCTTCCAGCTCCGGCTGCACCGGCCAGCCTGACGGCTGCAGCAGGCAATGCCCAGGTCGTACTGAACTGGGCCCCATCCACTGGCGCCACCAGCTATAACGTGAAGCACGCTACCGTCAGCGGCGGGCCGTATGTAACGGTAGGGACGGTCACCGGTGTGACGTATACGGAACTGAACCTGACCAACGGCACCACCTACTATTATGTCGTCAGTGCGGTGAACGCGGCGGGGGAAAGCGCCAATTCCGTTCAAGCCAGTGCAACGCCTATAGCTAACACTCCGGGTAATCTCAGCGTCCAATACAGGGTTGGCAATGCCAACGCGGCGGACAATATGATCACAGCCACGCTTAATATCAAGAATACAGGCACAACCCCCGTGAACCTGAGTGATCTGAAAATCCGCTACTACCTGACCAAGGAGGGCAGCGCCGGTCTGAACTTCTACTGCGACTATGCCCAAATTGGCACCAGCAGGGTCAGCGGAACCTTCAGTACGGTTAGTCCGGCCAAAACCGGGGCGGATACGGTTCTGGAAATCTCCCTGGGCACTGGTGCGGGCACTATCGCTGCCGGCGGCCAAACCGGAGACATCCAGGTTCGGGTAGCCAAGACCGACTGGACCAACTTCAATGAAGCCGACGATTATTCCTTTGACGGCACCAAAAACGCCTTTGCCGACTGGAACAAAATCACGCTCTACCAGGCCGGGCAACTGGTTTGGGGTCTTGAACCGTAATATGGCACGGCAGTAAAAAACGGGGCGTCCGGCAGTCAGCTTCCACTGGCTTACCGGGCTGCCCCGTTTCATCTATCTACGCTTGCCCGGCCGCCTTCAGCCGTTCCAGAATATCCGCCGGGGCACCTTCTGCCAATCGAAGCTTGCCATGATCCTTCTGGATGATGCCCTTTTGGAGCCTGTCCTTTAGCCAATCCTCCACAAAACCCGGTGCATAACCTCCTGTACTGAAGCCTTGGCCGCCGAAGGCAATCATCCCGCTGTACACCTTCAGATACTCCTCTGTTGTCGGCTCCGGATATACCCGGGTATAGAGCCAGAACTGCACATCGTACATGAGAACAGACTTTTCATCTGCATGCAGGGCAAAATACCCCTTCTCCCGCACAAGCCTTTCGGCACTTTTGCGGATCAGCTGCTCCAGCCCCTCTACCTCCGCTGCTGCAGTGCACAGCTCGGCCAGAAGCGGAGAGAAGGCTCCATGAGTAACCTTCTGCAGATTTTCCTCCAGCGTCACCTCTGCCGGAGTTTCATAATCCTCGGCGGGACGCAGCCCCCGGACGAAGCTCTCGAAGTCCGGCGCCAAATAGGTAATCTCGTAATCCGACTCCTGATCCACATGAATCACCGAAGGCTCCCCGTCCTTGCCGCAGGCCCGGTAATCCAGCATCACCACATCATGCCCGGCGGAGGGACAATCACAGATCACCACACCGATGTCCGGATAGCCCCAATCCTCGATCATAAACCGGCTCCCGCTGGACCCGCCCAAGGCCTCCGCCTTATCCAAGCCAATGCCCATAATCGATGAAACCGCAATATGATCCTCCGCCCAGGAGGTAGCCTCCTCTGTGGGAAAGCAGGTGTTCCGCGGGATTCCGCCATTCTGCACCTGCATCAGGGCAATATACGAGGCCGGCAGCTTATACCCGCCCAGCTCCTCCTCTACGGCAGCAATCATCTCTTCGGTGGGAGGCTCACAGACATAGGTTTCACGGGCATAAGCGCTGTCCTCCCAAAATGCCGACAGCTCCATCCCGGCAAAAGGCTCCTGTTGCCCCTCCTCCGCCACGATCCTCATCCGCTCCGCCCGGTCAGCAGCGGCCCGACGCTCCTGGCGCTCCCAGCGCTCCGCTTTTTCCCGCACAAGCTCGATCCACTCCTCCACATCCTCGTCCGGCTCCAGCTCATGGGATCTGCTGAACGCCTCCGCCGCCTCCGCATACCGCTGGAGATGGTAATAGGCATACCCCATCCGGTAAAACCAACGGGGGTCCTCCCGCCCCTGATCAGCCAGCGCCAGCAATTGCTCCAACGCCTCCCCGTAACGACCTAAATTATTATAAGCCCTGGCCAAATGCCCCAGCAGCTCATAGTCCCGTTCCGCCGCCGGAAGCTCCAGAACCGCATCCACAATCCGGTCAAACTCATTATTTTCATGCCATTCATCCAACCGCGTTTGCAGCTCCTGGTTCATCGTATGTTCTCCCTCCGTTATGGCCTCTGTTGCCGAATAGTTCAGTAAATTATTATTTGGCGTGAAATATGTACCTGTTTTCCTTATACGTGCACACCAGCATGGTGCTGTGTTCTTCTACCCAAAAATCCGGCTCTTGCACCTGCGAGCAGCAGAAAAAGCAAGGTCCCGGCGCTCCGTCCAGCAAACCAGTCTTTATCTGTTGATTTTGCACTTCCACATGGGAGCCCCCACCGCATTCCGGACACTGGAAGTAAATCCAGTGCTGATACGGCCAGGAAACAGTGGAGCAGCGCAATATGGTTTCGATACCCGTATCCACAAAACAAACCGGACACAGCAGCTTATTTTCAACAATCGTGTAATCGGCTTGGAAGATGGAGTTCATGCATTGGCTCCGATAAACAGCTTTCCTTCGGAGAACACAGCACCATAACCGCGCCGGTACAGTTCAAAATACGGGGCTAACGGATCACCCTTTAAGCCAAAACGGGGCCACTGCAAGTAATAGGAGATCCAGTAATCACAGGCGATGGAGTAGTAGGCTTCACCGAGAATATCGATGGGTTCTTCATATTTTCTGCATGAGTTAACCACATCGAACAGCGCCTCATAAACATCGGCATCGGACAAACGGCGGATTGCGGCGATATGCCCGGGAGGCAGGATCTCTATCTGTTGGATCGCGGCCAAATAAGCGGACACTTCCTCATCTTCGTCCAACAGCTCCTTCAATCCCTCAATAAACCGTTGTCCGTAACCAATCAGCGTCTCTCCAGAAGCTTCTGCACGTTTGGCGTTAAAATATCCCGGGACACTATCCCCCGCAAAATCTGCCGGGTCCAGCATCGCGTAAATCGGGAGGATCCGCTGCAAGTAGGCACCCCCATCCTCTAACGGCTCGAAGACAGCCTCCACTCCGGCACCGTTGGGCATAAACATTTGGAAAAAGCCATACAGTTCTTCTTCAGCTACTACCGAATCCTCATCGGGTTCTTCATCCTCCATCAAACTAAGCAAATACCTGCCATACTCTTCTTGATCCATACTTGTTCCCTCCTTGATGTTACCTGTTAAATTCAATAACGGACGCATGAGGGATGTCGCCGATCTCGCCGACCAAGGTCCGGAAGGCCATTCCGTGCCCGGCAATAATTACTTTCGAATAGTCCAGATACTTCCCGATGACACCTTCCATCCGGTTCTTCAGACTTTCCTTGGACTCCCAAGCTCTGGTTTCCCCGGGAGGATACACGCCATTATGGGCATCGTAGTCATCACCCAGCTCCTGAAGCCGTTTTATGGAATCGTATTGGAAGGTCAAGTCGGGCTGCCATTCCCGCAAATCAAATTCAATGCGAATGTCCAGCTGCAGCTCCTTGGAGAGAATCGCAGCCGTCTGCAACGCCCTTGTATACGGGGACGAAATAATCAGCTCCGCTTCCTTCAGCCGGTTATCCTGTGCCGTTTCCAAAACCCTGCGGATTCCTCCCGCCGTAAGCGGAACCAGGTCGCGGCCGTGCCCCTTCAATTTGTATTGCTCGTTCACGGCCCAATCCGGCTCACCATGGCGGATAAGATAAAACATCGTCATGTGAATTGGCTCCTTAGATTCGTATAGATAATTGTAACTATACCCGAATTATGGATGGTGGGGAACCAATATGCAGATGTCCTAATGGAGGGCTGGCCCAATTGAGGGTGGGGCGGAAACTTAACGGACTCTGGTTCCGCTATTTGTCGAAAAGTGGTCGTTTTATCGAAGTATCGGACACAGAAGCCGCTATTTGTGAGAAATCAGGAGAATCTCCGGCCTTCACAAGTGAATAAGGGCTCTTCGGTCCGTAAGATCCCCGAAATGGACATAATGGGGGAAATAACGGCCTCACGGTCACTAGCGATGCACTAAACTTAACATGGCTAGGTGGATGCCTAGATATAGGGATAAACATGATTTTGTTGAAAATATTTACATGT
>JAEWMH010000100.1 GCA_023393235.1 Bacillota bacterium | reverse complement strand
GGGCCGGGGCGGAATAAAAAGGTTTCATTCCTGGGGTGAAAAATTGAAACGCCGGTAATATCGGTAGGCAGCAGATCCGGGTTGCACTGGACCCGCCTGTATTCCCCGTCAATGGATTTGGCCAGCGCTTTGATCAAAACCGTTTTGCCGGTGCCGGGAACGTCCTCCAAGAGCACATGTCCTCCGGCAAGAAGGGCGGTAATCAATAGGCCGATCTCTTCGCTCTTTCCCATTATGCATGCTTCCAAATTGGATATGAGTCCTTGAAGTACGGACCGGTCATCTTGCAGAACAGCCTCCATGTGTAACCTCCCGTTGGTTTATATCGGTGTAAAGCGCCGTATCATACCCTAATTATATCATTTTTTTCTATTAGAGGTGGACTTCTAGTGTTTCATTCACATTACAAGTATAAGGAATCGTCTCCTCCTCTGGCAAACGTTAGGACACCCGGACGAGACAATAAAAAAAATTCCCGCCTCAGCGGGAATTTCGGGTGGTACGAGACGAATGCCGACCGGCACAGGTCAGTATATTGCTTTTTCAAACATGCTGTATGAGGTCGGTACCACCACACTGCGTCCCAGCCTGGATTTCACCACGGGATAAACCTCGCTGTCCACCTCGCACAAAAGCCCGCGCCGCCTGACCAGAAGAACGGCTCCTGATTCAATCAATTCATCCAAGGTTGGCGCGTCATCCTTGTGCAAGACAATCCCCAGTTTCATTTCTGATCCTCCCCGCGATCTTTTTATAGTCGTGTTAACAAACACGACCTTGTGAACCCGTGCCTCCTAAAGCTATTATATGCAGCGGATATTCATGTTTGCAAGCGTTTACATGTAAATTAGAGGGAATTTTTAAGGGTGCGAAAAGGATCGACAAAAAGGCCGCAGCGCCGGCAAAATACGGGCTGCGGCCGTGATTGGGTTTCGACAGCTTTTATCCCTTGGGGCGGAAAAACAGGGCGGCCAGGAATGAAAAAATAATCGCCGCCGATATGCCGGCGCTGGTCAGCTCGAAGATCCCCATTACAATCCCGATGAAGCCATGTTTGTCCGCATGCTCCAAGGCGCCATGCACCAGAGAATTACCGAAGCTGGTGATCGGCACCGTTGCTCCTGCTCCGGCGAATTTGACGAAGGGATCGTACCAGCCGAGGCCGTCCACAATAGCCCCCAGCACCACCAGCGTGCTCATGGTATGGGCAGGGGTCAGCTTCATGGCATCCATCATAATCTGGCCCAGCACACAAATGGCGCCCCCCACCAGAAAAGCCTTGAGAAACATCATTGCATCCACATTAATCCCCCCTTCCGCCTTCAATGGCGACAGCATGGGCGATACACGGGATGCTTTCTCCCTGCTGGTAGGATAACGGGGACAAAAGTGCACCTGTAGCTACCACCAGAATCTTATTCAGCTTCCCTTCCGCCAACTGTTTGAGCAGATAGCCGTAAGTGACGGTTGCACTGCAGCCGCAGCCGCTTCCCCCTGCCTGGACATCCTGCTTCTCCCGGTCATAAATGAGAATGCCGCAATCCTGAAAATTCATCTTGTCAATGGGGAAGGCATGCTGCGTAAACAGCTCTACCGCAATCTGATGGCCGACCGTAGCCAAGTCCCCAGTGATTACCAGATCATATTCATCCGGCTGCAGATTGAATTCACGAAAATGGGCTTCGATGGTGTTCACCGCCGCGGGAGCCATGGCAGCCCCCATATTAAAGGGGTCCTTGATTCCCATGTCCACCACCTTGCCGATGGTGGCCCGGGTGACCCGCGGCCCTTTGCCCTGGGGAGCCAGCACGGAGGCTCCTGCTCCGGTTACCGTAAACTGCGCTGTAGGCGGCTTCTGCGAGCCATATTCGGTGGGGTAGCGGAATTGCTTTTCCACCGTGCAGTTATGGCTGCAGGTGCCCGCCATCACATACTGTGCCGAGCCGGTGGAAACGAGCATCGCCCCCAATGCCAGTCCTTCCATGGCAGTGGAGCAGGCCCCGAATATGCCCAGATACGGAATCTCCAGCGTCCGCGCCGCGAAGCTGGAGCTGATAATCTGGTTCATCAGGTCTCCGCCCACGAAAAAATTAATGCTTTGCTCTTTCACCCCGGCTTTTTTCAACGCCTCCTGGGCGGCGGTTTCCATCAGCTTCTTCTCCGCCTTCTCCCAGGTTTTTTCCCCTAACCGGGTATCGGGAAAGGCAACGTCGAAATGCTTGCCCAAGGGCCCGGCTGCTTCATCCGGACCAACCGCCGTGGCCGCTCCGATAATCACCGGAGGCCTGTCAAAATTCCAGCTCTGCCGACCCACCAGCATCTCGCTCAACCTCCATACGTAAAGATCCAGTGTAATAAGCCCACAAAAAAGGCTGCCACAGTGCCAAACACAATTACCGAGCCGGCCAGCTTGAACATGTTGCCGCCCACACCCAGTACAAGCCCCTCGCTCCGGTGCTCCAATGCGGCCGAGCACATGGAGTTGGCGAAGCCCGTCACGGGAACTGCAGAGCCCGCGCCGGCCCATTGGGCGATTTTGTCGTATACTCCAAAGCTGGTCAAAATAACCGAGATCAGGATCATCGTGGCTACTGTGGGATTGCCGGAGGTTTCTTTGTCAAAATGGAGCCATTTTTCATAGATAAAGGTGAAGCACTGTCCGATTACGCAAACCAAACCGCCAACAAAAAAAGCGCGCACACAGTTTTTGCCGATCGGCCGTTTTGGCGCAACCTGCCCGGCGAGCTTTTGGTACTCTTGCTGCTTTTTGGCCTTTTTTTGCGCGTCGTAGCTTTGATTGGCCATGGTTATCCCTCCTTCTGTTATTTCCGCCCGCGTATCTTGCGCCGATTGCCGGGAGGTTTGAAGTTGTCCTTGTAAAAATCCGTATACATACCCCCGTTTTCATCTACCACGGCCAAAAACACATCGTCCACCTTGGTTCCGGATTGCCGGAGGCGCTGGTCCAGCCATTGGCGGTTAAAGCCCAACGCGTTTAACCCCTCGTCCTGAACCGTACCGTCCATGATGACTGCCTGGGGCGGCCGGATGCGTTTGGGGTGCTGGCCGATGTCCTTGGGGGTCAGCGGCTGATACTCCTCCTTCAGAAGCACACTCAAATCCCCGCTGGCCTCCAGGATGGCAAATTCCACATCCGCCGGATTGAATACACTTTTGGTCCGCAGCTGCTCCAAAAGCTCATCCGTGGTGTAACGCTCCTTGCGAAGGTTCCGCTCGAGGATTTTGCCGGACTTGATGAACACCGTCCCTTTGCCCTCCAGAAGGAGACGAATCACCTTGCTTTTCATGGCCAGCAGCTCGGCCAGCAGCGGGAAAGAGAACCACACGATCATGGCGATGACGCCATGCATGTAGTTTGCTTCCACATCCGTAGACAAAAAGCCGGCCAAATCCCCGATTACAATCCCCGTTATATACTCGAAGAAGGTAAGCTGGCTTATCTGCTTTTTTCCCAGAATGCGGGTCATCACAAAGAGCATGATCAGAGCGCCCACTGCTCGAATAGTAATTTGGCCCCATCCCAACATGTGTACCTCCTTCATTCCAAGCCCTGAGCTTCAAGACAAATTATGTGTAAATCCACTGCAAAATATGAGAAAAAAACAAAAACCCCCGGAAACCGGACAGGTTAACCTGTCGGTCTCCGGGGGCAACGCATAGTCAATCTACATAAAAAGAAGCAAAACCAGCACCAATAAAATAAATAAAACCAAGATTAAAATCATGGAATCCGAAGCTGCCATATGCAATGCTCCCATCTATACCGGATACAGAATATCCTATGCCGGGCGAATGGGAAGGGGAACCGATCAGGCTAATCGAACGGATACGGAATCCTGCTGCCGCGCCCGCAGCTGGGCACGTTGAATGCTGACGATCAATCCATCCATCTCCTGGCTGACGGCAATAACGCCTGGGTCACCCAGATTGCCGTTCTTCTCATCTACCAGACGGTACAGCCGACTGGTGAGAGCTTCCAGGCGCTGGTGAATATCGTGATCCGGCATACACTCACATCCTTTGTCGCATTGTCCAACCCGTTCCTGCTAAGGACAGTATATGATGAAAGGAAAATGGACAACCGTGATGCATCTCACATTTGCCGAATGATCGGGAAACGGAGGAAGAAACGTTTATTTTTCGTCACAATTCATCCATATTTTTGAAGTCCCTGTCGATACCACTTTTTTCCTGAAATAAAAAGAGGATTGCCTGGGCCAGCGGAGATCCGCTTCCGGCAATCCTTGTATGAGAAATCTTAATTATTGCTGCTGCTGCAAAAGCTTGATCCGGTACGCTTCTGTTTCCAAGGCGCGGATTTCGTCCAATTCCTCCTGGGTCAGCACCTTCGGTGTCCCGGCAGCTTTGGCCAGAAGATAAATCCGTGCACTCTCCTCTACAACCTCCGTCCGGTAATACGCCTCCCGCAGATTGCGGCCGACTGCCACAAGACCGTGGTTGCCCAGCAGAAGAGTGGTGTACTCATTGATTTTTTCTTTGACGGCATTAGCCAGCAGCACTGTAGTGGGCACCACATACGGTACAAAGCCGGTTTCACCGGTCAAGGCTGCCTGATCGGGAAACATAATCGGCAGTTTTTCGCCGATGAGTCCGAAGGCAATGGAGTTGGCGGGATGGGTATGGATCATGGCCCCGATGGACGGATTGGCCTGATAGCCATACAGATGCATCAGCACCTCGGAGGAAGGGCGCAGGCCGGGTGCAGCTTGAACGGAGCCGTCCGCTATGGATACGGCTACCCATTGCTCAGGGAGAATCTCCTCCAAGGCGAAGCCGCTGGGCGAAACCAGCATGGTGTCCCCGTCACGGGCGGAGATATTGCCGCCGGGTCCCACGACCATTCCCTTCTCAACAATTTTCCGGGCATACTTGCACAGTTCTTCGCGAACCGATACAGATTGAGACATGCGGGCACCTCCTAAAGTGTTGTGTGTTGCAAAGCAGGGGGAAGCTTACTTAAAATACGGCAAGTTCCGGGCAGTCGGGAATTCCTCTATGCGAAGCGCTACGAAATGCAAAAGTGCAGTTATTTTCCGTTAGGGGTCCCGCTACGTACAGCCAACTGCAAAAATGCAGTTATTTTGCTGCTCCAGGCCCATTTTGGAGTTTATTGCACGGATTAACTGCACTTTTGCAGGATAGCTGCCCATTTCAACCAATTTGGTCGACTTTAGCTGCACTTTTGCAGTTAGGGTATTGACGTGCATCAACTGTTGCCCTTGGCCAACAGCCGGAGGGCTTCGGTTGTCTGCTGCGCCAACACAGCCGGCGGCCTTATTACTTGTACAGCGGACCAAAGTTCTGGCAGGCACGGTAGTCGGCGCCTTCCTTATCGGCAGTTCCGTGCAGGCCCCATACCTTGGGGCGGTAGATCTTCTCTTCCGGCACGTTGTGCATGTTGACCGGAATGCGGAGCATGGAGGCCAGTGTAATCAGATCTGCGCCTACGTGGCCATAGCTGAGAACACCGTGGTTGGCGCCCCAGTTATCCATTACGTCATATACGGTTTTGAACGATCCTTCTCCGGTCAGCACAGGAGTAAACCAGGTGGTAGGCCAGGTGGGGTCAGTCCGCTTATCCAGCGCATCATGCACCGCTTCCGGCAAATCCACGGTATATCCTTCGGCAATCTGAAGCACCGGTCCAAGACCCTTCACCAGATTGATCCGGGCCATGGTCACAGGCATGCCGCCCTTGGTCAGGAAGTCGCTGGAGAAGCCGCCCCCGCGGAAATACCCGGTGGAAGCAGGACGCCAGGAAGTCGCAGCCAGACACTTGTCGGCTTCGTCCTGCGTAATCTCCCAATGGGGTTTCATAACTGGTTGGCCGTTTTGGGTTTGCTCGCCGGAGCCGTCCAGAGCCGCTGCCCCGGAGTTGATCAAGTGGATGATTCCTTCGGCTGCTTTGCCCTCCAGGGTATAGCCGGTAACCCGCTTCACCGCATCCGGGCTCCAATAGGTGCGCACGTCGGCAAAAATTTGGGCGGAATGGGTCAACAGGTAGCCGAACAGCATGGTTACGCCGTTCAGGCTGTCGTTTTCAGTCGCTACGATATACGGGGAGCGGATACCGTTCCAGTCGAAGGAGCTGTTAAGCATTGCCTCCATAAAGTCCCCATTGGGGAAATGGTCGGTCCATTGACGCTGCCCCTGGAAGCCGGAGGCGATGGCGTTATGGCCGTTGGCTTCTTCTTCAAAGCCCAGCTCGGCAAGCCGCGGGTTGCCGATCATCAGGTCGCGGGCGATCAGCGCCATTTTGACCACGGTTTCCCAATCCTTGTCCTTGGCTTCACGGCTCTTCTGCCCTTCCGGTTCATTGTTGTCGGGGCCTTCCTTGCAATATTCCTTCACCCAGGCCAGAGCCTTCTCATATTCGGCGGTGTCGTAAATCACTTCATCCATCCGGCGGACAAATTCGCTCATGTCCACATACTCATTGCGCATGCCCAGGTAATCCTGGAAGAAGGTTTCGTTGACGACAGAGCCGGCAATCCCCATGGATACCGATCCCATGGACAGATAGGATTTGCCTCTCAGGTTGGCAACGGCCAGACCTGCTTTGGCAAATGCCAGCAGCTTCTCCTGCACATCCTCCGGAATGCTGTTGTCGGCCAGATCCTGCACATCATGTCCATAGATGCCGAAAGCGGGAATCCCCTTCTGGGCATAACCGGCCAGCACAGCAGCCAGATAGACGGCGCCGGGGCGTTCCGTGCCGTTAAAGCCCCACACCGCTTGGGGAATTGAGGCGTCCATATCCATGGTTTCGGTGCCGTAACACCAGCAGGGAGTCACCGTTACCGATAACCCGACATTTTCCTTCGCGAACTTCTTGGCTGCTGCGGAGGCTTCCGCCACACCGCCGATGCAAGTATCCGCAATGACGCATTCCACCGGGCTTCCGTCCGGATTGCGAAGCGTGGAGCTGAAGAATTCGGCCACATTCCGGGCCATGGTCATGGTTTTCTCTTCCAGAGACTCCCGAACCCCCCGGCGTCTGCCGTCAATTGTAGGGCGGATGCCGATTTTGGGGAAGCCGCCTTGCCATCTGTATTGTTCAATCATTGCAATATCCCTCCGTATAAAGTATTGAGTTACCGATAACTCCAAATTAGCAGTTTCCCCTCTTGCTGTCAATCCTTTTGTTCAGTACAATAAGTGTCATATCCATATCGTCCGGAGATGGAGGCACGCAGTTTTTTGCTGCGGATGTTAGGCGTTTTCCCGGAAACCGGATTGGCTTGACTCATGTGAAAGGAGGAGCACCATGGTAACCATCTACGATATTGCCAAAAAAGCGAATGTATCCGCCATGACCGTGTCCAGAGTAATCAACAATAAGGGACGGATCAGCGAAAAGACCCGCAATAAGGTGAAGCGGATCATGGAGGAATTGAATTATGTGCCCAACGAAATGGCGCGCAGCCTGGTTTTAAGGGAAACCCAGGTGCTGTTTCTGCTGGTTACCGATATCACTAACCCCTTTTTCACCACCTTGGCCAGAGGAGCAGAGGACGCCGCCAACAAGCTGGGCTACCGGGTACTGTTTGGGAACAGCGACGAAAGTCTGGAGAAGGAACGGGAATATATTGATACCATACTGAAATCCCGGGTGGACGGGGTGCTGGTGGCCCCTGCCGGAGACGGCTCCCTGCCCCATCTGGAGAGTCTGCGGGCCCACGGTGTGCCGTTTGTACTGCTGGACCGGGAGGTGCCGGGCATCGGCAGCGATGTGGTCCTGGGGGACAGCCGCGAGGGCACCCGGATGCTGATGGAGCATATGATTGGGCTGGGGCATAAGGAAATTGCTCTGGTGAACGGCACGCCGGATGTATCCAGTGCCCGCCTGAGAGCTACCGCCTATAAGGAAGCTCTGAAGCTGAACGATCTGCCCGCTCCATCTGAGCGGATTCTGGAGCTGGGATATGCGCCGCGGAGCAGTCTGGCCCGGATCGGCGAGTGGCTGGACGGGCTTCAGCCCCTGCCTACCGCCATTCTGTGCGGCAATAACATGATGGCCATCCAGACCATCCAGGCGATCCGGAAGAAGGGCTTGCGGGTGCCGGAGGATATCTCCGTCTGCTGTTTCGATGATCTGGGCCCGGTAGGCGAAATCGACCCTTTCCTGACCGTCGCCGCGCAGCAGGCCTACCAATTCGGCTACAAGGGGATGCAGCTGCTGACCGGTCGTATTGCGGACAAGGAAAATGAAGACGGCGAGGACGCCTGGACACGGATTCTGCTGCCGGCGGAGCTGGTGGTCCGGCGCTCCGTAGCGGATTTGCACTAGAATGACGTGGTGAGTGGTGAGTGGTGAGCTGCAGGCACAGGCGGGCAGGGTGCGCGCGGTGGGGCGGATGCGGAGGACGGATTCTTGATTTGACTAACCTCGCTTTTGACCGCAATCTGGCACCTGGCTTTTGTCCGCCAGGCATTCAGGGGACACGGCTTACGGAACTGAGAAACCCTTACAGCGTCAAATCCAGCCTTTTGAAATTCTTACGGAACTGAAAAGCTCTTAACGGAGGTTTGGGGGCAATTTTACCCGTTGAAGCCTCCCTAAGAGCCGCTGAGTTCCGTTAGCGTAGAAAAAACACCTTTTATCTCCTCTAAGCGTCGCTGAGTTCCGTCAGACCACAGATGCACCTTTGAGCTGTTCTATATGCCGATTAGTTCCATTAGCGCACAGATGCACCTTTGAGCTGTTCTATATGACGTTTAGTTCCGTTAGCGCACAGATGCGCCTTGGATCTCTTCTAAATGTCGATTCATACCCCGCCGCTTTCCCGCCCCACAGGATTCCCCCTTGAAAAATCCCACCTTTTCCTCCATGATTAAGGGATACATTGTTCCATTGGAGGAGGCCTGTTATCCGTGAGTTCCCGATTCGATTATGTGCCAGACCGCCGAAATACCCGGTCCTACAAGTGGGACCAGTCGGAGAAATTATTCGGCAACCCCGATATTCTGCCGCTATGGGTGGCGGATATGGATTTTGAGAGTCCGCCCGCCATCAAAAAAGCCATAGAAGACCGCGCCGCGCAAGGCATATACGGCTATACTGTGATGCCCGACGAAGCCTGGGACGCCATTACTGGCTGGTTCACCCGGCGCCATCAATGGCCCATCCAAAAAAGCTGGCTGTCCACCGTTACCGGCGTGGTCACCGCCCTTAGCCTGGCCGTAGAACTGTTCACCGAACCCGGCGGCGCCGTTATTCTGCAATCGCCGGTCTATTATCCATTTTATGACGTGATCAAAATGAACGGCCGCCAGGTGGCTGCCAACCCGCTCTTGCGCCAAAACGGCCGGTATGAAATGGACTACGCCCACCTGGAAAAGCTGATGCAGGACGGCGCCAAGCTGCTCTTGCTGTGCAGCCCCCACAACCCCGGCGGACGGGTTTGGGAGCGGGAAGAGCTGGAGAAGCTCGGCGAGCTGTGCCGCAAATACGGCGTTATCATCGTATCCGACGAAATTCATGCGGATATGGCTTATCCGGGACACAAGCATGTTCCCATCGCTTCCATTTCGCCGGAGCTGGCGGAGATTACCGTCACCACTATTGCCCCTACCAAAACCTTCAACCTGCCCGGTTTACCGGCCGCCTTTATGGTCACCCCAAACCCGGAGCTGAAGCGGAAAATCGATCAGCGGATCAAGGCGCTTTCCCTGCATATGACGGGATTTTTCAGCCCGGACATGATCATGGCCGCCTATAACGAAAGCGAAGCCTGGCTGGACGAGCTGATGGTATACCTGAAGGGCAATCTGGAGTTTGCAGTGGACTGCCTCAACCGGGAGCTGCCCGCCGTCAAACCCATGGTGCCGGAAAGCACCTATCTCCTGTGGGTGGACTGCCGGGGTCTCGGGCTGGACGTAGCCGGCCTGAAGGAACTGATGTACCATAAGGCCCAGGTGGCCTTTAATGAAGGCTCCACCTATGGGGCGGAGGGCAAAGGGTTCCTGCGGATCAACCTGGCTTGCCCCCGTTCCACATTGCAGGAAGGGCTGCGCCGGTTTGTAAAAGCGGCAAGCGCCCTGGCCGAAAGCAAAACGGAGTAGAAGGTACCGCTCTTCCCCTATAAACAGCAGAAAAGCAGAGTAACGGAAGGGAAAGTCCGTTACCCTGCTTTTTTGATTAGACGCTGCCCTGAAATAACATGGTCCGAGCTGCAGGCTGGACGTGTTATGTAAGCCTCGAAATCGGCCAAGCCGATTTGAGGGCCTATTCATCTGTTCAAGGCTGCTCCACTGTATAGCTGGCCTCCGGAATCCAGTCCCCCGCCGTAAAGTTGCGCCCCTTAATCTGTACGCTATTGCCGGTTACCTCCACCACAATTCCCTCGCTTTTCTGCTCCTCTGCGGCAATGGGGTTGTCCGTAGTATCGTAAGGGGTCAGCACCGAAGAGGTATTCACCATAGTAAATCCGTCTTGGATAAGCGTCCCGGGTGAACCCAGCTCCCAATGGGAATGCCCCGAAAAGAAGATGGTTTGGGGATAACGGGAGAGGATTTCCTTCAGTCGGTCATGCTGGACCACAGCCCGGCTGTTGAAATCCGTGTAGCTTCCGGCCACCGTATAAGGGAGGGGCTGATGCAGGAAAACGAAGATGGGTTTGCCCTCCTCCGCCCCCTCCGCCATGACGCCCTCCAGCCAATTCAGCTGGTTCTCCGACAGCCAGGCATCTTCGGCATAGCTGTCTTCGGTCTGCCGGTAGGTTTCCGAACCAAGGAACACAAAGTGGTATCCGCCTATCCACGAATCATGGTATACCTTCTCATAGCCGGTGAACTGGAGGAACCGGTTAATGGAGGCCTCCGGCGTTTCACCATTGGGGAAAGCCGCTTCATTCCAATTACCTGAGGCATCCGTCCAGGCCTTGTAGAATTCATGGTTGCCGATGGTGTATACCACCTGTCCCGGGTAGGGATTCCCCTGCATGAGCTTGCCCAAGGTCTCATAATCCTTCGGCAGCCCGTTGCCCAGATCGCCGTTAATCACCAGCGCCTGGCCGGGAGCATTGGTGCCAAGATCGGTTAAGGCTTTGCGGAGCTTGGTGTGGGACTCCTTGTTCCAGGCCTCCACATGAATATCGCTGATAACCGCAAAGCGGAACACTGGATCTGCTCCCGCGATTGGCCCCGCCGCAAGAGCGGACACTGCTGCACCCGTCGCATCCATAGGCACCACTGTATCCGCTGCAGCTGACGGAGCAGACGGACTGTCAGCGGTTGCCGGAGCCGCATCCACCGCCGGGGTCACCACCCCCTCCTGGACAGCGGGAACAGCGGCTGCTGCAATAGGCTGAAGGGCCGCCAAAGGAACAGCAGCGGCAGCAACAGGTTCCAGTGCAGCCAAAGAAACGCTGCCCGGCTTGGGCGACCCCAAGGGGCGGACCAGCTTGGGCGCAGCGGGATCCGGATCATTTATGAGAGAAGAAGGCACCACCGTGCCCACTGGAACCGAACCTGCAGCTTCTGTTGGAGCCGGAGGCTCTGCATCCATGCCGATTGAAGCGAGTACCAGCACGGCAGCAAGAATGACTTGCCAGGCGGCGATATGTAATTTCATAGAGAAAGCCTCCTTTTTGGGATAATGAATAAAGATTCATTGGGAATATCCAAGGTATTTTTAAATCTTTTACCCATAAAAATTCAGCTTCTCTCAAATTTGTGCAGGAATTTGTCCAATTTGTGTCATATCCCTGGGGAGTTCGCCTTATTTCCGGGGCAAACGCGCCAAAAAAGAAAAAAGCCTGCGGAAAAATCCGCAAGCTTCACGCTGGATAAAACTATGAAAACGGCCTATAACTGCTGCAAAAAAGCATAAATCTTGTCGTTCATTCCGGGCAGCCCCTCATGGCCAAAGTCCGGGTAAATCTCCAGCTCCACAGGAGCGGTCATTTTGTTAATGGCGGCAAATTGGGTGGACGGCGGGCAGATGTTATCCATCAGGCCCACGCCAATCAAGGTTTTAGCCTGAATCCGGGGAGCCAGGTTCTGGATGTCGATATAGCCGAGGCGGGTAAAAATTTCGTCCTCCCGCTTATGCTGGGGATCGAAGTGGCGGAAGAAGGTTCTGAGCTCCGCATACGCATCCTTGGCCAGGTCCATCTCCCAGACGCGCTTGTAATCGCTCAGGAACGGATAAACCGGCGCCGCCAGCTTGATCTCCGGCACCAGCGCCGCACAGGCCATGGTCAGGGCACCTCCCTGGGACCACCCTGTAACGCCGACACGGCCGGCATCCACCTCATCGAAGCCCATTACAATCTTGGCAAGCAGAGCGGTATCCAGGAAAATATGGCGGAACAGCAGGTTATCCGGCTTGTCGTCCAAACCGCGGATGAAGTGCCCGTGGTGGGTGTTGCCCTTCACGCTCCCCGTATCCTCGGACAAACCTCCTTGACCGCGCACATCCAGCGCCGCGAAGGAGTAGCCCAATGCGGCAAACTGCAGCTTGTCCTGCCAATCCCCGGAATGGCCCGTGTAGCCGTGGAAGTGGAGCACCGCCGGGTGAGGCGTATCCGTTTGCTTCGGGCGGATATACTTGGCATGTACTCTGGCGCCGCGCACCCCCGTGAAGAACAGGTGAAAGCATTCGGCGAAAGGAGTGGTGAAGGCTGCAGGCACCAGCTCCACCTGCGGGTCAACCGCATTCATTTCCTCCAGAGCCTTATCCCAATAAGCATCAAAATCCTCCGGCTTCGGTGTCATTCCCTGGTAGCGCTTCAGTTTCTCCAGAGGCATATCCAGCATAGGCACAAAAATCATTCCTTTACAGGTGTAATGGGGTCATATTCCACCTTACTGTACAGGCATCCCTGCCAAGTTTCAATAAGATATTTCTACAGAATCATAAAAAAAGCACCCCGCCATAACCACAACCAGGCAGGGTGCTTCCCACGGAAAAAATCTCCGCAGCTTATTTCAATTTAAACGCAATGTCATTCCACAGCAGCTCGTTGCGGAAGGCGCGCAGCTTCGTGTCGTTATCGATGATGACGCACTCGATGCCCATCATATCGGCGAAATCGGCCAGCTGTTCGGCTGTCACCACATAGGAGAAGCCGGTATGGTGAGCGCCGCCTGCATAAATCCAGGCTTCGGTAGCCACCTGCAGGGATGGCTGGGTTTTCCACAACACCCGGGCTACGGGCAGCTTCGGCATCGCATGCTCCTGCTTCACCGCATCCACCACATTGACGATCATCCGGAAGCGGTTGCCCAGGTCCACGATGGTGGCGTTCAGCGCGGCGCCTTCCCGGCTGTCGAAGACCATACGGGCCGGGTCGGCCTTGCCGCCGATTCCCAGAGCATGTACCTCCAGGCGGGGTTTGGTGGAGGCGATGGTGGGACAGATTTCCAGCATGTGGGAGCCCAGCACCATTTCATTTCCCTCGTCCATATGATAGGTGTAGTCCTCCATAAAGGAGGTGCCCACGTTGCCTGCCATAATCTTCATCAGCCGGACCAGCGCGGAGGTTTTCCAGTCGCCTTCGCCGCCGAAGCCGTAACCGTCCTCCATCAGCCGTTGAACAGCAAGACCGGGAAGCTGCTTCAAGCCGTGCAGGTCTTCGAAGGTGGTGGTGAAGGCGGTGAAGCCGCCCTCCTCCAGGAAGCTGCGCATGCCCAGCTCAATCCGGGCCTGATATTTGATGGAATCCTGGTAAGCACCGGGGGTTTTGGCTTCCTCAGGCAGCTCGTATTGCTCGTTGTACTTCGCGAACAATTCCTCAACCGCTTCCTCGGAAACCGCATTCACCCGCTCCACCAGATCGCCTACGCCATAGCCGTTGACGGACCAGCCGAATTTGATCTGCGCCTCTACCTTGTCGCCTTCGGTTACCGCCACCTGGCGCATATTATCGCCGAAGCGGGCTACCTTGAGACGGCGGCTTTCGATGACGGCAATCGCCGTTCTCATCCAAGCGCCGATACGCTCCTGGGTAGAGGTATGCTCCCAATAGCCATTCACAACCTTGCGGGCTACACCCATACGGGTGTTGATGAAGCCGTATTCCCGGTCGCCGTGGGCAGCCTGGTTCAGGTTCATGAAGTCCATGTCGATGGAATCCCACGGAATATCCCGGTTAAATTGCGTGTGCAAATGAAGCAGGGGCTTCTGCAGAATGGACAGGCCGGCAATCCACATTTTGGCCGGGGAGAAGGTGTGCATCCAGGTGATCAGACCGGCGCAGTTGGGATCATTGTTGGCCTCCGCCAAAAGATCGCGGATTTCCTCAGGTGTTTTTACAACCGGCTTACATACTACCTTGCCCGAGATGGCGTCGGAAGCGTCCAGCTTCTCGGCGATAATGCGGGAGTGGCGGGCTACCTCCTCCAGTGTTTCCGGACCGTACAGATGCTGGCTTCCGGTGACAAACCAAAATTCATAGGTTTTCATATTCAACATGTTTCTGCCTCTTTTCTACGGATTAGTTGATTCCTTCAAATGCTCCACAGCCGCACGTTCAATGGCCAAACCCTGCTTATAACGCTGCATAAAGGCCTCGAAGCCTTCCACATCCTTGGGATCGGGGGAAATGGAGGAAACCGCCTTGCCGGCGAATATTTTACTGCCCAGATACTCCTCCAGGGATTCCTGCTCCGCCTTCCGGTTCATATAGGAGGCCAACAGCGCTATCCCCCAGGCTCCGCCTTCCCCTGCCGTTTCCATGACGGAAACGGGAACATCCAGGGCGCCGGCCATCAGCTTTTGGCCGACAACCGGGGTTTTGAACAACCCGCCGTGTCCCAGAATTTCATCCAGCTGGACGGACTCCTGCTTCAAAAGCAGGTCCATGCCGATTTTCAATGCTCCCATAGACGTAAACAAATGGACGCGCATAAAGTTGGCGAGACTGAAATTGCTTCCCGGGGTCCGGACAAACAACGGCCGGCCTTCCTCAAAATGGGTCATATGCTCCCCGGACAAATAGCCGTACGCCAATAAACCGCCGCCGTCCGGATCGCCCTGAAGGGCCAGATTGTACAACGTCCCGTACAGCTGGTCGGGATTGGCCTTAAGACCCATGGCCTTGGCAAACTCATCGAACAATCCCACCCAGGCATTCAGATCCGAGGAGCAGTTGTTGGAATGGGCCATGGCCACAGGACTGCCTGACGGCGTGGTCACCAGATCGATTTCCTCGTACGGCCGGGAAAGCTCCTTTTCCAACACAACCATAGCAAACACCGAGGTGCCGGCGGAAACATTCCCGGTCCGTGGCGCAACGCTGTTCGTGGCCACCATCCCTGTCCCCGCATCCCCCTCCGGCGGACAGAACGGAATTCCGGCAGCAAGCTCTCCGGTTACATCAAGAAGCCTAGCTCCTTCCTCCGTCAGGGTACCGGCTTGCTCTCCTGCAACCAGCACCTCCGGGAGAATGTCCTCCAGCTTCCAGGTGTACTGCTTCGGGGCAATCAGGGCATTGAACCGCTCCACCATACCCGCATTGTAAGTCTTCGTGTGCATATCGATGGGATACATCCCCGACGCTTCGCCCACACCCAGCACCTTCCGCCCCGTGAGCTTCCAGTGAATGTACCCTGCCAATGTAGTTAAATAATGAATGCTGCCCACATGCTCTTCCCCGTTCAGCACCGCCTGATACAGATGGGCAATGCTCCAGCGTTGGGGAATGTGGAAGTGGAAGCTATCGCTAAGCGCCTCTGACGCCTGCCCGGTGATGTTATTGCGCCACGTGCGAAAAGGGACCAGCAGCTCCCCTGCCTGATCAAAAGCCATATAACCGTGCATCATGCCGCTGAAGCCGATAGCTCCGACGGTGCGCAGAGTGACACCGTAACGGCTCTTCACTTCGTCAGCCATTTTCCGGTAGCTGTCCTGCACACCTTTCCAAACCGCCTCCAGGCTGTAGGTCCAGATTTGGTTCACATAGCTGTTTTCCCAATCATGGCTGCCGGATGCGATGGGTTCGCCATCTTCTCCGATCAGGACTGCTTTAATGCGGGTGGAGCCAAGCTCGATTCCCAGAGCGGTTTGGCCGCCTAGAATCCGGTTTTTCAGATCATCGTTCATGCGCATTCCTCCTGAAAGCTTCTTGTCACTATTGAGGGATTGATTTGGTTTGCCCGTAATAAGCGTTGGCCCCGTGCTTCCGCAGGAAGTGGCGGTCTAACAGCGTCTGGTCCATGGGTTCGATACCGGGGTTCAACTGGAAGGTATGGAAGGCCATTTTGGCGACTTCCTCCAGCACAACGGCGTTGTGTACAGCATTATGGGCATCCTTGCCCCAGGTGAAGGGCGCATGGCAGTTCACCAGCACACCCGGAACCTGCAGCGGGTCCAATCCAAGGCTTTGGAAGGTTTCGATAATAACGTTGCCGGTTTCCAGCTCATAAGCGCCCTTAATCTCCGCCTCCGTCATGGGACGGGTACAGGGAACCTTGCCGTAGAAATAATCCGCATGGGTGGTGCCCAGCGCCGGAATTCCCCTGCCCGCCTGGGCCCAAGCCGTAGCCCACGGGGAATGGGTATGGACAATGCCTCCGATTCCCGGAAAAGCCTTGTACAGCGCCACATGGGTGGCTGTATCCGAGGAGGGTTTATACTCTCCCTCCACCGTTTTGCCGTCCAAATCGACAACCACCATATGCTCCGCTTTCATCACATCGTAGGATACGCCGCTGGGTTTAATAACCACCAGGCCGCTCTCCCGGTCGATACCGCTTACATTCCCCCACGTAAAGGTAACCAGGCCGTGCTTGGGCAGGTCCAAATTGGCCTCCAGCACTTCTTCCTTCAGCTTTTCAAGCAACTCTCCCACTCCTATCCTAAATAATTCCCGCAAGGTAACACATGCCTTTCAGTCATTTCTTATTATACAATTGTACGTACAAGTTTGCCATAGCTTTGGCTATTTTTTTGTCGAGGACCGTACAATTAATTCGGGGGTATAGAGCTTCCCCTTGGGTTTGGCCGCCTTGCCTCCGATCATCCGCAGAAGCAGCTCCACCGCCTCCTGGCCCATCAGGGATTTGGGGTGGGTCAGGGTGGTCAGCTTGGTTTCTGTAGCGGTGGCAAGGCTGGAATCGTCGAAGCCCACCACAGCCACATCCTCCGGTATGGACAAGCCGGACTGCCGGATGACCTCCATCAGCTGGACCGCGAGCTCGTCGTTGTAACAGACAAAAGCCGTAGGCCGGCCGGTTTCCCGGGACAGGAGCTGCATAGCCGCCTCCAAGGGTTTGGTCCCTTTTTCCTCCGTGGCATATTGAACTACAAGCTCAGGCTGAATGGCCAGGCCCTTCTCCCGGTAAGCCTGGCGGAACCCCTTCAGCCGGTTCACCCCCTGCATATCGTCCATTTTGAAAAAGCCGGCAATCCGCTCATGACCCAATTCCAGCAGATGCCGCACCGACAGGGCACCGCCCAGGACATCGTCGGTTTTCAGGCAGGGGCCATCCAGTTCCGGGTACTGCTCGTTCAGCATAATATACGGAATCCCGCGGTATTCCAGCGCCAGGTACAAGTCCAGATTGGGGTTGCCCTCCGCGCTTTTGGTGGGTTCGATAATGAGTCCGCTCAAGGGCTGGCCCAGCATCATCTCCAATGCCTCCCGCTCCCGCAGCTTGTCGTTGTCCGTGCTGGACAGGAGAAGCCGGTAGCCCTTGCTGCGCAGGGCCGCCTCCGCCCCGCGGACGATATGGGGGAAGATGTAGTCGGAGATATAGGTGGTAATCAAACCCACCGTCCGGACAGATTCGGAATGGCCTGTCTGGGGTGCGGACACAAAGGTTCCTTTCCCCTGGATGCGAGACAGCCAGCCTTCCCCCTCCAGCTCGCCGAAGGCCTGCCTCACGGTTTGCCGGCTGACGCCGAAACGCTCTGCCAATTCATTTTCCGAGGGCATCAGATCCCCGGGTCTCATCATTCCACCGTGAAACCAGGCCTGGATTTCCTGTTTGACCTGCATATATTTAGGTACCGTTTTTTCCTTCAAATCATAGACCTCCAATGGCTTGGCTAAATCCCCCGATGGCATTCCACACCGTGCAGTTGTATGGTAAACAGTATATCATCTTTTCATGTTGTATGTACATGTTGTTGCCTGTATCCTGCTGCACTAAAAAGTATTCTCCCGCTCACTTGAAATACCAATAATTCTGAGTATAATACTATGTATATAAACAAAGCTAAATGAAGGAGCGTGGCGCAGATGAATGTGACGCATCCCCAATACACCAATCAATGGATCAACGACCATTTGGACTTATATAACTATGCGGGAGAGCATGGTGACCCGGAGTGGCAGCGGGAGATTCTGCAGGCCCTGGAGGAAAAGGAGCAGCGTATCGCCTCCGAATGGAAGGCGAAAACAAAGGATGAGCTTTGGCGCCAGTATGATGAAGTGAACGGGCTATTGCTGGAATTGTACGCCGAGCTCCGGGGACGCGACAAAAAGGAGCAGGAAGAGCTGATTGAGCGGCTTCTTCTCCTCAAGCAGCAGCGGCTGGAGATATCCCGGCAGCTGGCCATTATCAGCTGATTGAGCGGGCACATCTTTGTCCCTCGGGACATCAAACAAGGAACTGCACACGATGGAGGGGTTTGTATGGAGCTTCAGCATATCGTCAAAACAGAACAAGCAGACCTGGCCGTTACCATGCACTATCCGTCTGGCGGCGGCAAAGGGGAAACCCTGCCCCTGATTGTGTTCTGCCATGGCTTTACCGGCAGCCGGATCGGCGTGGACCGGCTGTTCGTCCAGGCAGCGCGCTACTTCAGCGACGCCGGCTATCTGGTGGTCCGCTTCGATTATGGCGGCTGCGGCGAAAGCACCGGAAGCTACGGGGACGGCGGTATGGAGCAGCTGATCAAGGAAACCCGCATTATGCTGGACTATACCCTCTCCTTCGATTGTGTGGATCTGTCCCGGGTTACCCTTCTGGGCCATAGCCTGGGCGGCGCCGTTGCCGTACAAACCGCCTTCCGCGACAGAAGGGTAAAGCGGCTGGTGCTGTGGGCCCCCGTTGCCCACCCTCTGACGGATATAGTCCGGATCATCGGCCAGGAGGCGCACCGGAACATCATCGCCGCAGGGCAAACTGACTATCTGGGCTATACCCTGACCGACCGTTTCCTTCAATCTCTCGCAAACGCCCATCCGCTGCAGGAAACCAGACAGATCCGCGGCGATGTATTGGTTCTCCATGGTGCGGAGGATGAGGTGATTGCCAGCGACGCCGCCCATCTCTATCAGAAGGCCTTCTGGCTGCGGAGCGATGGCATGAGCGACAAGGAGATTCTGCCGTACGCAGACCACTCCTTCACAGGACAGGAAATCCGTGACCGGCTGTTTGGCCTGACAGCGGACTGGCTGCGTATTCACGATCCCAAACGCGGCGAGTGGAACCACTACGTCATTTAAGGCAGAATTCTGGTTTTCTGGAAATCTGCCGTATGGAGTTAAGAGTTTGAAGCATAATAAGTACTGGCATCCTCCCGGGTTCGGCTTGGGAGGTTATTCTTTTTTTTCGCAAAAAAAATGTTTGGAATGTTCATTAAGGTTTATTTACGTTCATTTGGAAGTGTGATATAGTATATTCAAACATCGATGTTTGCCGGGGGAGAGCGGATTGTGTTGCTTCCCCGATTCTCTCCTCGGAGGCAAGCTTATGTCCACCATCAAGCGTCACGAGCAAATTTTGGAAATCCTCATTACCGAGAAGGAAGCCAACGTGTCCAGGCTCAGCGAGGAATTAGGCGTATCCGGCAAGACCATCCGCGAGGATCTGGAGAAGCTGGAGAAGAAGGGCCTGCTGCGGAGATTCCACGGCGGGGCGGCATTGGCCAATGAAGGCTTTGCCGGGTTGTTTCCCGACTCCCTGCCTAATTCGAAGAACGAGGATGCTAAGGCACAGGCGGCCAGGCGGGGTCTGGAGCTTGTGAATACCGGAGAGGTTATCGCATTGGACGGCGGCAGTACGACGCTGGCTATGGCGAAGCTCCTGGATAACATTCCTATCACCGTCGTCACCAACGACCTGTTTATCATCGGGGAGCTGGTGAAGAAAGACAAGGTAAGACTGGTGGTCCCTGGCGGCTACCGCAACCGCAACCAGCTGATTAACGAAAATTTCGCCTCCATCATCGGCAACATGAACATCCAGAAGGCGTTTATTTCCGCAACGGGCATTCACGAGGAATACGGGCTTACGGTATTTACCCAGGCCATAGTGGGCCAAAAGCGTGCTATTATGCAGGCTGCTGCGGAATGCTATTGTGTAGCGGACCACACGAAGTTCAACCAATGTGCCCTGCTTACCTTCGCCAAACCGGAGGAGCTGACGGCCATTGTGACGGACCCCGGACTGCCCGGAGAAACCGTCCAGCGTTATACGGCTAGAGGGATACAGCTCATCCGCTGATTCCATACATTTTACACAATCCCTATCCAATTTAAAGGAGATGTCTTAATGAGCGCGTTTGATCTCACAGGAAAAGTAGCATTAGTCACAGGCGGTACAGTAGGTCTCGGAGCCGGCATGTCCTTGGCCCTGGCCAACGCAGGCGCAGATTTGGTATTGGTTACCTATACCGATAACGATGACACTGTATTGAACGAGTGCAATAAAATCGGCCGCCGCTGCCACGTTATCACCGCTGACCTGAGCAAGGAAGAAGAGCTTCCGGGTGTTGTTGAGAAGGCAGTCGCTGCTTTCGGACACATCGACATCCTGGTAAACAACGCGGGTATTATCCGCCGCGCTCCGATCGCCGAGCACTCTGCCAAGGACTGGCATGATGTTATCAACCTGAACCTGAACACTGTGTTCTTCCTGACCCAGCTGGTAGGCCGTCACATGATCGAACGCGGATCCGGCAAAATCATCAGCGTCGCTTCCATGTTGTCCTACGAGGGCGGTATCCTGGTTCCTGGCTACGCAGCCTCCAAGCATGGCGTTGCCGGTCTGACCAAGGCATTCGCCAACGAGTGGGCGTCCAAGGGCGTTAATGTTAATGCCATCGCTCCCGGATATTTCGAAACCCGCAACACTGCTCCGATCCGTCAGGATGCCGAGCGTACCGATACCATCACTGCACGTATCCCGGCCGGCCGTTGGGGCCAACCGGAAGACCTGGGCGGCCCTGCCGTATTCCTGGCTTCCTCCGCTTCCGACTACCTGCATGGCCATATCCTGAACGTGGACGGCGGCTGGCAAGCACGCTAATCCCCGCGTTTCATTGAGCTTACAGGCTGCCGAGGCAGCATTCAGACCGGTCCCGCTTTTGCGGGGCTGGTTTTTTTGCGCGGTTGGAGCAGGCTGCTAAGTCTTCCAACCTGCCAACACACCGCTGTCCCCATCAAAATTTGCCGTTCTACGATGCCGGGTTGAACTCGCGGACCGTAAAGCCGTTATTTTGCTTATTGGGACCACTTTTCGATTTTCGCGGACAGACGATCCGTTATCCGGCCCTTTTGGCATGGAATCCTCCTGGTTTTACACAAATAGCGGCTCCTGTGTCCGGTTCGGAGGAAAAAAGGCGTTTTTGAGCGCAATAACGGATCTACAGTCCGGCAAAAGGGAGGCAGCACTGGCGCCGGACAGCATCACGCTAACACTGCCGATGCTCCCCCTTTTTTCAAGACTTCCCCCTGTTCGAGACCTCCTTTGGTTTTCAGGGGGTAACCTGCGGGAAGCCAGGATTTTAAGTGAACATTAAGCGGGCGCTCAGACGGGTTTAAGGTTGGGGTTTTATGCTGGAGGAGCAAGATAAACCTCATTAGGGAAGGATGATTCCGTTATGAAAAAATCCGCAAACAAAACCATCATCTCCGGTGTATTGGCAGCAGCCGTTCTCGTAGGCGGGGCAGGTCTGGTACATAATCAGGTTTTTGCCGCAGCCTCCGGTGACACCTCCACCTCCATTACCGATACCACCCGTGAGAACCGTCCCGGCGGGCATGGAGAAGCCGGCTTCCGCGGCGGCGATTTCGGCAAACGCGGGGGAGGTCTGGCGGGCTTCGGCAAAACCGATCTGCTGAAGCAAACCGCGACCATTCTCAATGTGGAGGAATCCGCTGTTTCCGCCCAGTTGGAGCAGGGACTCACCTGGGTGCAAATCGCAGCCGCAGCCGGACTGACCGAGGAGGACTATCTGGCGAAGCTGGTGTCTGCCCAAACTGCAGCCATCGGCGAGGCGGTCACAGCGGGCAAGCTGACCCAGGAGCAGGCGGACAAGCTCACAACCAGCCTGTCTGACCACCTGAAGAAACAGATTGAACGCACCGGTTTGAAGCAAAAGGATGCCGCCGGCACCGATGCCAACGGCCAGAAGATCGGAAAAGGCATCAGAGGGGAGCATGGCTTACGGGGCGGCTTTGCCAGCAATGCGGATCTGGCCGCTATTCTGGGCATCACCGAGGATGAACTGAGCACCCTTCTGCAGGAGGGCAAATCCCTGGCGGAGATTGCTGAAAGCAAGGGGATCACCTCTGACGACCTGATCGCCAAAATCAAGGACAGCCTGACCGGTGAGCTGAAAACCTTCATCGACCGCAAGGGAACGGACCACCCGGTTAAGGGCAAAATCAAAGCCCCGGCCGCATCTGCTTCCCCCTCAGCAGGCGCAAGCGTAGAGTCTGCCTCCTGATTGGCCCCATCCATACAAAAAAAGCCGGAGCAATCCGGCTTTTTTGACGTTTATTTTCAAGGACCCGAGCCGATCTGCTCCATCATCCCGGCATACAGCCGTTCCACCGCCGGCTTCGGGGGCAGCCCCAGCTCCGAAAGCAGGACTTTTTTGAGCAGCTCATACTGGTGCTTTAAAGCCATTCTGTCTTTTTTGCAGAAGTGGATCTCCAGCATCATCTCATGGGCTTCTTCGTCGATTTCCGATTGGGCCAAAAGCTGGCCTGCCGCTTTCGCCGCGGCCTCCGGCTCTCCCTTGTCCAGATAATAACGGCTCAGGCGGATGCAGGACTGCCGGAACAGGCCAAAGCACATTTCCCGGATGGGACCGCTCCAGGGATAATCCAGCCTGGCGAACAGCTCCCCCTGATATAGAGTGGTAAGGGCTTGGTATTGCCCCAGAGCCTCCTCCGCAAGCGGCGGGCGGCTCCGTTCAAAATCCCGGAATACCCGCAGCGGGCTGGCAATATCCCCGAAGCTGGCGTGGTACTGCCCGGACACGTAGTGGATCTGGCTGCTGCTGCCGGCTTCCTTCAGGGCTTTTTTCAGGTTATAAAGGGTGGTATGGAGATAAGTCCGGCTCTGCTCCTCGTTCAGCTCGGGCCATAAATCGGCCATCAGCTCCCACTTGGATACAGGCTGGCCTTCCTTCGCGAGAAAATAAGCCATGATTTCCTTGGTTTTTAGGGTCCGCCATTTCACAGGCTGGCCTGCGGCATCCAGAAGGTCGAAGCCGCCGAACAGAACGGCCTGCATCTCCCCCGGGCGGGTGGACACGGGCAGCAGCGCCTGAGGCTGGCGTCTTTTGTAGAGGCGGCTGACCGTTTCGGAGACGGCCTCCGGGGTCAGGGGCTTCAGCAGGTAATCCAGGGCATTGCGCCGGAAAGCGTCAATGGCGTATTGGGCATAGGCGGTAACGAATACAATTTCCACCGCTTCCTGACGCTCATGAATCCGCCTGGCCAGCTCAAGCCCGTTCATCTGCGGCATGTCCACATCCAGGAAAGCCACATCCGGCCCTGCCTCCTCCAGTGCAGCCAGGGCTTCGGACGGCTTCCTGTACGCGCCGCTCAGACGGATTCTGCCATCCCGCTCCAGGAGCAGCCTGAGCAGATCCAGGGACGGCTGCTCGTCGTCCACAATAATGGCTTTCATGTAGCCCTCCGGGCAGCTTCCATAATCAGGCCGGCGGTTTCCTCAATGGCCCGGTTAGTCACGTCGATGATGCGGCAGCCCAGAGCTTTCATCAGCTCATCCGCATGGCGCAGCTCCTCCTGCACCCGCTCCGGCGAGGCATACCGCGATCCGCCTGGAAGGCCGACGGCCTTCAGCCGCTCCTCCCGGATATGCTGCATATGCTCAGGCTTCATGGTCAGCCCGAAGATCCGCGAGGGATCGGTCCGGAACAGCTCGGAAGGAGGTTTTACCTCGGGAATCACCGGCAGGTTGGCGGCCTTGATCCCCTTGTGGGCCAGGAAAATGCACAGCGGGGTTTTGGAGGTACGGGACACCCCCACCAGCACCACATCCGCCAGCAGGAGGCCGGCGGCATCCTTGCCGTCGTCATATTTCACCGCAAATTCCATAGCGTCCACTCTGCGGAAATAATCGTCGTCCAGCTCATGCAGAAGCCCCGGCTTCCACTGGGGAGAATCGTTGAACGTATCCGCGTAGGCCTGCATCATCGGTCCGAGGATATCCACAATTCTGACCTCCAGCCGGATGGATTCCGCCTTAATCATTTCCCGCAGCTCCGGCTGGACCAGCGTATACCCCACAAAACCGCCCACTGCGGCCGCTTCCTCCATCATCCTGCGGATTTCATCCTCATGACGGATCTGGCCGAAGCGTTTAATCCTTGCTTCTCCCCCCTGAAATTGCCGCAAGGTTGCCTTGGCTACCGCCTCCGCCGTTTCGCCTACGGCATCCGAGCATATATAAATCCACTGCTGCTTCTCTCTCACCCTACTCTCCCCTTCCGATCCGTTCCGCCCAATCCACCAGAATCCGGGTCATGGTGGAATTGCTCACTCTCCCGATCACTTCAATTTCGCTCTTGTCCGGCACCGCCACCACCACCGGCAGGCTCTCCACCTCGTGGCGGATCATCATGCGGGCCGCATCCAGCGCCGGCTCCTCCGGCCCAACGGTGACCAGATTGGCCTTGCGGGTCATCACCAGACTTACCGGCATCGCCGCGCTGCCCGGATTGCCCAATATCACCTTCAGGAGGTCCTTGCGGGACACAATCCCCTGCAGCCAATTCTGCTCGTCGGTGACGAAGATGCTTCCGGTATTCTCCAAAAACATGGCCACTACCGCATCCTGCACGGTGGAAGCCTCCCTGATGTTGACGGGGCGGGATTGGATATCCTTAACCTTCAGGTCCAGGAGCATTCTTCGCACCTCGCCCTGGGGCTGTGCCGCCGCGCCGGGGAAATACCCCACCTTGGGCTTGGCATCCAGAAGCCCCAGCATAATCAGCACCGCCAAATCCGAGCGGATCGTGGGGCGGCTTAAGCCCAATTGTTCGGCAATCTGCTCGCCGGTGACAGGAGCGGATTTGCGCACCAGCGCCAAAATTTCCTTTTGCCGGGATGTCAGTTCGATAGGTCACTCACCTCTCGCCAGGTTCCAATGTTATAACTCATTGATACCATATTTAAAAATAGGTTTCAATATCGCTTGAAATGTTGATATATAGTATGTCATAATTAAAATATAAGACGTTCTAAACAACGGAAAGCAAGACAATCAGACACACTCTTATTCAGAGAAAAAGGAGCGGATTGGATATGGAGAGAGAATTGGCATTGGAAATGGTACGGGTAACGGAGCTGGCGGCTTTGGCCTCCTCCAAGTGGATGGGGCGCGGCTCCAAAACCGAAGCGGACGGAGCGGCTACAGCCGCCATGCGTTCCATGTTCAATTCCGTCTCCATCCAAGGCACGGTCGTCATCGGCGAAGGCGAGATGGATGAGGCCCCCATGCTGTTTATCGGCGAAAAAGTCGGGAACCGCCAAGGTCCCGAGGTAGATGTGGCGGTAGACCCGCTGGAAGGGACGGACCTGGCGGCCAAGGGCCTGCCCGGCGCTTTGGCGGTAATGGCTGTAGCCCCCAAGGGGAATTTCCTCCACGCCCCGGACATGTATATGGAGAAGCTGGCTGTAGGGCCTGAACTGAAGGGTAAGGTTTCCCTGGCGGATCCCCTGGACGTGACCATTCAGAAAGCGGCCCGGATTCTCCGGAGAGCTGTTTCCGATTTGACCGTATCCATCCTGGAGCGGGAGCGCCACGCCGACAAGATCGCTATTCTCCGGGCCATGGGCGTGCGTGTGAAGCTGCTGCCCGGCGGAGATGTGGCGGGAGCTATGGCCCCTGCATTTGCCGAATCAGGGATCGATATGTATGTAGGGTCCGGCGGTGCGCCGGAGGGTGTTATTGCCGCAGCGGCGCTGAAGTGCCTGGAGGGCGATTTCCAGGGCCGGCTGATGCCGGCGGACGAAGGAGAGTTCGACCGCTGCCGGTCCATGGGCATCGCCGATCCCCGCAAGATTCTCACCATGGACGATCTGGTGGGCAAGGGCGATGTGCTGTTTGCCGCTACCGGTATCACCCCGGGGGAATTCCTGAAGGGAGTTCGTTTCCTGCCCGGCTACCGGGCGGAGACGGAATCCGTGGTGATGCGTGCCAAAACCGGCACCGTCCGCACCATCCAGGCCAACCACTACCTGCCCGGCAAACCCTTCCTGCAAGCCATGGGCGGCTACTGGGCGGATGAGCCGGAGGCGGCTTCCGGATTGTAAGATGTGCCGGCCGGGCCGAGCCTGGACAGCTCTGGCCGATTGGCCAGACTAACCCGAACAGCTCCATCCCCGGTCCGGGGAGGAGCTGTTTTTGCTGCTGCCGTCAAAGATATGCCCCCGCTTCGCTGATGTGCCGGATGATGCCCAGGGGTTGGCAGGCCGGATGATCAGGCATTGTTTTTCCGTTTTTGTCCAGCCATACGGCAGCTATGCCCGCATTCACGGCTCCCATCACATCATCCTGCCAGCTATCCCCGACAAATACCGCTTCGTGGCTTTGCACCCCCAGCTTGTCCAGCCCGTACCGGAAAATCTCCGGCTGCGGCTTGAAGAAACCTGCCTTTTCGGATACGACTATGTGATTCGCCGGGATCAACGCCTCCAATCCCAGGCGTTTCACCTTCTCCTCTGCCAAATCTGCCGGACCATTGGTAATGATGCCCAGCCTGCAATGCTCTGCCCAACGGACCATCTGCCGGATTACGGACTCCTCCGGATGGATGAGCTGCAGGTTGTTATCGATAAAGCTGGCGTTAAAATGCCCGAATGCCTCTTCGCCCAGTTCAATCCCGTGATCCGCCAATGCGCTGGCCAGCCGTTTGAACCGGTACTGGTCAAACGTGATAGTCCCGCCGTGAACCAAACTCCAGTGCAGCGTGCTGTACCGGTTAAACGCCTCCACCACCGAGGGCTGATCCAGCTCCGCAGTCAGCGGATGCTCCCGAAACGTCTTTCGGAGGGCTTGTTGCCAGTTTCCGGAGAAATCATATAAGGTGTCATCCAGATCGAACAATATAGCCTTATAGGCAGCCATGCATTATGCTCCTTATGGTTTTTTTTCATTGTAACCGAGCCTCCTGACTATGCCCAGCTCCTCCCTCCGGAAAACGGAAAAAATCCGCCGGGAACGGTTGCCCATTCCGGCAGATTGGTCCGGTGGATTGGCCTACCGGGCTGGCCGTTTTAGAATCAGTATGGCCTGGCACCGCTGTCCGACATGATTTTGTCCGCTGCGTTTTTGATGAGGGAACAGCTGACCAATACCGGCTTGGATTCGCATACAAGTACCAGGGTGCCGGACCGCACATCCCAGGAATACGAAAACCCCACCTGGATTCCCCCCACCTTGAGGGAAAACCGCCCGGACGGGGTGCCGGGTATTGCAGCGCCGTACTGTCTGCCCAGGTGTTGCAACGATTGATACACGGATGGAGTCACATTTCTGTATTTCCATGCGCCGCATGCTGCCATTTTTGCTCACTCCTTGTAAGAGGCTCTCTTCAAGTGTATGAGCTTCGGCTTGACCATCGTGACACCCAATTTTTGCGGAACGGCAAACCTGCTCTGCAGCTACCCGGGAGTCGAGCGGTCAGTGAAGCACAAGCCAGATGCCTGCCGCCAATCCGAGGACTGCCATCATAATTTCGGCAGCACGGACAGTGGAATCCTGCGGGCTATTATCCTTCATGGCAGACACGCATCCTTTCTTCCGGTAAATGCAAAAAACACAGCATAGCGCCTAGTGAGGCCAGCTGTGTTTCCGGTGGTCCGGTCAACATTCACATTATTCCGTTCGGTTAAATTGGAATTCATTCTATTATGTTGAGGAGAACACGTCAATAGGCGCGGGGGTAGTGCGAGGTTATGGTGGGAAAGCATAGCGTTCGGGTGCGCGGGGTTATCACAGGAGGAACTGGCAGGAATGCGCACCGCCAGTTGGGATACTGAACCTCTCGTCCATCGGGCCGCTCCCTGCCATCTTCCCGACCACTCGCCCCTCACTCCGCTTCTCACTCATCCCTTGGTATACTGGCGTTGACCCTTCCCCTGGGCACCAGCCACTGCTGTTGGATATGATTTTTCGAGTATAATTTGTGCTCACCGCCCGATTTAGGCGATTAAGCATGAATTTCCGAGTATAAGACCTCACATCGGACCATGGTGAGCTGATTAGATATGAAATTTCGAGTACAATGGCCTGTTTTGTGGATCCCGCCGCCATTTATATATGAAATTTCAGCTTCGATGGGATGCGGTGTTAGCTAAGAACGGCTATGGCGGACTGCGGTGGTCCTCAGTCTGCGCAGGACTGGGATGGCTCTAAATCTGCACAGGACTTCCATGTTCATCGGCTCCCCGCGCCTCCACTTCAAACAGCCGCGGCCACAGTCCGCGGATATGGCTCTCCACCGTGTTCAACACCAGCTCCAGGTTGGACTCGCCTGTGTCTGTATGCAGATGGCCCCGGAAGTAATCCGGGTGCCGGCCGGCGATGGGCAGCGGGATCAGCTGCCCGGGCAACAACAGGCGGCCGAATGCCAGCCGGCCGCCTTCCCCCCGTGCCGCCCGCCAGCTGCCCAGGCGGCACACCGGGTCCCGGCCCCGACCGCCGGGGCCGCAGGCGAAGCAATAGACTGTAGCCTCCCGCAGCCCGGGAGGCACAGGGCTGCGCGGCGAGCCGAGCTGCGCGACGGCTACGGGCCGCTCCGGCGCCGCCTGGCGCAGCATGGCGGCGGCATGAACAGCGGCGGTGCCTCCGCCGCTATGCCCCACCAGCACCACCGGCCCGCTGCCCCGGGCCGCAGGGGCAAGCTCCCGGCGGATGGCCGCCACGCCGAGGGAGCCCTCCCAAGCCCCGGCGGGCAGGCGGATATCCCGCCACACCTCCCAGATCTGCCTGCGGACGGAACGGCTCCACTCCCCGTACGGGTACAGCAATCCGCCCTCCACCGGGAGACCCGTTGCAGCAGCAAGCCGTCCCGCCAGCTCCTGGTGAAACTCCCCCATAAAGCCGGGAGCCGTGCCGATGCCGGCCAGCGCGTACAGGGATATGCTATTATTTTCCGAAGCTGCGGGCAAATTCGTCGGCATCATGGATTCTCTCCATTGAAGAAGGATGGGTGTCCCGGAACAGGCGCACCAATAAAGGCGAATACACATCATCGTAGGTGGCGGCGGCCAGCTTCTGATTCATGCTCACCACCCCGTCGGGGGTGTGGGCCAGCGTCAGCGCATAAGCATCCGCCGCCCGCTCCGCCTGGCGGGAGACCGCATTGGAGAAGGGCAGCGAGGCGAAGCCCAGCACCGACAACAGCAGCAATAGTGCGGCAGCGGCAGCAGGATCCCCCAGACTGCGGAGCCCCCAGGCTTCTCCCCAGCGGCGGTACGCATAACGGTACAGCCCTTGGCCCAAATACAGCATCACCAAGGCGGAGCCGATCAGCCCAAGGGTGCTCCACTCCAAATGATGCAGCACATAATGCCCGATTTCGTGGGCCACAATGGGCAGAATTTCATTTTCGTCCAGCCGGTACAGCGTATCCCAGACCACAATCCGCAGGGTGGGGCCGATGCCGTTGACGTAGGCGTTGTAGGCATTGGTTTTGGCGGACATATTCGCTTCATAAACCCGATCCGCCGGTATGCCCGCCTCATCGGCCATGCTGAGAATATGAGCCTCCAGCACCGGGTCGGACAGGCGGCTATATTGATTATACAGAGGATCAATAAACACCGGCTGCACAACCATCATGAAGAGAATGAACGGAATGGAGATCAGCCACAGCTTCAGCCACCACCGCCCTCCCCGCCGGATCAGCCACAGGGCCAAGGCCAGCCCCAGCGCCAGGGGAATAGCGCCCACCGCGAACTCCACCAGCTTATCCCGGAGCC
>JAEWMH010000077.1 GCA_023393235.1 Bacillota bacterium | reverse complement strand
GGCTAAAGCGAAGATGAGAGGGGGTCTAAGGAGGATATGAATCTGAAAGAGGGAGATTAGTGGAGGAAATTCAAAAAAGTAGAGAGCGTCAGCACAAGACAGCAGGGCAACACGGAGCGAGAAGGATAGCATGAGAGTAAGGAATCCGCTAGCACAGGAGCAAGGCAGTAAGGGGAACAGTGGGATGAGGGAAGGGGGGGAGTGGGGGATTTAGGAAGGGGGAGTAGTGGGGATGTAGGAAAAGGGGTAGTGAAAAATAGAAAAATTTGAGCCGCGAAGATCGAAGAGAGAATAGGGATATAACGAGGGAAGCCCATATACAAGAATGGAAAGATTGTCGGTAGGCGGCCCGGACTGAAAGGGTAGAGCAATAATTTAGGCAAGGAAATATATTAATAAAAGCTTGTAGAGCGAGCACACATGAGACTGATTTCCCGGAAGGGGGACAAACCGGCCAGTAAAAGATTCAGGCGGCAGCAGAATTCGTTCAAATATTGCTGACGATACTTGGCGCCTATACCAAAAAAGGTGGTGTTGATCCAATTGCCGGCTTGTTTGACCAAGGACCATCCCTTTTTATGTTTACGGGGGCCGTAACGTCTGATTTCACGGGAAGCTGCCGGGTTTCCCTGCACAGTTATGTAGTCGCAGAAATCTGTGATCACTTCCATGGAGGGTTGACCTCCTTGGTAATCGGAAGCATCCAATGCTTGCATGTGAACGCGGGAAATCCCGCCTTCCTCTGTCAAAGAAACACCGACAAGCACCGAGGCGGTAGACGGGGGTGTATAGTAACCGACCGCAACGTCCCAACGGGCCAATGTAGCGCTGTGGGCAAGCACATGGCCAGAAAGACGCAGCATTCCTTCATCATGAGATATAGCCTCACGGATTGCGTGTAGCATACTCCAGGCGGTTTTGTAGGTAACGTGAAGCAGTCGTTGTAAAATGACGGCGTTAATACCCGCAGCAGGATCAGAAATGAGGCGGATGGCGGTAAACCACTTGCTCAAAGGCGTACGGCTTCGCTCCATAATGGTGCCTGCAGTTAAGGAGGTTTGATGTCTGCAGCAGGCACATTCGAATAGAGGTTGACGCCGGGTGGTAATGTTATAAGCATGTCCATGCCCGCAGTATGGGCACACAAACCCGTTGGGCCATTTAAGTTGATACAGATAGTCCAAACATGCTTGTTCGGAGGATTGGAGCAGATCAAACAAATCATTTTCTTCCAATGTTACTGGGGAGGTGGCGGTGCTAATTTTTAACTCCGCATCCTTTATCATTATCACGCCGGAATGCATGCCAATTTCCTCCTCTCCAAGGGAGCCTATGTTCTTATTATACCAAACATATGTTCCTATTTCAAGCCTTTTTTATCTGAGTGGGATCGGTAGAAGACGGTTATTTAAGAAGTTTGGTGTGAATCTAAGGTAAACCTGAGGGAAGGGGATAATGGACAACAAGGACCAAATAGGGCACTAAGGGAGCTCAACAGCCGACAAGAATCCGGGTGCAGCTAGGTTCTACTGCGATATGAATATGGGTACAGCGCTGTTTTTTCCATGATCAAGAGAATCCTTTTTGCATCAAATTGAAGAATTATGGTATAGTTTCTCCTATAGCTTGTATGGAATTTTGAGGTGATTATCGGTTGTTTAACAAGTTGAAGCCGCAGCTTGCGGCCAATTCCATTTTCGAGGTTCCGCTGGAGGAATTATGGAAAAGGGGAATCCGGGGAATTATCACTGATCTGGATAATACGCTGGTGGGCGCCAAGGTGCCGCTGGCTACTCCGGAGCTGGTGGACTGGTTGAAAAAGGTGCAGGACAGGGGCTTTCAAGTGGTGATTGTCTCCAATAACAACAAGCTGCGGGTGAGCGCTTTTGCTGACCCTATTGTTGTTCCGTATATATCCAGTGCGAAGAAGCCTATGAATGCCGCCTTCGTCCGGGCCATGAAGCTGATGCAGCTTGGTCCGGAAGCGACTGCAGTGGTAGGGGATCAGATGCTGACCGATGTGCTGGGAGGCAACCGTCTGGGGCTGTACACGATTTTGGTGGCGCCGGTGGCGGCTGCCGATGAAGGCTTTTTTACCAAAGTGAACCGGGTGATCGAGCGTGTGGTCGTCCGTTTCATGAAGCAATAAGAATATTGGGGGAACGGTATGTTCGACACAGATGAAGTCTTGCGCTGCGAGGGTTGCGGAGCGGCCCTGCAGGTGGAGGACCCGGGGGCTGTCGGGTTTATCCCGGAGCCAGCTTTGAACAAGATTCCGGTGGTTTGCCAAAGATGCTTCCGGATCAAAAACTATAATGAAATGTCCAGTGTGACGCTGAATCAGGATGACTTTCTGAAGATGCTGGGCTCCATTGCCAACAAAAAGGCGCTGGTGGTCCACATTGTGGATGTATTCGACTTTGAGGGGAGTCTTATTGGCGGTCTCCAGCGTTTTATCGGGAACAATCCCGTGCTGCTGGTGGTCAACAAGATTGATTTGCTGCCCAAGGTCAGCAATTGGAACCGTATACGCAATTGGGTGCAGAAGCAGGTCAAGGAAAACGGCCTGAAGGTTGCGGAGACCGTATTGGTCAGCGCCAGAAACAACCAGGGCTTCGACCGGGTAATTGAATTGGTGGGACGTTTACGTGAAGGACGGGATGTCTATGTGGTAGGCGCCACTAATGTGGGCAAATCCACCTTCATCAACCGGCTGATCCGGGATTACAGCGATCTGGAGTCCGAGCTGACGGTATCCCAATATCCGGGGACAACTCTGGACCTGGTGGAAATTCCGTTGGAGGACAGCAAATCCGTGATTGACACCCCGGGTATTGTGTACCGGCACAGGCTGACGGAACTGCTGCCTAAGCAGTATTTGAAAACAGTGCTGCCGGATAAACCTTTGAAGCCGATGATTTACCAGTTGAACGAGGGACAGACGCTGTTCTTCGGAGCACTGGCCCGGTTTGATTTTGTCGCGGGTGAACGGCAGTCCTTTACCTGTTATGTTTCCTCCGGCGTCAAAATCCACCGTACGAAGCTGGACCGGGCGGACGAGCTGTATGCGGAGCATAAGGGCGAACTGCTGACTCCTCCCGTGCTGGAGGATGTGGAGGCCCTTCCCGCTTGGGTGAAGCATAATATCCGGGCCAAAGCCGGTGCGGAGACAGAAGTGCTTATCTCCGGCCTAGGCTGGATTACAGTAAACAACAAAAGCGGCGCAGATCTGGTGGTTCATGCCCCGCGGGGTGTTAAAATCGCCGTCCGTACCCCGGTTCTTTAGGGAGCTGCGGCTAAGAAAGGAATGTGGCTCATGGGAGATGAGAGAACAGACTGGGCAGAGGGGATTCTGAATACGAAAACAATTCTTTTCGGTGTCTTCGGCGACCCGGTGGGCCACTCCAAATCCCCTTTGATGCTGAACCGGGCATTTCGTGAGGCCGGCATCAATGGGGCTTACGGGGCCTTTCATATTCGGCCGGAAACGCTGCAGGCTGCGGTGGAGGGAATCCGCGCTTTGGGGTTCCGCGGGGTGAATGTAACCATTCCCCATAAGGTTGAGGTAATGAAATATCTGGATAAAATTGATGAGGCTGCCCAAGCCATCGGTGCAGTGAACACCATTGTCAATGATAACGGAGTGCTGACCGGCTACAATACGGACGGGATCGGGTATGTCCGGTCTCTGAAGGAGGAAACCGGCGTGTCTCTGGCTGGCAAAGAGGTATTGCTGCTCGGTGCAGGTGGAGCTGCCCGGGGGATTGTCTATGCCTTGGCTAAAGAAGGGGTGGCGAAGATTGTTATCGCCAACCGGACCAAGGAGCGCGCCCTGGAGCTGGCCCGGGATATGGCTACTCATGTGGTTACAGAGGGGATCGGAATCAGTGAGATTGAAGCCTTTATGGACCGCACGCAGCTGGTGATCAATACAACCGCCGCGGGAATGCATCCCAATGTGGATGAACTGCCTATGGACCTTGATCCCTCCCTTCTGCACCGGGAGCTTACCGTAAGCGATCTTGTTTACAATCCGCGAATTACTGCTCTCCTGAAGCATGCGGCAAAAACAGGCGCACAGATTCACAGCGGCTTGGGCATGTTTGTTTATCAAGGTGCGTACGCCTTTGAATATTGGACAGGTCAGCCGGCGCCTGTAGGGGCAATGCGGGCTGCAGTGGAAGAGGCTTTTGGAAGCTAAAATAATAAACGAATTCATTTGATATGAGAATGTGGAGGAGCAAGCATGCTTACAGGAAAACAAAAACGGTATTTGCGTTCGGAAGCCCATCATTTGGACCCGATCTTTCAGGTTGGGAAGGGCGGCGTCAACGACCACATGCTGAAAAGCATCAGTGAGGCGCTGGAGGTCCGGGAGCTTCTGAAGGTATCCATCCTCACCAACAATACGGATGACAAGCATGAGGTGGCAGAGGAGCTGGCACAAGGAACGGGAGCGGAGCTGGTTCAGCTTATCGGCAAAACCGTTATTTTGTACAAGGAATCCACGGAAAACAAGCGCATCGTGCTTCCGCGGTAATCCGAGGGGGAATCCGGCATGCGGATCGGCATTATGGGCGGCACCTTCGACCCTATTCATATGGGACACTTACTGGCGGCTGAGCTGGCCAGAGAGGCGGAGCAGCTGGATGAGGTATGGTTTATGCCCGCCTTTGTTCCACCCCACAAGCAGAATGGAGCTGTGGCGGAGGCGGAGGACAGGCTGGCCATGGCCCGGCTGGCTGTGGAGGGGAACCCCCATTTTAAGGTGACGGATATTGAAATTGCCAAGCATGATACGTCTTATACGATTGATACGGTGGAGCTGCTAACCTCGCAGCATCCGGAGGACAGCTTCTGCTTTATCATCGGTGCTGATATGGTCATGTATTTGCCTCATTGGCGGCGGATTGACGAGATTGTCCGTCTCATCCGTTTTGTGGGACTGGCAAGGCCGGGTTACACCTTGGCTTTGGAGGAGCTCCCGGAAGCGATCGCAAGCCGGGTGACGTTAGCGCCAATGCCGCTGATGGAGCTGTCTTCAACGGAAATCCGCAGGCGGCTGAGTGTCGGACAGACAGTCCGGTATATGGTGCCTGAACCAGTGCGGCTGTATATGGAGGGAAAAGGACTTTATGCCTAACGATCAACTGATGGAACAGGTCAAAAGCCAAATGCCCGCCAAACGGTGGTCCCATACCTTGGGTGTCATGGAGTCCGCTTGTATATTGGCGGAGCGTTTTGGCGCCGACCGGGAAAAAGCGGAGCTGGCGGCGTTGCTGCATGACTACTGTAAATATTGGCCGGTGAACAAGCAGAAGCAGGTTTTGCTGGATCATGATGCAGCGGGAGATTTGCTGAAATACGAAGCTGCTTTGTGGCATGGACCGGCAGCCGCGGTTGTACTTCCTGCGGAGACAGGAGTTACGGATGCGGAGGTGCTGGACGCCGTGCGGTGGCATACCTCCGGCCGGGAGCAGATGACCCTTTTGGACAAAATCGTCTGTTTGGCGGATTATATCGAGCCTAACCGGGATTTCCCCGGTGTGAATAAGATCCGGCAATTGGCTGAACATAGTCTTGAGAAGGCGCTGGTGGCCGGGTTCGATTCTACGATTTCATTTTTACTGGAGAAGGGGCAGCCGATCTATCCGTTGACGGTTTTGTCCCGCAATGCCTTATTGCATGATTGATAAACACAGGGGAGGAATACATGAATGAGTTTACAGCCGGAAGCCGTGATGTCCTTAGTAATGGATGCTGCGGAGGATAAAAAAGCGATGAATCTGGTTGCGCTGAATCTGGAGGGGCTGTCGATGGTGACGGATTATTTCGTAATCTGCCACGGCAATTCGGAAACCCAGGTTCAAGCCATTGCCACGGAAATCCGCAAACGGGCCGATGAGAAGGGTGTTACGGTTCGGGGGATCGAGGGTGTGAATACGGCCAGATGGGTGCTGGTGGATCTGGGTGATGTGGTGGCCCATGTTTTCCACAGGGAAGACCGTGAATATTACAATATCGAACGTCTGTGGTCCGACGCGAAAGTGGTTGAGCGGGTATGACCGTGAATTTGCAGGCCGGTACGGCGGTTAAGCTGCAGGTGGCCAGAGAAAAATCGCCTTTCGGGTTTTTCTTGACCGATGGGAGCCAGGACGTGCTGCTCCATTATACGGAAGTTGTGGGTACCATCAAGCAGGGGGAGCAGATTAAGGTCTATCTGTTCCATGATACGGAGGACCGGCTGGCGGCAACCATGCGCCGGCCCCGGCTGCTGCTGGGGGAAATGGGACTTCTGGAAGTAACGGATATCCATCCCCGTTTCGGCTGTTTCCTGGACATCGGCATCGGCCGCAACCTGCTGCTGCCGTTCCGGGAGCTGCCTGATCTTCAGGAGCTGCGTCCCCAGTTAGGGGATAAGCTCTATGTGGTGCTGGAGCATGATAAGCAGGGCCGGATGCTGGGACGGATGGCCGGAGAGCGGGAGTTTGCGGAGCTGGTGTTCCGCGCGCCAGAATCCTGGAAAAACCAGTGGATGGATGCCCGGGTGTACAAGCCCTTGCAGGAGGGAACCTTCGTTATTGTGGAGGGCGGTGTACTAGGTTTCGGAGCCTTCGGCATGATCCATGCGTCTGAGCGTCCGCGGCTTTTGCGGGTGGGCGAGGAGGTAAAGGTCCGGGTGACCCACGTCCGGGAGGACGGGCGGGTGAACCTCTCGATGAAGCAGCTGAAGCAAATCGGCCGCGACGAGGATTCGGAGCGGCTTCTGGAGATGCTGCGGCAGCGGGAAGGCGGCGGTATGCCGTATTCGGACCAGACACCGGCGGATATTATTGCCAAGCGCTTCGGCATCAGCAAAGCGGCCTTCAAACGGGCCTTGGGCAAGCTGATGAAGGAAGGGCTGGTTTACCAGAAGGAAAACTGGACCTACCTGAAGCAGGAAGCTGAGAAAGGTCCTGACGAGGCATGAGCTACGGCAAATTTGCGTTTGTTTATGACCGGCTGATGGAGGATATGCCCTACGGGGATTGGATCGCCTTTGCCCTGGAGGCCTTCAGCCGGAAGGGGATAGCGGAGCCTGGAGGAGCCGGGGGAGGGAATTCGAACCCGGTTGTGGTGGATCTGGGCTGCGGCACGGGCAGCACCGCCATTCCTTTGGCTCTGCAGGGCTACCGGGTTTACGGCATCGATTTGTCGGAGGAGATGCTCTCCATTGCCGAGGACAAAAGCCGGGAGCTGCTGGCCGGTCCCCGGGGTTCCGTGCCTGGGCCGGTTTGGCTGGCTCAGGATATGCGGGAGTGGGAGCTGGACGAAAAGGCGGATGCGGCGGTTTCCTTTTGCGACTGTCTGAATTACTTGACGGAGGAAGAGGACGTAGCAGCTGTGTTCAGCCGGACCTTCGCCGGGTTGAAGCCGGGCGGGGTGTTTGTGTTCGATGTGCACACGGAAAAAACACTGCTGGATTATGCGGAGAATCAGCCTTTTGTGTATAACGAGGAGGACCTCTCGTATATCTGGGAGTGTGAGCTGGATGAGGAGCTCCGGCTGATCCGGCATGATCTGGCATTTTTTGTGAAGGAGCCGCAAGGCGGGCTTTACAGCCGCTTCGATGAAACGCATGAGCAGCGGGCTTACCCCCTTGAGCTGCTCCGCAGCAAGTTGGCTGCTGCCGGATTTGCCGATATCCGGGTATGCGCCGATTTCTCGTGGCAGGAAGCGGACGAGTCGGCCACGCGGGCGTTTTTTGTAGCAGTGAAGCCGGCTTGATGAAGCCTTATTAGGGCCGCCCTCTGCTGTCGTACTAACCCTCTCTTTTTATAGATGGGGGTGGTGTGGTGGCAGGGGCGGCTTTTTTTGTGCGGGTAAAGATAGGGGCGTGGGTTAAGCCTGCCCCGCTTGATCAGGGAATGTGGCGTCGAAATACCGGCCCCAGTGGGGGCGGCTGCCGTCGGCATCGGTAAAATCGTATTCCTCCGACAGCTCCCAGGTGCTTAAGGAGCGTCCGTTTTTCCGGGCAACCTGGGGATCAGAGGCTAATGCAGCCACTGCCCTGCCGATGTACGCTGGAGTCTCCGATGCGATAAAATGGGGATCTTGGGCGGCTGCATCCCGCCAGTTGGCTTCCGTGACGCCGAAATGGTCCAGCATGGCTTCAGAACGCAGGAATCCCGGGGTAAGGGAGAGCACTGTTACCCCGTATGGCTTCAGCTCTTCCGCCAGCCCTTCGGCAATGTGGACGCCGGAAATTTTGGCCAGGCTGTAAAACAGGCTGCCCCTGAATTTATAGCCTACGCCATCCGTTATTTCGATCAGCAGCCCGCTGCCTGCTGCGGCCAACAGAGGGGCGCCGTAATAGGCGGATATCAGGTGTGCGGATACACCCTGTTTCTGCATTTGGAGCCCCTGAGCCAGGCTTTGCTCCCAGAAGGGCTTGCCCCATTCCATCAGCATATCGCCGCCCCAAATATCATTGATAAGGATATCCAGCCGCCCGTTCTGCTCCTGCTTCACCCTGGCGAACAAGGCTTGCGTTTCCTCCGGCACTGTAAGGTCGACCCGCACCGGAATGCCAAGTCCGCCCCGGGCGGTAACCCCTTCCGCCGTTTCCTCAATGGTCTCCGGCCGCTGCATGGGGGACGGATTCCCTCTGGTGCTTCTGCCTGCCACATATACGGTGGCTCCTTGCTCCCCTAACGCTAAGGCGATGGCGCGACCGGCGCCGCGGGTGCCTCCGGCTACTACTGCAATTTTTCCCTCCAGCATTTTGCTCATGTGATTGGCTCCCTTCCATTGATGGTACCTTCGGAATTTATGCTACCATACCAATTAAGACATCCTTTGTCATATTTCTGTGGTATCCTTAAAGGAAATCATGTGCCGATGGCGGGAGGTTCATTCTATGCGGGCAGACCGGTTGATTCAGCTGCTGGTGCTTCTCCAGCAATCAGGGAAATGGACGGCCAAGGAGCTGGCGGTCAAACTGGAGGTTTCCGAGCGCACGGTGCAGCGGGATATGGAGGCTTTGTCGATGGCAGGCTTTCCTGTATTGGCGGACCGTGGCGCCAACGGCGGATGGTATCTGCAGGAGGGTTACCGGAGTCTCTTGACCGGAGTGAGCCGCAGCGACATTGAGGTGCTGCTTATGCCGGAGCTTGCGGCTAGAGGGGTGGATTCCCGGTGGGGGGAGGCATTCCGGCGGGTTTCCCAAAAGCTGCTGGTGGCGCTGCCGCAGGGCTGGAGGGAGCAGGCGGAGCTGGTCAGGCGCCGCATTCTGGTAGATGGTGCGGGCTGGTATGCCCGGACTCCCGATGCCCAGGAAGCCGTGCTGGCCGTCCTGCAGGATGCTCTGTGGGCCGGCAAAAAGGCATCGTTCCGCTATGGAGCTAATGGCGGTGGGGAGGAAATGGCGGAGCGGATCGTCAGCCCCTGCGGCCTGGTGGTTAAAGGCACCGTCTGGTACCTGGTGGCGGCACCGGAGCAGGCTGGGCCAGATGGAGGCAGCGGGGGTGTTGCCGGCGGAGGTCAGGGCGGTGTCGTGACTGCTGATTCGCTGCGCACGTTCCGGGTATCCCGCATCCGGGAGGTTCGTATGACGGAGCGGGCCGCGGCGGAGGTTCCGCCGGATTTTAACCTGGCTGCCTATTGGGAGGCCTCCCTGGTGCGGTTCCGGGAGCAGCTTCCGGTATATCCCGCCGTTGTGGAGGGGGAGCCGGAGGGCATCCGGCAGCTTGGGGAAACCCGCTTTGTCCGGCTTCTGCGGACGGAGGTTGCTAAGGGCGGGCGGCTCCTGGCGCAGGTGGAGTTCAACACAATGGAATCTGCTACCTCCATCGTGTTGGGCTTACAGGGGGCGGTGGCAGCGGTGGAGCCGGCTGAGCTTGTGCGGGACATTGCCGCCAAGGCTGTGAGGCTGGCAGGGCTGCACGGGGGTTCAGCAGCTGGGGCATGGCGGCAGTTAGGTGAAAGTTGAGACAGCGCTCTAACGGAACTCAGCTACTCTTAGAGGCTCAAAATCGGGTTTCGAAAGCTGTAACGGAACTCAGAAGCCGCTACAGTGGTTTTGGAGTAACCTTGACACGAATTTCCGGCTCTAACGGCCGCTTAATTCCGTTGCGTTGGCTGCTGCGCCCAAATTTACTTGTAAGAGCCGCTGAGTTCCGTTACGGCGGTGGGGGATGGTGGCGGACCGCTTCTTGACAATGATGGTCCAACAATCATATAATTTCACCATATATGCACAATTTGCTGAAAAAAAGGCTTGGAAAAGGAATAGTAGCGTACGGGGAGACATTACAGAGAGCCGGAAGCGGTGGAATCCGGCATGTCGCGCCTCTGGCGAACTCGCCTTGGAGCCTGGAGGATGAGGGGAACGGCTGACGACAGATTGTTTGTTGTCCGGCGCCTTAAGTCCGACCGAAGTAAGCCCGCGTTAAGGGCTGATGAAGTGGGTGGGCAAGGGTTTGCGGCGGATAAGCCGACAGCCGGGCCCATCAAGCAGGGTGGTACCGCGGGAAGCCGATGCTCTCGTCCCTAGCAGGTTTTTTATGCTGGAGGCGGGGGCTTTTTTGCGCAAGAATGGTTGAAAACAAGGATTGTCCACGGAATGAAAAGCGGGAGGAAGTTGGCTATGGCAGAAGAAGTGAAAGAAATCAAGGAAACGGGATATAACCCCCAGGTGCTGGAGCCCAAGTGGCAGGCGAAGTGGGATCAGGAAAAAACCTTCAAGGTGCTGGAGAATAGCGACAAGCCGAAATTTTATGCGCTGGATATGTTCCCCTATCCGTCCGGAGCCGGACTGCATGTGGGCCATCCGGAAGGGTATACGGCTACCGACATCATATCCCGCTATAAGCGGATGAAGGGCTTCAACGTGCTCCATCCCATGGGCTGGGACGCCTTCGGTTTGCCGGCGGAGCAATATGCGCTGGATACGGGGAACGATCCCCGGGATTTCACCAAGAAGAATATCGAAACCTTCAAGCGGCAGATCAAGTCTCTTGGCTTCTCCTACGATTGGGACCGGGAAATCAGCACTACTGATCCGGATTATTACAAGTGGACCCAGTGGATTTTTATCCAGCTGTACAAAATGGGCCTGGCCTACGTGGACGAAGTGCCTGTAAACTGGTGCCCTGCTCTGGGCACGGTGCTGGCCAACGAAGAAGTTATCGACGGCAAAAGCGAACGGGGCGGCCACCCGGTCATCCGCAAGCCCATGCGCCAATGGGTGCTGCGCATTACCGCCTATGCGGAGCGTCTTCTGGAGGATCTGGAGGAGCTGGATTGGACGGAAAGCATCAAGGACATGCAGCGCAACTGGATCGGCAAGTCCAAGGGAGCGGAAGTGCGCTTTGCTATTGACGGCGTGGCCGGTGCAGAGCTGACGGTCTTCACCACCCGCCCGGACACCCTGTTCGGCGCCACCTATTGTGTGCTGGCTCCCGAGCATGAGCTGGTTGCCAAGATCACCACACCGCCGCAGGAAGCGGCAGTGAAGGAATACCAGGACAAGGCCGCCCGCAAAAGCGACCTGGAGCGGACGGATCTGGCCAAGGACAAAACCGGCGTGTTCACCGGCGCCTATGCGGTTAACCCCGCAGACGGACGCAAGGTGCCCGTCTGGATTGCCGACTACGTGCTGGCCGGCTACGGCACCGGCGCCATTATGGCGGTGCCCGGCCATGACGAGCGGGACTACGCCTTCGCCAAGCAGTTCGGGCTGCCCATCGTGGAAGTGGTACAGGGCGGCAATCTGGACGAAGCGGCCTACGCCGGGGACGGCGCCCATGTGAACTCCGGCTTCCTGGACGGCCTCGCCAACGAAGCGGCTATCGCCAAGATGATCGGCTGGCTGGAGGAGAACGGCAAAGGCAAGGGCAAGGTCACCTACCGCCTCCGGGATTGGCTGTTCAGCCGCCAGCGGTATTGGGGCGAACCGATCCCGATCCTGCATCTGGAGGACGGCACAATGAAGCCGGTCCCTGAGTCGGAGCTGCCGCTGGTGCTGCCCCACACGGATGCCATCCGTCCCTCCGGCACAGGGGAATCCCCCTTGGCCAACCTGGAAGACTGGGTGAATACCGTAGACCCGGAAACGGGCATGAAGGCCCGCCGGGAAACCAACACCATGCCCCAATGGGCAGGCAGCTGCTGGTACTACCTGCGCTATATCGACCCGAAGAACAGCGAAGCCCTGATTTCCAAGGAGCTGGCTGACAAATGGCTGCCCGTTGACCTCTACATCGGCGGAGCCGAGCATGCGGTGCTTCACCTGCTGTATGCCCGCTTCTGGCACAAGGTGCTGTACGATCTGGGCGTTGTGCCGACCAAGGAGCCCTTCTACAAGCTGGTCAACCAGGGTATGATCCTGGGCGAGAACAACGAGAAGATGTCCAAGTCCAGAGGCAACGTGGTAAACCCCGACGATATCGTCGGCCAGTTCGGTGCGGATACCCTGCGCATGTACGAAATGTTCATGGGCCCGCTGGAGGCGACTAAACCTTGGAGCATCACCGGCGTGGAGGGCATCTACCGCTTCCTGAACCGCGTATGGCGCTTGTTCATCGGCGAGAACGGACAGCTTCAAGAGAAGATCGTGAAGGACGGCGAAACCACCGACGCGTTCAAAAAGGTATGGCACAAGTCCATCAAGAAAATCGGCGAGGACTATGAGGGTCTGCGCTTCAACACCGCCATCAGCCAAATGATGATTTTTGTCAACGAAGCGTACAAAACGGATGTGCTGCCGCTTCAGGCCATGCGGGATTTTGCCCAGCTGATGGCGCCCATTGCACCGCATATTGCCGAAGAGCTGTGGGAGCGCCTCGGCGGCTCCGGAAGCATTACTTACGCTGCTTGGCCGCAGGCGGATGAAGCCTGGACGGTGGACAGCGAGGTGGAAATCGTGGTGCAGGTCAACGGCAAGATTGTGGAGCGGCTGAAGATCGCCGCCGACCTGTCCGAGGAGGCCATGGAGGAAGCAGCCCGCGCTTTGGAAAAGGTGCAGGCGGCTATCGAGGGCAAAACTGTGCGCAAGGTCATCCGGGTAAAAGGCAAGCTGGTGAATATCGTAGCAAATTAAGAACAAAGTTCAGACCGTTCTCATAAAATCGGTCTGCTTTTGGAGACCCGGGGACGTTTACAGGTTCCCGGGTTTTACTTTTCCCAAGAGGAGCGGTAAACAGATGGAGCTTGGGGCACGGATTGGCATCGGAAACACGGCGGAGATTTTTGAGGCGGGCCAGGGCAGGGTGGTCAAGCTGTTTGTGAAGGGGTACCCGGAGTCGAGCATGATGAAGGAGTACGACAATGCCCGGCTGCTTCATGCCCTGGAGCTTCCGGTAGCGCATAGCTACGATGTGGTGAGGCATGAGGAGCGCCATGGGATCATTTATGACCGGGTGGAGGGCGACTCGCTGCTGGATCTGCTTATGGAGGATCCTTCCAGGCTGGAATCAGGTGTGTCCGCTCTGGCGGCCCTGCACCGGACGATGCTGGCCTGCCGGCTGCCGGGGGGCTTGAGCTTGAAGGAGATCCTGCGGGGGCATATCATCCGCACCCGGGATTTATCCGATGCTCATAAAGAAACGCTGCTTGTTTTGCTGGAGGAGCTGCCGGACGGGGACCAGTTTTGCCATGGGGACTACCACTTCGGCAATGTGATGGCGGGCCCGCAAGGATATACGGTCATCGATTATATGAACATCTGCCGCGGGCATACATATGGAGATATTGCCAGAACCGTATATTTGACCGAAATGACTCCGGTGCCGGCTGAGGCGGGGGATCAAACGGAGTTTTTGCTGCAGCTGAAGAAGAGGGCCGCCGATCTGTATCTGGACCAAATGGGCGTGACCCGAAAGGAATTGTCCGGCTGGCTGACGGTGACGGCTGCGGCACGGCTCGGTGAGTTGCGCCGGGAGGAGCAGGAGGAGCGGGAGTCGGTGCTGGAGTATTTGCGGCATAGCGGTCTTTTTAACTGACGGACTGCGGGATCTGCGGGCAACAACTTACCTGCATACAAAAAAGAGGGCCTTGGGCCCTCTTTTACTTACCTGCCGCTACCCTGAAATAACATGGTCCGAGCCGTAGGCCGGATATGTTCCGGTCATCGGTGCGTAGGGATACGCAGCATGAGTGGCTATTCAATGGTGTTCAGAAAGGCTGCGTCCACCTTGGCCAGGTCCTCATAAAATTTGGCGTGGGTGATGCGGATCAGCCTGTTGAACATGCCGTCCAGCTCGTGGTCCATGAGCTTCAGGCCCTCCTCGGTAATGCCGCCCGGCACCGCTACCCGCTTCTGCAGGGTTTCCGGGGTGAAGCCGCCTTCCGTTAGTAGAAGTCCGGTCCCCAAGAGCATCCGGGACGCCATCCGGGTGGCTTCCTCGTAAGGGATGCCCGTTTCCACCGCCGCGGCATCCACAAACCGCTGGACCAGCAGCGCAAAAAAAGCCGGTCCGCAGCTGGACAGATCCGAGGTGATCCGGGTGTGCTTTTCGTCGATACGGATAGGCTCGCTAATGGGAGCCAATAGCTCCTCCAGGGCTGCTTTATCCTCTTCCTCCATCCGGGTTCCGTACATGCACAAGGCTGCTCCGTTTTGGACGAAGTTGGTGATGCTGGGGATAACCTTGGCAATCTTGCAATTCAGCTGTTCCTCCAGGTGGCGGATCAGCACGGGGGACGTAATGGAGACAATGATTTGCTCCGGCATGGTGAGCTTCCTGATTTCGTCCAGGACCCGCTTGTATTCGGCAGGTTTGACGCAGATAAAGATCAGGTCCGCCTCCAAAACCACTTCAATATTGGAACGGGCAGCCAAGAGACCGGGATGCCTTTCGGCCAGGGCCAATACCTTCTCACGGGTACGGTTGGCGGCAATGATGGCAGAGGGGGCCAAAGCGCCGGACCGGATCAGGGCTTCGATCAAAATGCTGCCCATACTGCCGGTTCCGATAAAGCCGACCTTCATGAAGCTCTCCTCCTCGCTTTCGGGTAGGTGAAAGTCCCTTAGGCTTAAGCCCAGGGACGTTTTGTGCATGTATATGCCGAAGTGTTGCTTATTATGCCGGACAAGCGCAGAGGGCTCTTGCCCGCAGCCGGCCGTTTACGCTATAATGGGCACAACTGAACATGGGCGCGGAAGCACCGCCGTTTACAAGCCGGAAGGCTATGTGACGGCGGTTTTTTGTTGTTCAGGGAGAGCCGCACCCTTAAAGGAGAATCAAGAGATGGCCAACTGGCTTCGGATTCATTGGAAAAAGCTAATGTTTGTGGCGCTGCTGCTGGGGGCGGCGGGGTTCGGGTTTGTGCGCAGGGCAGTGGAGGAGCGAGTGGTGTCGGAGTGGACAGATGTGAATCAGGAGGTGCAGTCCCTGTTGTCTGCCTCCGGGCAGAACGGGGACACAACTCCGGCCTCCGGGCAAAGTGCTTCCGCACAGCCGAAGGATCAGGCGACAGCGCCGGCAGCAGTCCCGGGTGCGCCGGCATCGCCGGTACCGTCAGCAGCAGCCCAGGTGCAGGCTCCGGCTACCGCAGCACCCGCCCAATCCCCTGCAGGAACGGCCGCCGCCAAAGGCTTGATTGACATCAATACGGCGTCGGCCTCACGCCTGGATGAGCTGCCGGGTATCGGGCCGGGTAAAGCTCAAGCTATTGTGGAGCACAGGCAGACGAAAGGCCCCTTCCGCACGCCGGAAGACCTGAAGAAGGTGAAGGGCATCGGCCAGAAAACCTATGACGGCTTAAAGGACCGGATTACGGCATCCGTGGCGCCAGAGGGAGGTTGAAGCCGCAAGTGACCCGCAGACGCCCGGAAACCGGGCATTGGCGAATGCCGGCACCGGTGATATAATGTAGGCCATAACCAACGGAGATACGGGACCACCGTGTCACGCCGGGAAAGCGAGGGCGGCACAGCCGCGTTACCATGAGCATTCGCAAGGACTGGGATACCTATTTTATGGATATTGCCTATATGGCCTCCACCCGCTCCCAATGCTCCAGAAGGCATGTAGGGGCCGTTCTGGTGCAGGGCAAAAAGCTGCTGGGCAGCGCCTACAACGGGGCGCCAATGGGAGTGGCCGATTGCGGCGAAGCAGGCTGTATGATTGTGGAAGAATTCGAAGCCCGGGTTGTGGACGGCAAGGAGGAGCTGGTCCGGAAGCAGCGCTGCATCCGCACCATCCATGCCGAGCAGAACCTGATTCTCTTCACGGACCGTAAGGACCGGGAGGGTTCAACGGTATATGTAACGGATGAGCCGTGCTGGACCTGCGCCAATATGCTGGCCAACAGCGGGGTAAAGGAGATTGTGTACCACCGCCCTTATCCCAAGGATACCGCCAAGGTGGCCAAGCTGCTGCAGGAGCGGGGGCTGGTATTCCGCTGCTTGGAAGCATACGAACCGCCCAGCGGGTGTGTGGAGCCGGTTCAAAACTAACCGAATAGATGAAAGCAGGGGAGCACCCTGCTGCGCCAAACCGGCGTGGCAGGGTGCCTTTTTTTGTTTTTGGGGAATTTCACTTGGGAGGGGAGCGTATGAACAAAACGGCGATTCTAACCGCGGCTTTGTTTACGGCGGGGGCCGGGCTGGCGGCAGCCGGGTACCGGCCGTATTTTTGGGGCTGGGCTGTAATAGGGGCGATATGGATAGGTACAGTTTTGGCGGGACGCCGAAAAACAGCCCTTCAGCTGGTTTGGCTGAGCCTGGCGCTGTTGGCGGGTAACGGCTGTTACGCCTGGGCGGATGCCCGGCTGGCCAGTGCGGTAGCCCCGCCGTCAGCCGATTGGAATCCGGCTGCAGACGAAGCGGGAGCGGAGCTGTCCGGGCGTCTGGACACCCCTGTGGAGGTGGACGGGGACCGGGCGGTATTTTATATGCGGACGGAGGAATGGAGCTGGGCGGATGGTGGAGCGGTCCGGCCCGAAGGGGAACGGATTTATGTGACGGTCCGTCTCCAGGAGCAATCCGAGCAGGTGGTAGCCGCAGGTTGGAGAAGAGGGGACCGGGTGCGGTTAGCCGGTATGGTCAAAACGCCCGAACCCGCCCGAAACTTCGGGGGATTCGATTTCCGCGAATACTTGCGGAAGAAGGATGTGCATTGGATGGTTACTGTCAAAGGCACCACCGCCATCAGGATAGCTCCTCCCGGCCGGTGGGATGCCGCCAGACTCCTCCGTTGGAACGACGATATCCGGGAAGGGGCGGGGAGCCGGTTGGCGTCACTTTTTCCAGGAGATGAGGCCGGTTATATGAAGGGGCTTCTCATCGGGCTCCGCGAAGATCAGGACCCGGAACGCTTCCGGAATTTTTCCCGTTTGGGACTGACTCATATTCTGGCCATTTCCGGGCTGCATGTAGGTGTATTTTTGTGGGCGGTCACCGCATTGTGCCGGCGGTTGGGTGTGACCAGAGAAGCGGCAGCTCGGTTGGGCTTTTGGACCATTCCGCTGTATGTGGTATTTACCGGCTCCTCACCGTCGGTGGTGCGCTCCGGGTTAACGGCCATGGCAGGGCTCTACGCTGCGCGGAAGGGCTGGCTGAAGGACGGCCTGTCCCTCCTGGCTTTGGCGCTGTTGGGGATGCTGCTGTGTAACCCCCTTTTTATCACCGATGTGGGCTTCCAGCTGTCCTTTCTCGTCACCGCAGGTTTGTTGGCGGGGGTGCCCGCCATAACCCGACTCCTCCCCGGCATTCATCCCCTTTGGAAAAACAGTCTTTCCGTTGCCCTGACCGCGCAGCTGGTATCCTTCCCCGTTTCGGTCTATTATTTCAACCAGTTTTCCCTGCTCTCCCTGCCTGCCAATCTGCTGCTGGTGCCCCTGATCAGCTTTGTTGTGACTCCGCTGGGTTATGGGGCATTGCTGCTTTCCTTCCTCTGGCCCTGGGCAGCCAAATGGGCCGCGGCGCTAATTTCTTATCTGAACCCTTTCACCTTCTATACCATCGATTTGTCGGAATGGCTTCCCTCGATGCATCTCAGTTGGCCTACGCCCACATTTTTGTGGATAGTCGCTTATTATGCTCTCTTAGCCTGGATCGTCTTGAAGGCGGGAGTGTTAAAGCAGCACCGGGAGCTGGAGCTCCAGCGGATTTACCTGGTGCCGGACGGGGCAGGCTTCCGCCTCAGAGGTGTGCGAATTACGGCGCTGGCCGCCGTTCTGTGGGCAGGCTGTCTTATTTACGGCTATGCTCCGGCACTCTGGACGGAACGGGGCACGGGAACCGTCTCTTTTCTGGATGTGGGCCAAGGGGATTGCGCCTGGGTGCGGACACCGGACGGCAAACATATTCTGATCGACGGCGGCGGCACCGTTTCCTTCCGCAAGGCCGGGGAGGAATGGAAGGAGCGTCAGGAGCCTTTTGAGGTAGGCCGGAAAACAGTGGTGCCGCTGCTCAAAAAACGGGGGGTCCACAAGCTGGATACCCTCATTATTTCCCATGCGGATACGGACCATATCGGCGGTTTGCAAGCGGTCCTTGAGGAAATTCCAGTCGGACAGATATTGTTCAACGGTACGCTGAAATCCGGCCCGGTTGCGGAGAAGCTTTTTCAAACTGCGCTGGATCGCGGTATTCCGCTTATTCCGGTGCGGCAGGGAGATACATATACCGTGGGCCGCTCTGCCATGTGGTCGGTTCTGTCCCCGCCGCAGGAGGAGGGAGACGCTCAAGTTCGCCTTTTGGAGGAGCAAAATGATGAATCGGTTGTAATGCTCTTAACCATGCTGGGGAAGCGTTTCTTATTTACCGGCGATATTGGGGAGGAGCAGGAGAGGCTGCTGCTAACCCGGTTGAACGATGGAGGAGAAACACCCAGCCTGGATGTAATGAAGGTGGCGCACCACGGCAGCCGGTACTCCTCCTCCGGAGACTGGCTGTGGTATTGGAGCCCGAGGCTGGCTGTGATCTCCGCAGGCAAAAACAACAGCTACGGACATCCCAGCCCCTTGACTCTGGAGCGCTTGGCGGAAACGGATACGTCCGTGTACAGGACAGACCTTCAGGGAGAGGTGGAGTTTTCCGTGCGCCGGAACAGCCTGTTCGTCAGGAACAAATTAGATGGACATTATGGAAAATAGTAGAAAGTTTGGATTGGGGGATGAAGCGGGAGCCGATTTGCTATAAAATGAACATATTGAAGGAAAGCGCCGTCAAATTACAGAGCCTGTCTAAAACAGTGTACGGAACTTTTATCCAGTCCCGGCGTATAAACTTTTCTTGAGAGCAATGCAACATTTCTGCAGCCTGGACCGTTTATAAGGTTGCAAGAAAGGGGGTTCCCGTGGTATCGATCGAAACCATTAAGGCTGCCCAAGCAGGGGACCGTGAGGCCTTAATTGCCCTTCTGCGAGATATTGAATCACATGTGTACCGGACAGCCTATTACATTCTGGGCAATGAGCAGGATGCAATGGATGCCTCACAGGAAGCGCTGATCCGGATTTATACCAAAATTACATCATACGAGGAGAAAGCGTTGTTCAAAACCTGGGTTCAGCGGATTGTCACCAACATCTGTATCGACAAGTTCAGAAGAACCAAACCCTCGGTGTCCATCGATGAGCATGAGATGGTTTTTGCCTCGGAGCAGGATGTGGAAGCTGCCGTTCTCCGCAAGGATGCGGCCAAGGACATCCACGAAGCCATCGAACGGCTGCCGGAGCATCACCGGGCAGTGGTTGTACTGCGCTATTTGAATGATTTTTCGTACAATGAAATTGCCGATACCCTTAATCTTCCCATCAACACGGTGAAATCGTACCTGTTTCGGGCCAGACACCAGCTTCAGGGACTGCTTGCGGACTATCAGAAAGGAGGGGTGCGGGGATGAAATGCGAGGAGATGATGAATCTGATGCAACAAAGCCTGGATCAGGATTTGACGGCCGACGAAGAGCTGGTTATGCTGGCTCATCTCAAGCAATGCCCCGGCTGTTCCGACCTGTATGTCCGGCTGAAGCTGCTCCATGAGGAATTGGCTCAGCTTCCCAAGGTGAAGCCCGCTTACAGCATTGTGGATGCTATCCTGCCGCAGCTGGAGGAGATCCCGCTCTGGAACGCGGATTCTGCTGAGGGACCCGAAACCTCTGCTGCAGCCAAGGAGCAGGTGGTTACACTGCCTCCGGCTGCGGCCCGAACCAACAGGCGCGGTCTGATTTCCTGGAAGATTTTCTCCGGGGTGGCCGCTGCCGGCATTATTATCGGATTGCTCATGTCCAATCAGGACAACCTTCATATGAACAAAACTGCTTCGGAGAGCGCCGCTATGCAGAACCGTATGAGCGTGCCGGAAGCCGCTTCCGCTTTAGGAGCCACCACCGGGGCTGTTGGCAAGCAGGATCAGCCCACGGCGGACAGCGCCGCTCAGGATCTGTTCGCGGTGCCCACCCAAACGGGGGCGGCCGGAGCGACTTCTGCAGTTCCGCCGTCAACACCGGCGGCAGCTCCGGAGGGAAGCACCGAGCCGAAGGATGGCTCCGGCCGGGTGACCATGGCCTCGCCTCTGGATTCCAACGGCTCCGTGAAGGACCAGTTCGGGTCGGCGTTGAAGACGCCCGCGGCAGAGGAGCGGCAAGTGGCCTCCGGGGCGTCTCCCGAATCTGCGGATGCCAAGCAGAAGCAGGCGGATCAAAGTCCGGAGGCGGCCGATTCCGCTGCGGAGAGCCTGACAGACGGGACGCAGGAGGAAGGCCATCTTCCCATGGCGATAATGGAAAAAGCCGGAGACAGCGCAGCACCCCCTGAAGTGGAGCAAGGGGGAGAGGCAGCTTCCCTTCCGCCGGAGGCAGATGCGAAGCATATGGGATTCTCGCTTGCAGGCCCGGTGGCCGGCGCTGCTCCGCAACCGCTGTCTTCACCCGACGGGATGTATGCCGCCTCCGTGGCGGAGGGCAAAGTGACCATCACGGATAAGGAAGGCAAAGCTGTATTTGTCTCCTCCATCCATCTTGGTCCGGAGGTTCAGGTGAGGTTTGTGGAATGGACGGATGCGCATACCTTCTCCTACGCCGTCACGACTGTTTCCGGCACGGAAACCGTCTATGTCATCTCGGCTGGCCAAGGAAAAGAATGGAAGAAATAAGCCCGATTTCGACTGGAACAAGTTTTGCCCCGCAGGCATAGAATAGAAGGGTAGACCTATGAATCGGCTTCGAAGGTATGCCGCCCGGGCGGAGGTTTCTAGAGCCCTTGCCCCGGCGTTCACATATACCGATTTTTGATTGCCGGACAAAAAGACAAGATGCTTCATGCACTTGTCTTTTTGTTTTTTGGGCGAGGGTCTGGTAAGATGGAAACCGAGGTGTTGACGGATGGATGCCAGAACGTGGATGAAAGAGCTGGACAAGGGAACGGTACGGCCGCTATATATTTGTTATGGTCCGGAGAAATACCGGATGCGGGAGTTTATTGACTATGTCTTCCGCAAATGTGTCCCGGATGACCTGCGGGAATTTGCGGTGACCAAATACGATTTGAGTGAAACATCCTTGGACGATGTGCTGGAGGATGCTTTGACTATGCCGTTTATGGCGGAGCGCAAGGTCATTCTTGCGTCCAATGCGGTCTTTTTGACCGGCGCCAAGGAGAGCACCAAGGTGGAACACCGGCCTGAACGGCTTCTGGACTATATGAAGTCTCCCGCCGATTTCTCCGTTGTGATTCTCACCGTGGATGCGGACAAGCTGGACGAGCGAAAAAAAATCGTCAAGGTGCTGAAGGATAACGGGAGCATGGCTCCTTTTGTTCCCCTGTCGGCTGATGATCTGCTGCAATGGGTGAAGCGTCAGGCGGATGCGTTTTCCTTCCGGTTGGGCGCAGGGGCGGCAGAGGCGCTGCTGCTGTCTGCTGGTACAGACCTCCAGGCGCTCCGCTCCGAGCTGGAGAAGCTGTCGCTGTATGCCGGAAGCGGCGGCACGGTATCCGTGGAGGATGTGGATGGGATGGTGGCCCGGACTACGGAGCAGGATGTGTTTATGCTCATCGACCACATTGTCCGGTTGCGCAAGGAGAAGGCTATGACCGTGTTCCACGAGCTTCTGCTCAAAAAAGAAGAGCCCATCAAGATTGCCGCATTGATGACGCGGCAGTTCCGTATGCTGCTGCAGGTGAAGGAGCTGGAGCGCCAGGGGTATTCCCAGCAGCAGATGGCTTCCCAGCTGGGCGGCCATCCCTACGGCATCAAAATTGCGTCTGAGCAGGGGAAACGCTTCAGCTTCGAGCAGCTGGCGGCTATTCTGGCGAGCCTGGCCGATCTGGATTATGGCATGAAAACCGGCAGGGTAGAGAAAACGCTGGGGATGGAGCTTTTCATTCTGAAGCTGGCGGTGTAACAGTCGGCCGCCTTAAACGTCAAAAGCCCGGAGGCGCATCCTTACGGATGTACGCTCCGGGCTTTGTTTCATCATCTTAGGCTTTGGTCAACGCGTTCAGCTTTTTGGCCAAACGGGACTTTTTGCGGTTTGCTGCGTTCTTGTGGATCAGACCCTTGGTAGCGGCCTTGTCCAGCTTCTTGGTAGCAACAAGCAGCAATTCCTTCGCAGAATCAACGTTTTGATTATTCAGAGCACTCTCTGCGGATTTGACCGCGGTGCGAAGTGCGGATTTTTGGGAAGCGTTTTGCAGACGACGCTTTTCGCTGACCTTCACGCGCTTGATTGCGGACTTAATATTCGGCATATCGTTCACCTCCTACACTACTGTACATCCTGCCGGTTCGTACCGGTTGGCAGAACCTTCCGGGCAGTGTCTACTATAGACAACTTTAAACATTCTATCACGGCAATTTTGAAAATGCAAGAGCTTACCGGGGACTGCAGGATGAAAATCTCTCTTCCTCCCCCATCCGTGACGGGCGCATAAGCTATTGGCTTTCTTGGCAAACTATAGCGGCAATCTGCGAAGGAAGGGAGCGGAATCAATGGAGAGACGCATGGATATGCGCCGGCGCACAACGGATTTTGAAGTGGAGGAACAGTTTAACGAGAATCTGCTGTCTGCATCCCACGCGGACCTGGCGCTGGAAGCACGGGATCTGGCGTCCAAGGAGACGGGCGGACATGGAATAGAGGGTTTGCTCAGCCATGTGGAGGAAGACGGCGAGATCAAAATTACCCGCATCCGGGTGGAGAACGCTGAGGCCGGACGGCAGATCGGCAAACTCCCCGGTAACTATATCACTATCGAAGTACCCGGTCTCCGCCATAAGGACTCGCAGCTTCAGGACCGGGTGGCGGGCAAATTCGCCGAGGTGTTCGAGGATTTTCTGGCCGACACCGGTATCGCCAAGGACGCCAAGGTGCTGGTCATCGGCCTGGGCAACTGGAATGTGACACCTGATGCGCTGGGTCCGATTGTGGTGGAAAATGTGATGGTGACCCGGCATTATTTTGAGCTGATGCCCGATCATGTCAGTCCCGGCTACCGTCAGGTAAGCGCTGTGGCTCCTGGGGTGCTTGGCACCACGGGGATTGAAAGCAGTGAAATTGTACAGGGCATTGTGGAGAAGTCCAAACCCGATCTGGTCATTGCCATTGATGCCTTGGCCTCCCGTTCCCTGGACCGGGTGAACTCTACCATCCAGATTGCCGATACGGGCATCCATCCCGGCTCAGGCATCGGCAATAAGCGCAAGGGGCTGACCAAGGAAATTCTGGGGGTTCCGGTGATTGCCATCGGTGTGCCGACGGTTGTTTATGCCTCCACCATTGTGAACAATGTCATCGACCTGATGCATCATCACTTCTCCCGGCAAACCTCCAATACCAAGGAAATTATGGGGCTCTTGGACAATCTGCAGGAGCAGGAGCGGCTGGAGCTGGTGAAAGAGGTGCTGAATCCGGTGGGACATGATCTTCTGGTGACGCCGAAGGAGATCGACCAGTTTATTGAGGACATCGCCAACATCATCGCCAGCGGTCTGAATTCCGCACTGCATGAAGCGGTGGAGCCGGATAACGCGGGGGCTTACACCCACTAATATGAGGTATGGCGGAGCTTCCGGCAGGTGCGCTGTTTGGCGCATGGGCCGGAAGTTTTTATGATACGGGAAATGGAGATGGACAGGCGGACCGAGAAGCCGTTATTTTTCGAATATGATCCATTTTCAGATTTACACGGACAGAGGTTCCGCTATTTTGCTCCATAAGGCATAAAAGCGTCAGCTTATTTAGAAATAACGGATCGTGAGTCCGCGTGGAAGCAAAAAAGGCGGAATTTAGTGAAATAGCGGAACCACAGTCCGTCAAACTCAAACCCAGGAACGAACCCCCTTCATCGAATGTTCATCGATATAACGGTTTTTTTACAATCCGCGCCAAATGCGCTATCATATTTCATATCCGGTTCCATTGCCAGATGACGCGCCAAAGCTCCGCGGGCGCCAGACTATAGCCAGAACGGGAGGAGAGCTCTATGAATCAACCAAAACCGCAAATTATTCTATTTGATCTGGATGATACTTTAATCCACTGCAACAAATATTTCGATATCGTACTGGAGCAGTTTTCGGATCTGTTGCGGACCTGGTTCGCGGCTTATCCTTTGACAGACGAAACCATTAAAATGAAGCAGCTTGAAATCGATATCGCCGGGGTACATATCCACGGGTTTTCCATGGACCACTTCCCCGCTTCTCTGGTAGATACGTACCGGTATTTCTCGGATTTGTACGGCCGGGCCACCTCGGTCATGGAGGAAGAGGAATTGATCGAGCTTGGCAAATCCGTGTATGAGCTGCAGGTGGAGCCGTATCCAGACATGGAGACTACCCTCGAACGGCTGAAGGCGGACGGCCACGATCTCTACTTATATACAGGCGGTATTGTCACCCATCAGCAGAAGAAAATCCGCTCCGTTAAGCTGGACCGTTTTTTCGGTGAGCAGGTGTTCGTACGCCAACACAAAACCGCGGAAGCGCTGGAGGAAATTTTGCAGCAAAATGGTTTTGACCGCTCCCGCACCTGGATGATCGGCAACTCTATCCGGACGGATATTGTCCCTGCTCTGCGGGCAGGCATTAACTGCATCCACATCCCGGCCATTACGGAGTGGGAGTATAATATTGTAGAAATTAACGAAACGCCCAAGGGGCTGTTCCTGGAGCTGCCCACACTGGAATCCGTGCCGGATGCTATCGCCCGCTCCATCGAAAGCGCCGCCAGCTGACGCAGCCTCTAGCAACCTACCAAAGAAGTCTCGCGATTTTATTCGCGGGGCTTCTTTTTTTGGTTCTAGTCTTCTATCTCCATTCATAGATTGGTAGTAAAACAACCCCTGCAAGAGAGCATCTTCGAATGGAGGAATGGATGATGAAACGGTCGATGTTCACACTGGACCTGAGCAAACTCCGCAAGCTGTCCCAAACCGCAGGCTTTTTCGCCAAAACCTACCTGGTGCTGACGGGCTGCACCTTTCTGATTTTCGTTCTGGTAGCGTTCATCGGTTTCGGACACCAGCGGCCGAGCATGACCCCTGTCTCCTCAATGAAGGGTCTGGCCGCTTCCGTCTCCGACGGGTTTTTTATGGATATGCTGGGCCTGGAGGTGCCCCATCTGGCGGAAGCACGGCAGGTGCCCTCCACCTTTTCACAGGAAAATGTGCTGAGTTTTATCTTCCGGTTCATCACTGATATTAATCCGCGGGATCCCAAAACCCTACTGGCCCGGGAGCTCCCCGGCATGGGCCTGGATACCTCGTATCTGATCCGGAAGCCTCCCGGCTCCCAGCAGATAGCCGGACCGCTGGAGTATCCGCCGGGCAACGCTGCTTCGGATGGCGGCACTCCCGCCGGTTCAGGGGGGCCGGACAGCCAGCCTGTAACGGCGCCCTCCGCCTCTCCGGCCACGCCGTCGCCAAGCGCAGCACCCACACCGCAGCCGACCATCGGGCATCCCACAACCAACGGGGACAAGGTGGTGCTGATCTACCACTCCCATAACCGGGAGTCCTGGGTGCCGGAGCTGGGGTTGTCCGCCAAGGACGCCAATCTGGCCCAGGATGCGAAGACGAATATCACCCTGGTAGGAAAAGAACTGGCCGATCGCCTGGAGGACAAGGGGGTGGGCGCGGTCCATTATGCAACCGATTATGCCAGCAGCGTGGAAAAGTACAATTGGTATTACTCCTATAAATACTCCAATAAAACGGTGAAGGAGGCCTTTGCAGCCAATCCGGAGATCAAGTTCGTGTTTGACCTTCACCGGGATGATTCCTCCAAGGAAAAATCCACTCTGACCGTAGACGGGAAAAATTATGCCAAGGTATTCCTGATCCTGGGCCAAAAAAATCCCAAATGGCAGCAGAACGAAAAATTTGCTTCGCAAATCCAGGAGAAGCTGGAAAAGAAGATTCCCGGACTGTCCCGGGGAATTTGGGCCAAGGAAGCCCATGACGGCAATGCGGAATATAACCAGTCCTTGTCCCCCAACAGCGTGCTGATCGAAATCGGCGGAGTGTACAACACGCTGGAGGAATGTAAGCGGACAGCCGGTGTACTTGCTGAAGTCATTGCAGATTTATATTGGGATGCAGCCAAGGTGGATGCGCCGGCGGCATCGGCAGGCAGCCGGAACTAGAGGGCAAGGGGGAGCACACATGGGAAGAAT